>NZ_JAQUWN010000025.1 GCF_028692895.1 Pseudodesulfovibrio sp.
GGACACCATCCCCATGGAGGGCGTGGACGCCATCATCCACCTGGCCAACGTGGCCAACGACCCCTGCGGCGACCTGAACGCCAAGCTGGTCTGGGAGGTCAACGCCCTGGCCACCATGCAGCTCCTGGAAAAGGCCATCGCCAACGGCGTGCAGAAGTTCCTGCTCGCCAGCTCCGGCAGCGTCTACGGCCTCAAGGAGGAGGACCAGGTCACCGAGGAGCTCTCCCTGGTGCCGCTGTCCGACTACAACAAGACCAAGATGATCAGCGAGCGCGTGCTGATGAGCTACGCTGACCAGATCGAATACTTCAGCATCCGCCCGGCCACGGTCTGCGGCTTCTCCCCGCGCACCCGCCTGGACGTGGCCGTGAACATGCTCACCATGCAGGCCCTGGCCAAGGGCGAGATCACCGTGCTCGGCGGCGCCCAGACCCGGCCCAACGTCCACATCCAGGACATCACCGACATCTTCATCCACTTCCTGGGCAAGGGCCGCGAGTCCACCGGCGTCTACAACGCGGGCTTCGAGAATATCTCCATCATGGACATCGCGGAGATGGTCACCGAGCGCGTCCCGGCCAAGATCACGGTCAAGCCGTCCAACGACCCGCGCTCCTACCGCCTGAATTCCGACAAGCTGCTCGCCACGGGTTTCACCCCCAAATATGGCGTGGCCGACGGCATCCAGGACATCATCGACGCCTACAACGACGGCCGCCTGGTGGACGACGACATCCACTACAACATCCGAACCATGAAAAAGCTCACGGAGATCTAGCCACATGCCCGCCACCCCGGACATCCAGGCCATGCGGAGCGCCGCGCGCGAAATCCGCAAGCAGGCCGTGCGGATGTCCCACCGTTCGCATGCGACGCACCTGGGCTCGTCCCTGTCTTGCGCGGACGTCCTGGCCGCCGCCTACTGGGGCGTGCTGCGCCTGAACCCGCAGGCCCCGGACGATCCCGAGCGCGACCGCTTCATCCTGAGCAAGGGACACGCGGCCGCCGCCCTCTTCGCCACCCTGGCGCTGCGGGGGTTCTTCCCCGTGGAGGACCTGGAGCGGTACGCCTCTCCGGGCTGCCACATGGAGGAGCATCCCTCGCCCAAGGCGGCCCCCGGCGTGGAGGCGGCCACGGGCTCCCTGGGCCACGGCCTGCCCATCGGAACGGGCATGGCCCTGGCCGCCCGCATCGCCGGACGCCCGAGCCGGGTCTTCGTGCTCATGGGCGACGGCGAGCAGAACGAGGGTTCCGTCTGGGAGGCGGCCATGTTCGCGGGCGGGCAGCGGCTCGCCAACCTGTGCGCCGTCATCGACTGCAACCGCTGGCAGGCCACGGGCCGCAGCGGGGAGATCCTGGCCCTCGAACCGCTGGCCGACAAGTGGCGGTCCTTCGGCTGGGACGCGGTCGAGGTGGACGGGCACGACGTCGGGGCCCTGGCCACGGCCATGGCCGCCACGCCGGGCGAATCCGGCAGGCCGCTGGCCATCGTGGCCCGGACGGTGAAAGGCAAGGGGGTCTCCTTCATGGAAGACGACAACAACTGGCACTACCGCGTGCCGAACGACGACGAGCTGGCCCGCGCCCTGGGCGAACTGGAGGGCGCATGAGAAACGCCTTTGTCCGAACCCTCACCGCCCTGGCCCGTGAGGACGAGCGCATCGTCCTGCTGATGGGCGACATCGGCAACCGGATGTTCGACGAGTTCAAGTCGCTCTTCCCCACCCGCTTCTACAACTGCGGCGTGGCCGAGGCCAACATGACGGGCCTGGCAGCCGGGCTGGCCCTGTCCGGGTTCCGGCCGGTGACCTACACCATCGCGCCGTTCAATTCCTACCGCTGCTTCGAGCAGATCCGGCTCGACCTCTGCTACCAGAACGTGCCGGTGGTGGTGGCCGGAGTGGGCGGCGGCCTGTCCTACGCCGGGCTGGGCGCGACGCACCATAGCTGCGAGGACATCGCCTGCCTGCGCTCCCTGCCCAACATGCGGGTCCTCTGCCCCGGCGACGCGGTGGAGGTCGGCCTCCTGCTGGAGCAGGCCGTCCGGGAGCCCGGCCCGAGCTACCTGCGCCTGGGCAAGAAGAACGAGCCGGTCATCCACCAGACCCCGCCCCAGCTCGCCATCGGCAAGGCCATCGAGCTGCGCGCGGGCAGGGACGTGATGATCCTCAACACCGGCAACACCCTGCCCGAGGCCGTGGGCGCGGCGGACCTCCTGGCCGAGGCCGGCATCTCGGCGGGCGTGGCCAGCGTGCACACGGTCAAGCCCCTGGACACGGACCTGCTGGCCCGCTGCTTTCAGACCTGCCGCCTGGTGGTCTCCATGGAGGAGCACGGCGCGGCGGGCGGATTCGGCGGGGCCATCGCCGAGTGGATGGCGGACGCAGGCCCGCAAAAGGCCCGGCTGCTGCGCCTGAACACGGGCCGGGAGTTCCTGGCCGCCAGCGGCAACCAGCGATGCGCGCGCGAGCACTGCGGCCTGACCGCGGCCACGGCGGCCGCGCGCATCCGCGAGGCCCTGGGGTAGCCCATGCGCATCGGCATCGACTTCGACAACACCATCGTCTGCTACGACCAGGTCTTCCACAAGGTCGCCCTGGAGCAGGGGCTGATCCCCGCCGACCTGCCCGCCACCAAGGAGCGGGTCCGCGACCACCTGCGGGCCACGGGCCGGGAACCGGCCTGGACGGCCATGCAGGGCCACGTCTACGGCGAGCGCATGGCCGACGTGGACCCGTTTCCCGGCGCGCTGGCGTTCTTCCGCGCCTGCCGGGAGCGGGACATCGCGGTCTTCGTCATCAGCCACAAGACCAGGACGCCCTATGCGGGCCCGCCCCACGACCTGCACGCCGCCGCCCTCGGGTGGATGGACGACCACGGCTTCTTCGACCCGGAGCGGCTCGGGCTGACCAGGGAGCACGTCTTCCTGGAGCCGACCAAGCGGGACAAGCTGCTGCGCATCGGGGCCCAGCAATGCACCCACTTCATCGACGACCTGCCGGAGTTCCTGGCCGAGGCCGAGTTCCCGGCCTCGGCGCGGCGCATCCACTTCGCCCCCAGGGGCGGGGGCGACCCGCGCTTCGACCCGGCCGCCGGGTGGGACGAAATCGCGGCGCGGCTGCTGGGCGCGTGATGCACGGTTCCGGCTCGGACCTCGAACGCCAGGCGGCGCGCCTGATGGCGCGGGCGGGACTCTCCGCCCCGCAACGCCTGGAGCCCCTGCGCGGCGGCCGCAACAACCGCGTCTTCGCCGTGCACGCGCCCGAGGGCGTCTTCTTCCTCAAGGCCTACTTCCGCCATCCGGGGGACCCGAGGGACCGCCTGCACGCGGAATTCTCCTTCCTGGAATACGCCTGGGCGCGCGGGCTGCGCACCATCCCCCGGCCCCTGGCCCGCGACGACGCCTCCGGCCTGGGGCTCTACACCTTTCTGGAGGGACGCCTGCTCGCGCCCGGCGAGGTCACGGCCGCGCACGTCGAGGCGGCCGCGCGCTTCTACGTCGGGCTCAACCCCGCCGACGGACCGGCAAGCGGACTGCCCGACGGCTCCGAGGCCTGCTTCTCCCTGGCCGCGCACCTGGAATGCGTCGCGCAGCGGGTCGGCCGACTGGCGGACGCCGCCACGGGCCCGGACTTCCGGCCGGACGCCGCCGCCTTCGTCCTGGACAACCTGGCCCCCGTGTGGGAAACGTGGCGCGACGGGACCCGCGACGCGGCCGCGCGGCTCGGCCTGTCCATGAACGCGGCCCTGCCCCCGGCGCTCCGCCGCGTCTCCCCGTCGGACTTCGGGTTCCACAACGCCCTCCTGGGCCGGGACGGCGACCTGTTTTTCGTGGACTTCGAGTACGCGGGCATGGATGATCCGGCCAAGACGGTCTGCGACTTCTTCTGCCAGCCGGACGTTCCCGCGTCCCCGGCGGCCCTGCCGGACTTCCTGCGCCGGGTCTGCGGGAACTCGCCCGACGACGCCGACCTCCCGGCGCGGGTCGAGCTGCTGCTGCCCGTCTACCGGCTGAAGTGGTGCTGCATCATGCTCAACGAATTTCTGCCCGTCAGCGCGGCCCGGCGCGAGTTCGCCGAGGGCGGCGCGCGCGCAAGGCGCGACCGCCAACTGGCGCTGGCGAAACAAACGCTTTTGCAACTGAGGTGACCATGGCTGAGATCGACTTCCTCTCCCCCCTGCACAAGGCCACGCAGCGCGACTACCTGGCGCGCGTCAACGACCCGGAATTTCCCAAGCCCAAGGCGGCCGAGCTGGCCAAGCAGTGGGGCTACGACTACTGGGACGGCGACCGCCGCATCTGCTACGGCGGCTACCGCTACATGCCCGGCCGCTGGGCCCCGGTGGCCAAGGCCATGATCGAGCACTACGGGCTCAAGCCCGGCGATCGGGTCCTGGACATCGGCTGCGGCAAGGGCTTCCAGCTCATGGAGTTCGCCCAGGCCATGGACGGCCTCGACCTGTACGGCGTCGACATCTCGGAATACGCCGTGGAGAACGCCCACCCGGAGATGAAGGACCGCATCCGCCTGGGCAGCGCCACCGACCTGCCCTGGCCCGACGACCACTTCGACTTCGTCTACTCCATCACCACCCTGCACAACCTCCACAACTACGACCTGGACAAGGCCCTGCGCGAGATGGAGCGGGTGGGCAAGCAGCACAAGTACCTGTGCGTGGAGTCCTACCGCAACGAGACCGAGAAGGCGAACCTGCTCTACTGGCAGGTGACCTGCGAGGCCTTCTGCACGCCCAAGGAGTGGGAATGGTGGTTCACCTCCACCGGCTACACCGGGGACCACTCGTTCATCTATTTCGAATAGGGCCAGCCGCCCACAGCAACGCAGCGAGGAACACATGCTCCCGATCAAGACGACCAAAGCCGCCATTCTCACCGAACTCAACGCCCCCCTGGTGGTGGACACCATCGAGCTGCCCGACGCGTTGGACTGCGGGCAGGTGCTCGTGCGCGTGCTCTACAGCGGCATCTGCGGCTCCCAGCTCGGCGAAATCCGGGGCGTGAAGGGTCCCGACAAATACCTGCCGCACCTGCTGGGCCACGAGGGCTCGGGCGAGGTGCTGGCCGTGGGCCCCGGCGTGCGCCACGTCGCCCCCGGCGACAAGGTGGTCCTGCACTGGCGCAAGGGCGACGGCATCGAATGCGCCCCGCCGCACTACACCTGGCGCGGCCAAAAGCTCAACGCGGGCTGGGTCACCACCTTCAACGAGCACGCCATCGTGGCCGAGAACCGCCTGACCCGCCTGCCCGAGGGGTTCGACCCGGAACTGGCCCCCCTGCTCGGCTGCGCGGTGACCACCGGCTTCGGCGCGGTCCAGAACGTCGCCGACCTCAAGATCGGCGAGTCCATCGTGGTCATCGGGTCCGGCGGCGTCGGCCTGAACGTCATCCAGGCCGCCGCCCTGAGCACGGCCCATCCCATCGTGGCCGTGGACCTCTTCGACAACCGCCTGGAGCTGGCCAGGGAGATGGGCGCCACCCACTGCCTCAATTCCCGGGGCATCGACCTGGCCAAGGCCGTGCGCGACATCGTCGGCCCCGCCGGGGCGGACGTGGTGGTGGACAACACCGGCAACACGGACGTCATCGCCCAGGCCTACGCCCTGACCAAGCCCCAGGGCCGGACCATCCTGGTCGGCGTGCCCGCCGCCGGGGCGGACGTGACCATCCACTCCCTGCCCCTGCACTTCGGCAAGGTCCTGCGCGGCACCCACGGCGGGGACGGCAACCCCGCGCTGGACATCCCGCGCTACGCGAACCTGACCCTGGCCGGAAAGCTCCACCTGGCCCCCCTGGTCACGGAGCGGTACGGCCTGGACGACATCAACACCGCCATCGCCCGAATGCAGAACGGCGAGGCGGCCGGCCGCTGCATCATCCGCATGGACTAGGCGGCCGGGCCGCGCCGGGGCAGCGGGCTTGACAAGCCCCTCGCCGCCGGTAGAAATATCGAATCCCCCGCAGCCGCCGCCCTCCGGCGGGGCCAGAGCGGACGGATCACATCGTCAAGAAGCCGAAGGGAGCCCGGCCGCCAGGCCCGGCTCCCCTGACAATATCCCCCTGTTTTCCCGAAGCGAAGCGGCCATGCGCCCCGGTTCCGGAGCAGGCAAACACACCGGTAGGCCATGTCCCAGTCCCAGCCCCAGTACAGAATCAATCTTCGCCGCTACCGCATCCTCTACTGGCCGTTCCTCCTGCCGGTGGCGCTGCTCATCGCCCTCTTCAACAAACTCTCCCCGGTTCCCTTCAAGATTTACGTGATCCGGGCCGACCGCGTCGGCCACCTGGTCACGAACCAGGAGAACTTTCTCTACGAGATCGAACACGGGCTGCACCCGAAGGAGTTCCGGGTCTACGTCCATCGCGACCGGCCCAGCAACGGGGTCCTGCTCGACATGCTCAAGCGGGTCATGCCGATCCACCAGGCTTTTCTGCCCCTGTTCGACGTCTGCCACAAGCTGGGCGGGCTCGGCGTCAGCTCCATGTACCTCCACCACCACCCGGGCACGGACCCCTCCCGAACCATGTTCCAGTCGCCGCCCCACCTCTCCTTCACCAAGGAAGAGGATGACGAGGCGCGCCGCCAGTGCCGCGAGCTCGGCATGGACCCGGACAAGCCCTTCGTCCCGGTCCTGGGCAGGGATTCCGCCTACCTGTCCCACATCGGCGAACCCACCGACACCAAGTCTTACCGCAACGTCGACATCAACACGTTCATTCCCGCCATGGAGTTCATCGCCAAGAGCTGTCCCGTCATCCGAATGGGCAGCGTGGTCAGGGACCGGCTTCGCACGGAACACCCGAACGTCATCGACTACAGCCTGTCCGGCAAGCGCACCGAACTGCTGGACGTCTACCTCCCGGCCAAATGCCTCTTCTTCCTGACCGTCGGCACGGGCATCGACTCCATCGCCTCCTGCGGCTTCCGGCGGCCCACCCTTTACGTAAACTACATCCCGCCCGAGATCGTGCCGATCCTGCCGGCGGGCTCCATGTGCATCCTGAAGAAGTACTGGAACGAAAACGAAAAGCGGTACATGAGCTTCCGCGAGCTCCACCGGCAAGGGATCGAATCCATGTCGCCCGACGTCCTCAACCCGCAGGGCATTTTCGTGCACGACAACACGCCCGAGGAGATTCTCGAAAGCGTGCGGGAGATGATGGCCCGGCTCGACGGCTCCTGGGTGGAGACGGAAGAGGACCGCGCCCTCCAGGCCGCCTTCTGGGAATGCGCCCGGGAGGTCTGTTCCGATCCGCAGCCCGGCCTCCGGGTCGGAGCCTCCTACCTGCGGAACAACCGGTTCTGGATCGACTGATCCCCGCCCTCCGCGCCTCCTCCGGCCTGGCGTCCAGAGGCGCGACGCCCCCCGATGAGGGAACACAGATAGCCATTGACGATATTGCGAAGGGCATGTTTATATCCGGCGGTTGCGGCGCAACGTTCCCCGCGCCGCAGCCAAACGCCGGATGAAGGCCGGGCGGGACAACGCCCGCCGGAGGCGCTCCCCGAGCCGCGTCGCAGGCCCGGGGCGGAGGCCCGCAACAGCCTCCCCCTGACCGATATTTCGCGTAACCATCCTGGATGACTGCATGACCCGAAACGATACCGTGGTCCTGGTGACCGGCAATTTCAACATCCTCCACCTGGGGCATCTGCGCCTGCTCCGTTTCGCCAAGAGCTGCGGGGACCGTCTGGTCGTCGCGGTGAACAGCGACCGCAAGTCCAACGGCGCGGCGCACGTGGCCCAGGAGCTGCGCCTCGAAGGCATCAAGTGCGCCCCGTGGGTGGACGAGGCCTTCATCTCGGACGAGCCGGACGTCGAGCTCGTCCGGGCCCTCAAGCCGGGCGTCGTGGTCAAGGGCAAGGAGCACGAGCAGCGCTTCAACCCCGAGGAGGAGGCGCTGAAGGAGTACGGCGGCAAGCTCCTGTTCAGCTCCGGCGAGGAGTCGTTCTCCTCCAACGATCTCATCCGCAAGGAATTCTTCGAGACCGCCCCGCGCACGATCAACCTGCCGCAGGAATACCTGGTCCGCCACCAGACGACACCGGCCAGGCTCGCCGCGCTGCTGCGCGAATTCTCGCGCCTGAAGGTCTGCGTGATCGGCGATCTGATCGTCGACGAATACATCACCTGCCACCCCCTGGGCATGTCCCAGGAGGAGCCGACCATCGTCGTGACCCCGGTGGACTCCAAGCGGTTCGTCGGCGGCGCGGGCATCGTCGCAGCCCACGCGGTCGGCCTGGGGGCCGAGGTGCGGTACATCTCCGTGGCGGGCCAGGACGCCACGCGCGATTTCGCCATGCAGCGCCTGACCGAGACCGGGGTTTCGGCCACCCTGCTCGTGGACGACAGCCGCCCGACCACGCTCAAGCAGCGGTTCCGCAGCAAGGGCAAGAGCCTGCTGCGCGTCAGCCACCTCCACCAGCGCCCCATCTCCCTGAGCCTCCAGAAGCGGTTCCTGGCCGAGCTGAAGCAGGCGCTGGCCGGGGCCGACGTGCTTGTGTTCTCAGATTTCAGCTACGGCTGCCTGCCCCAGTCGCTGGTGGAGCAGGCCATCGACATGGCCAGGGGCGACGCCATGATCCTGGCCGCCGACAGCCAGTCGTCGTCCCAGGTCGGGGACATCAGCCGCTTCCACGACATGGACCTGCTCACCCCCACCGAGCGCGAGGCGCGCATCAGCATGCGCAACCACGAGGACGGCCTGGTCGTGCTGGCGGAAAAGCTCCAGCAGAAGACCGGGGCGCGCAACATCATCCTCACCCTCGGCGAGGAGGGGCTGCTGGTCCAGGCCGGGCAGCCGCAGCAAGGCGACTGGCAGACCGACCGGATCGACGCGCTCAATTCCGCGCCCAAGGACGTGGCCGGGGCCGGGGACTCCCTGCTCATCACCAGCGCCATGGCCCTGGCCTGCGGCGGCTCCCTGTGGGAGGCCGCGTGCCTGGGCTCCCTGGCGGCGGCCATCCAGGTGGGACGCGTGGGCAACACCCCGCTGCTCACCGACGACCTGATGCGGGAAATGGCCTGATGCGGGCGATACTGCTGGCGGCGGGGTTCGGCACCCGGCTCAGGCCCCTCACCGACACCATCCCCAAATGCCTTGTGCCCATCAACGGGCGACCGCTCCTGGACATCTGGCTCGACAACCTCAGCCGCGCCGGGATCGGCCCCTTTCTGGTCAACACCCACTACCTTTCGGAACAGGTCGAGGCCTACGTGCGCGGCAGCCGGTTCCGGAACGCGGTGACGCTGGTCCACGAGCCGACGCTGCTGGGCACGGCGGGCACGCTGCTGGCCAATGCGGATTTCCTGGACGGCGGGGACGGCCTGCTGCTCCATGCCGACAACTACTGCAAGCCCGATTTCGCCGCCTTTGCGGCGGCCCACCGCGCCCGGCCGCAGGGGTGCGTGATGACCATGATGACCTTCCGCACAGCCACGCCCTCCTCCTGCGGCATCGTGGAGCTGGACGAACGCGGCGTCGTGGTCGGATTTCATGAGAAGTCGGCCACGCCCCCCGGCAACCTGGCCAACGGGGCGATCTACCTCCTGTCGGACGAGATGCTCCGTATCCTCCGGGCCGATTACGGGGACGCCGCCGACCTGAGCACGGAAATCCTCCCCCATTTCGTGGGGCGGATCTTCACCTACGAAACCTCGAGCTTCTTCCTCGACATCGGCACCCCCGCGACCTATGCCCAGGCGCAGCGGGAAGGAGCGGACTGAGGCGGGGAACCGGACCGGAACTTGACGCCCCATTGCCCGGCACGTATATTTTTTTTCCTTTAATTTCTAGCCGAACGGACTTAGCGCCCATGGCCGACTTCCCCAACGAGCCACGCGCCCCGGAAAAACGCTGATGCAACGCAAGCGCCCCCTGGTCGTCGGAGCCGACGGCACCATCGCCGCCGCGCTGATCCGCGCCCTTGAGGCGCGGGGGCAGCGCCCCCTGGCCACCACCCGGTCGGGCCGTCCCGGCACCCTGCGCCTGGACCTCACCGAGGACCTCGACGCCTGGACGCCGCCGGCGGACGTGGGGACGGTCTTCCTCTGCGCGGCCCTGACCTCCACCGCCCTGTGCCGGACGGAGCTGGACATGGCCCGGCGGGTCAACGTGGACGCGCCGGCCCTGCTGGCCCGGCGCGTCGCCGACGCCGGAGGCCGGGCCTTCTTCCTGTCCACCAACCTGGTTTTCGACGGCTCGGTTCCGGCCCCGGCCCCGGACCGGCCGGTATGCCCGCGCACGGTCTACGGCCGTCTCAAGGCCGACGCCGAGGCGCGAATCCTGGCCCTGGGCGAAAGCGGCTGCGTCCTGCGGCTCTCCAAGGTGATCCAGCCCGGCTTTCCCCTGTTCGCCTCCTGGCTGGCCGAGCTGCGCCGGGGCAAGACCATCTCCCCCTTCGCCGACATGCGCATGGCCCCGGTCTCCCTGGACCTCGCCGTCCGCGCCATCGTCGGCCTGGACCAGGGCGGCCGCGCCGGAATCCGGCAGCTTTCCGCCCCGGACGACATCAGCTACGCCAGGGCCGCATCGCTGCTCCGCGAGGCCGCGCACGCCCCCGGACGCGTACGGCCCGAAAGCTGGAAGACGCGGCTCCCCGACCTGGAGCACGTCCCGGACCATACAACCCTCGACAGCTCCCTGGCCGCCGGGGAACTGGGGTTGACCATCCCCGCGTCGGAAGCGGTGGTCGCCCGCGCCGTGAAGGAACTGCAATGACCCGCCCGACCACCTGCCACAACTGCGGCCACAACGGCCTGGAAATTTACCAGCAATTCGAAAAGCTTGGCCTCGTCACCTCCGACTGCCGCCCCTGCCGGGGAACGCTGCGCCTGGCTCGTTGCCCCGAATGCGGCCTGTTGCAAAAGCTTGTGGACCAGGATTTTTCCGACACCTGCACGCTCATCTACGACCAGTACGACGCCTACCACCAGGCCGGGGGACAGGAGCAGCAGACCTATTCCGACGACGGCCAGGGGTGCGCGCGCTCCCGCAAGCTGCTCGAAGGCGTCCTGGATCATTTCCCCCTCCCGGACACGGGACGGCTCCTCGACGTGGGCTGCGGCAACGGCGTGCTGCTCCGCTCCTTCGGGACCCTGCGCCCCTCCTGGCGGCTGCACGGCCTCGACCTGAACGACCACGCCCGCGAGCAGGTCCTGTCCATTCCTGGCGTGGAGGCCTTTCACGCCTGCGACCTGGACGCGGTGCCCGCCGCCTTCGACGCGCTCTCCATGCTGCACTGCCTGGAGCACGTGCCCGACCCGGTCGCCTTCCTGCGCAAGTGCATGGACCGGCTGGCGGCGGGCGGCCTGCTCCTGGTCCAGGTGCCGGACTTCACGGCCAACCCCTTCGACCTCGTCATCGCGGACCACTGTTCCCATTTCGAGCCCGCCACGCTGCGCGAGGTGGTCCGCCGGGCCGGCTTCGAGATCGTGGTCCTCAGGCAGGGGCTCGTGCCCAAGGAACTGACCCTGCTCGCCCGCAGGCCCGCCCCGGAAGCCCAGGCGGCCGTCGCCATGGACACCGCCCCCGCACCCGGCCTGCCGAAGCGGGCCGACACGGCGCGCATCGCCGACGCCCTGGCCTGGCTGGCCGCCCTGCTCGACCAGGCGCGGGACCTCTGCCGTGAGCCTCTGGGCGTCTTCGGCACGTCCATCGCCGGCATCTGGCTTCTCGGCCAGCTCGGCGACGGGCTGCGCTTCTTCGTGGACGAGGACGTCAACCGCGCCGGGCGCACCCTGTTCGGCAAGCCCGTCCACCTGCCCGCCGACGCCCCGGCCGGGAGCCGGGTGCTCGTCGCCCTGCCCAGCTTCATCGCCGAAAACGTGGTCCGCCGACTGCGGGAAGCGGGGCTCGACCCGACGCCGCCGCGGCACTTCCCTGGGCCGTAGGCCGCCGGGATCACGGCGGCGCGCCCTCCCCGTTTTCTCCTTCTCCTCTTCCGCCCGGCCATTCCCGGCCCGGCGCCTTTACTCCCGCTTCCGCCTTTCCCCGTCCGGACGTTGTGCCGAACCCGGAAATCGTGCTACGGAAAAGTAAACTTCCCATCCGAACCCCTGGGGGATCGCATGAAACGAGCGCTTTTCCGCACCATGGCAGTTCTGTTGGCGTTGGCCGCCCTTCCCGCCCTGGCCGAAACGGCCGTCCTGACGCCCGGCATCGACCCGCTGGGGGACATGGCCGCCTACACCAGCACGCGGCGGGTCAAGAACGCGAGCACGGAGATCGAAATTCCTGTCGGCGACGGAGTCCAGGTCGTGCTGGTCTCCGGCGACACCTGGTATCTGAGCCAGGATCGGGACGACGGGCCGGAGGCGATCCGGAAACAGCTCCTGGACTACGCCAAGGCCAGCGGGGCCAAGGTCCTGCGGCCGGGCCCGCGCTACGTGGTCCTGACCAGGGACGACGGCGACGCGGTCTGGTGGTGCCTGGCGGACGTGGAGTCGCGGCTGGACCTGACCGTGGTCCGGGCGCTGCGCCTCGACCTTGGCAGGCCCCTGACCTTCGCCATGGGCCAAGGCGGGCTGGCCGAGGTCCGCTTCCACGCCGTCAATCCGGGCGGGAAGTTTCGCTCCCTGACCGTCTCCGCGCCCTCGGGCGAATACACGGTCGAAGCCGCGCAAATCATGCAGTCCGGGGCGTACAAGCGGACCGTCAACGGCAAGTGGTACGTCAACGCGGGACGGGCCCCGCGCCAGGTCATCGACACCCTGCCCCAGGAGGCGGGGACCTGCGCCTTCACCCTGTCCACCAATGCGGACGCCCCGCTCACCGACGTGGTGCTTGAGCTCGTCGAGCACCCCTACCCCGTCCCCAAGGTGGAGATGGGCGAAAAGCTCGGCGCGCTGCGCATCAAGAACGTGCCCTACGGCCTGGCCAGGATCGTGCCGAGCACGGCCTTCGGCGTCATCTACTCCGAGCACCCGGAGCTGGCGGGCGGCCAGTCCTTCGAGAACGGCGACGCCACACCCGAGGGCGACGCCTACTTCCTCATGCCCGCCGGGCTGTGGCAGGTGGCGGTCCAGCCCGAGCTGAACACCGCGGCCTCCAGCGTGAGCGCCCATCTCGTCCCGGTCCATTCCGGCAAGGAGACCGTGCTCGACTGGCCCCTGGCCATGACCAGCGTCTTCGGCGCGGACGCGGACAGCGGCCTGGCCGTCAACTCGGTCAGGCGCAACGGGGCCGAGGTGGACGTCACATTCTCCCTCCAGGGGCCCGAGGCGGCCACGGCCGCGCCCACCACGGAGACCCTCGCCATCCGGGAGAGCGGCGCCCCGGCCAAGGTCCTGTCGGTCAAGCGGACCAGGATTCCGCTCGACATCGTCCTGCTGGTGGACTCCTCCGGCTCCATGAAGGGCCAGATGGACAAGGCCCTCGCGGCCACGCGCACCTTCATCGAGGCCCTGCCGGACGACGCCAAAGTCCGCGTGGTGGACTTCGACACCACGCCCCGCCCCCTGAACGGGACGACCAAAACCGCGGCCCTCCAGGACATCGCGGGGATCAAGGCCAACGGCGCGACCTGCCTGAACGACGCGGTCCTCCTCGGGCTCCAGATGCTCGGCGGGGCCGAGCGGCCCGCCCTGCTCCTGTTCACCGACGGGTTCGACGCGAATTACAACGACACCGGCCCCGGCAGCCAGGCAACCAAGGAGGACACCCTCCAGGCCGTGAGCAAGGCAGGGATTCCGATCTACACCATCGGCTTCGGCAAGGGCCACGACCTCGACACCCTGGACCGCCTGGCCTCGCTCTCGGGCGGGCGCTACTACGCGGCCAGCGACCCCGCCGCCCTGGGCGACGCCTTCGCGGTCATCAACTCCAGCCTGAGCAACACCTTCACCGCCCGCTACGCCCGGCCGGCAAGGGGCCGCCCCTCGGACGCGCCCGTGGTGACCTGCGTGGTGGACGTCAGCGGCTCCATGGACACCACCCCGGACAAGGACGGCTGCGACTACCGCATCGACAAGGTCAAGACCGTCCTCCACGACTTCTACACGGCCCTGCCCGCCAACGTGCTCGGCCAGGTCATGAGCTTCGAGGACGACATCTACATCAACCAGGTGACCACGGACAACGTGGCCGCCATCCTGGCCGGGATCAACGACCTGACCGCCGGGGGCGGCACCAACATAGCCGGGGCCGTGGAATCGGCCCTCAAGACCCAGGCGGCCATCCCGTCCAGCAAGCGCTACATGGTCTTCCTCACCGACGCCGCCCTCCAGGTGGACGGCGAGGCCAAGCTCCGGTTCGACACCACCCTGGCCAAGCTCAAGGACGAGGGGGTCTACTGCCTGTGGGTGGGCATCGGCGCGCTGGACGAGACGCCCTTCCGGCACGCGGCCGAGGTCTCGGGCGGCGGGTACATCCTGACCGAGTCGCCCGACGCCCTGGGCCAGGCCTTCGCCGAGCTGGCCGCCGACATCCGCGAACCTGCGGCCAGGGGCAAGGAGGTGAACACCCTCATCGAGCTCACCCTCAAGTACCGCGAGCCCTCGGGGCGGAACGTCTCCTTCGCCAACGCGGCCCAGGCCGTCCTGCCCGAGGTCGCCGCCGGCGACACGGTGGAGCTGCCGGCCTCCATCGGCTACGCCGTGCGCCCCCTCAAGGAGCGCTACGACCCGGACGTGGCCGCCCTGGTCACCGGCGACAGCGTGCCCGTGCGCGACGCCAAGATCGGCAAGCGCATCCCCATCGACGTCTCGGGCGGCAACAAGGCCGCCACCCTCAGGGTCCGGGAGGCGTACTTCATGAGCCTGCTGCGCGGCGTGCAGGCCCCGTCCGGCTAACGGTTCCTGGTCCTCGCGGCCGAGATGCGCAACACCCTGCCCAAGCAGACGGTGACGGTCTATCCCGACGGCACGAGCCACCCGGCCTCCTGGGTGGGCGACGACAAGGCCACCAGGGGCAAGCAAGTTGAAATGGTCCCGACCTACCTCGTCCCGGACCTCAAGCGGCACCTCTTCCTGCGCTGGAACAACGAGATGATGACCCCGGTCTCCCCGGCCACCTGGCTGACCGAGGCCCCGTTCATCCTGCCGGGCGAAAACGCCGTCTCGGTCCCGCCGGGCAAGCCCGTGGCCGGGGCCATCGCCTTCCTGGTGCCGGACGAGACCCTGCGCCAGATGTCGCTGCACTTCTACGACACCAACTACGGCCATGCCGAGATTCCGCTGGTGGGCGCGCTGCCCGAGGGCGTGGAGCGGCTGAGCGGACTGCCCGCAAAGCCGCCGGTCCGGCTGTCCGACACCTTCTCCCTCGCCATCCGCGAGGTCGCCGACGTCAAGGCCGTGGGCGGGCAGGAGGCGGGGGGCGGCTGCGTCTACCGCATCGTGGACGCGGACCTGGTCTCCAACGTCCAGGCCCTGCTCGACCTCAACCCGGCCGAGCGCTTCTCCCTGCGCCTCAACACCACGGAGGGCGCGCTGAGCGTCCGGCTGCACAACGTGACCGGCATGCTCCCCCTCGGCTTCCTGGCCCCGACCATGCTCTCGCCCGGCTCGTCCAACCGCGTCCGGCTGGCCTTCCGGGTCCCGGAGAAGATGGCGGCCGAGGCGGGCAAGGGCGAGCTGGTGGTGGACGTCAAGGGCGGCGGCGTGGTCATCCCCCTGGACGGGAAGGCGGCCGGGGCCCCGGTGGCCCAGGTCCCGCCGGACGCCGTCCGGGGCGACGGCGTGCGCCTGGCCGTCAACGCCCTCAAGCGGCTGGACGGCGAGGGCGACGTCTTCGTGGCGGACCTGACCCTGTTCGACGACAAGGACGGCCAGTCCACCTCCATGACCAACGCCTTCATCCTCAAGAAGAAGCACTTCGTGGCCGATCCGGGCTACCAGGCCCCGCCGCCGGACTACGGCAAGTCCAAGGGGCTGGCCGGGTTCGCCACGGGCAACGCCATCATCCCGGCGGGCACCATGCCGCCGGACTCCATCACCGACGACCTGATCTTCGGCATCACCGACGACACCGTGATCCCGGACGGCGGGAGCCTGCGCGGGCTGGTGGTCTTCAAGCTCCCCTACGGCGACGCCGAGCCGGGCGACTGGCTCCTGACCTCGCCGCTCTTCCCGGACCTGAAGCGGGAGCTGGGCGCGGGCCGCTACGGCGAGGAGCGGCTCATGGCCCGGCGCAGCGACGTGGCCTACCAGGTCAACGCCACCTACCTCGACGGCCTGGCCGACGCCGTGGCCAGGCTGACCCGCCGGCGCGAGGCCCAGGGGTTCAAGCGGCCGGGCGAGACCAAGGTCAACCGCCAGACCCTGGACGGCGAACAGCCGCCGTCGCGCAGCGTGCCCGCGCCCGACCTGACCGCCCCGGCCACGGACCAATTCGCGGCCATCAAGGACCTCAAGGGGCTCAAGGCCCGGGTCGCCAAGCTCCGCTACCTGCCCACGGACGGCGCGGGCTGGGGGCACCTCTTCGCGCCCCAGGCCGTGCTGACCCAGAACTGGGGCGGCGAGGGCGACATCGCCGTCATGGCCGAGCGCGTCCTGGCGCGCCAGGGCGTCACCACCCGGCGGGTCACGGTGGACGTCACGGACAAGGGCCGCGCCGCCCTGGCCGCCCTGGCCGGAGTGGACCAGGCCAACCTCAGCGCCCTGCCCGCCCTGCTCTATCACGACCCAAAGGGCAACCGGCACGTCCTGGTGGCCCCGTTCCTGGAGACGGCCGCCAAGCTTCCCGGCCTGGTCGGCTCCATCCGCGACCGGGAGGTTTCGCCCGCCGAGACGCAGGCCACGGTCACGGCCTACCTGCTGGCCAGGCCCAAGAACGGCGGACAGGGCAAGGCCGCCCGCGACCTCTCCGACGCCTTCTCCGGCGAGACGAATACCGACGGGGTCGAGCCCGTCTGCCTGCTCACCGCCAACCCCACCCTGCCCGAGCTCTCGCGCGGGGCGGTGGACCTCGGCTACACCGTGGTCGGCTACGGCAACGGCGCGGTGGTCAAGGCCGTGTTCGACGGCAACGACAAGCGGGTCATCGGCGCCGACGCCATCGACACCGGCGACTACGAGGTGGTGGGCGAACGCATCGTCATCGACATGCCCGGCGGCCAGCTCACCTTCGAGCGCGACCTGGAGGAAGGCGAGTCCATCGTGGACCGGTTCCACACCCTGGGCCTCAACCTGCCGGACATGAACGCGGCGGCGGCCAGGAAGCTCACAAAGGCCATGCAGGCCGCGCACAAGGGCGAGACCTCGCCCGACAACCTCTCGGCCCTGAAGTGGTACTCCCGCAGCCTGCTCTACCGGTTCGTGGCGGCCCAGACCGAGTACGAGACCGACCTGGCCGCCAGGATGGGTTTGGTGGTCGGCCGCTCGGCCAGGCCGCGCTGCCTCATCGCCACGGTGAGCCGGTCGGGCCAAGACGGCGCGGTGCGCACCGCCATCGACCTGCGCCGGACCGCCAACCAGGTCCACCCCTCGGCAGGGTTCTCGGACCAGGCCGCCCACGGCTTCAACATCATGAGCGGCCTCTTCGCCTCCAAGCTGGAGGCGGACGTCCTGCCCGGCGGCGGCACGGGGTTCTTCGAGATGCTGGCCGCCTATCCGGCGGACACCGAGTTCCTGTGGCTCACGGCCGACGCCCGGTACAACATGGAGGACCAGCTCAAGGCGGCCGCGCCCGAACGCGTCCTCAAGCTGCTGGACAACGGCCGGACGGTCCTGTTCCCGTCGCAGCCCGCCATCATCGACGGCAGGCCTCGCTGGTCCTGGCTGGAGGTGAATCCCGAGACCTACGAGACCATCGCGGTCCTGGACACGGGGGCGCGCGGCTCCATGGTGGAGCGCGTCTTCAGCGACCTGTGGCGCGACGGGCTGGACTACATCACGGGCGGCCTGGTGGGCGTCAGCTCGTCCATCTGGTCCGTGAGCGCGTTCTCGCTGGTCCTGGACGACTACAAGCAGATCCTGGCCGAGGCCAAGAAGTTCGCCCTGGGCCTGGCCGACAACTTCACCGCCTCGGTCAAGGTCGGGGACTTCGAGTTCAAGGGCAAGGTGGGCGGCTCGACCATCGAGACCGGCTATTCCGGCAGCGGGGCCGGGGCCGTCAACGCGGCCAAGACCGCCAAGGGGGCCTGGGGCAAGCTCAACGACCCCAAGATCGACCTGGGCGGCTTCGAGGGAGGATTCAAGGACGGCGTGAACGCCTACTTCGCGGCGGCGGGAGGCTAGGCCGCGACGGGACGGAAATCGCGGAAGCGGGGGGCGAAGCTCACTCCACCACGCCCACCAGGTCGTTGACGTCGTCCACGCCGGTCTCTTCCATGAAGGCCACGAGCCCGTCGAGGATGTCCATGGTCGCGGTGGGGTTCAGCAGGTTGGCCGTGCCCACGGCCACGGCGTTGGCCCCGGCCATGAGAAATTCCGCGGCGTCCTCGCCGGTCATGATCCCGCCCATGCCGATGACGGGCAGGTCCACGGCCCTGGCCACCTCGTAGACCATGCGCACGGCCACGGGCTTCACGGCCGGGCCCGAGAGGCCGCCCTGCTTGGTGGAGAGGACGAAGGCCCGGCGGCGGACGTCGATGCGCGCGCCGAGCAGGGTGTTGATGAGCGAGACCGCGTCGGCTCCGCCCCGCTCCGCCGCCCTGGCGATGGCCGCGATGTCCGTGACGTTGGGGCTCAGCTTGACGATGAGCGGCTGGCCCGCCACCGCCTTGACCGCGCGGGTCACGGCCTCGGCCATGGCCGGGTCCACGCCGAAGGCCACGCCGCCCTCCTTGACGTTGGGGCAGGAGATGTTCAGCTCCAGCAGGTCCACGTCCGCCGTGGCCAGGCGCTCGGCCACCTCCACGTATTCATCGATGGTCCGGCCCGCAATGTTGACCGCGATCCTGGTGTCGAAACCGCGCAGGAAGGGAATGTCGTCCTGGCAGAAGGCGTCCACGCCGGGGTTCTGGAGCCCCACCGCGTTGATGATGCCGCCGTACGCCTCGGCGATGCGCGGCGGCCGGTTGCCCGGCCAGGGCGTGCTGGCCACGCCCTTGACCACCACGCAGCCGATCCTGTTCAGGTCCACGTAGGGAGCGAAATCCTTGCCGGAACCAAAGGTCCCGGAAGCCGTCATGATGGGGTTCTTGAGCTCCACGCCCGCGATGTTCACGCCAAGATTCATGAGAAAATGACCTCCCCGGCGGCGAAGACCGGACCGTCCTTGCACACCTTGCGATAGGAGAAACCGGCCTCGCTCGCGTCCCGGACCTTGGTGACGCAGCCCACGCAGCAGCCGAAGCCGCAGCCCATCCGCTCCTCCAGGGAGAGCTGGGCCGGGAGGTCCCGACGCGCGGCGTAGGCCTGCACGGCCGCGAGCATGGGCGTGGGGCCGCAGGCGAAGATGTTGCCGGTAAGCCCCCGGTCCTCCACGATCTTCATGGCGTTGCCCCGCACGCCCGCCGAACCGTCGCGGGTGGCCACCAGAACCTCGCCGCATCGCTCCAGCCGGTCGATCAGGTATGGCGCGCTGCGGAAGCTGACCGCGATGGTCGTGCGGCCGGTCAGCCGCTTGCAGAGCTCCAGCAGGGGCGGCGTGCCCACCCCGCCGCCGATGACCAGGTTCTCCGGGCCCGCCGCGTCCAGGGAAAAGCCGTTGCCCAGCGGGCCCATGACCTCGACCCGCTCGCCGGGCCGATAGTCCGCGAACTCCCGCGTGCCCTTGCCCCGGCAGGCGTAGACCAGGTGGAGCCGCCCGCCTGCCCGGTCGATCTCGCAGATGGAGATGGGGCGCGGCAGGAGCTGGCCCTGGTGGCGGCAGTACAGGTTGACGAACTGGCCTGGCCGGGCCTCGTCGGCCATGGCCGGGCTCTCGAAGACCAGCTCGCGGACGTCCTCCGCCAGCGGCTCGTTGGAGACGATCATGCAGTGGACGCGGCCCGTCCTGTTCTCCTGGCACATGGCTAGCTCCCCCATCACGGTTGCGGTGCAGGGCCCGCCTCATCGCGGCCGCCGGAGCCCGGCTCCGGCGAAACCGGCGACAGCGCCAGCCCGACGCCCCGCAAGAGGGGCGACGCGGAGGCCTCCGTGCCGGAGGCGTCAATGGCGTGTCGCAAGGGGATGAGGCGCTGTCCGCGCACTTCGGGCCGGTCGCTCCCGGCGAGACGGCCCGGCGCCGGGGACGGGCTTTCAAAGCCCGCTCCCCGACCGGCGCTCCCTCCCGGCGCGGCGTCGGGAGGGAGCGGCCCTGCGCCCCGGAGGGGCGCGGGCGACGGCCGGGCTATGCCCGTTTGCTTTCGATGATCCCGGCGGCGACGTCGTTCATGGCCGTCACGCGCCTGTCCTCGTCCCCGGAGGCGAAGGCCTCGCCGAGCTCGGCGACGTAGCCGCCGAACCGCCGGTACTCTTCCTCCGCAACCTGGGTGGGTAGCGGCTGCCCCTCATAGAGGTTGACGAACTGCTCGGCAGCGGCGGCCAGCAGCAGGTAGGGGGCGGCGTTCCCGGCGTCCTTCACGCCCTGCTCCAGGGCCATGGCGGCGCACTTCTGGAAACCGTGGATGCCGTAACCTTCCGCATCGAGGACTTCGGTCAGGGAATCAAACATCGTACACTCCAAATCGTTACTTAGCGATTTCGGTCGATCCGCCGTGGTTGCCGGACCAGACCAGGGGTTCGTTCAGGAAGGCCTCGACCTCCCCGAGGGTCTTGGTGTCGAAATAGTTGTTGTCCTTGCACACGTCCAGGACGTCCCACCAGGTGGCGAGCCAGTGGAGGCGCAGGTCGTGGTGCAGGAGGTTGTCGCGGGTCTCCTTGAACATGTCGTAGTAGAAGACGACCATGGCGTCGGAAACCACGGCGCCAGCCCTCCTGAGGGCCTCGCAGAACTTGATCTTGCTGCCGCCGTCCGTGGTCAGGTCCTCGACGAGGAGGACGCGCTGCCCTTCGGTGATGTCGCCCTCGATCTGGGCGTCGCGGCCGAATCCCTTGGGCTTTTTGCGGACGTACTGCATGGGGATGTTCATCTTGTCGGCGATCCAGGCCGCAAAGGGGATGCCCGCGGTCTCGCCGCCCGCCACCGCGTCGAACTGCTCGAACCCGACCTCGCGCAGGAGCACGGAGACGCAGAAGTCCATCAGCGTGTTCCGGATGCGCGGGTAGGAGATCAGCTTGCGGCAGTCGATGTACACGGGGCTCGCCAGGCCGGACGTGAACATGTAGGGCTTGTCGGCCTGGAAGTGGACGGCCTTGATCTCAAGCAGCATCTTCGCCGTCATTTCGGCCATCAGTTCCCTGCTGGGAAAGGTGCTCGGAAACATCTCTCAACTCCCTTTGATAATTAAAATGTTTTTTCGTCCTGCCCGTCCGGGACCTCCACCCGCCAGTGCAGGGGAAAGCCCGGGTCGAACACGGTCACCGGGCCATCGGCGGTCATGATCCTGTCCGGGATGGCGACCGGCTGCTCACGCCTTCGCAGCGTGATCCGGGACGAGCTCGCCAGCAGGTTATAAAAGGCCGGGCCGCTCAGGGCAACAAACGTCTCAAGTTTATCGAGGCGGCCCTCCTCCTCGAAAACCTGGGCCACGCAGGCCAGGGCCGTGGGAGCGTTGAAGATGCCCGCGCTGCCCGTGGCGCGCTCCTTGGCGGCGTCGAGGTGCGGCGCGGAATCCGAACCGAAGAAGAATCGCGGATCGCCCGACACGGCCGCGCGGCGCACGGCGCGGCGGTCCTCCGGCCCCTTGGCCACGGGCAGGCAATAGTAATGGGGGTGGAGGCCGCCCGAGAGGATGTGGCTGCGGGTCAGGACCAGGTGGTGCGGGGTGATGCTCGCGGCCAGGTTGCGCCCGGCCGAGAGGACGTAGCCGACCCCGTAGGCCGAGGTGACGTGCTCCAGGACGATGCGCAGCTCCGGCAACCGACGGCGCAGCGGGTCCAGGACCAGGTCGATAAAGGCAGCCTCGCGGTCGAAGACGTCCACGCCGGGATCGGCCACCTCGCCGTGCACGGACAGGACCATCCCGGCCACGGCCATGCGCTCCAGGACCGGCATGACCCGCTCGATGTCGCGGACGCCGTTCTCGGAGTTGGTGGTGGCCCCGGCCGGGAAGAGCTTCACGGCCTTGACGAAGCCCGAGGACGCGGCCCGGTCGATCTCCTCCGGGGTGGTGGACTCGGTCAGGTAGAGGGTCATCAGCGGTTCGAAGGCGCTCCCGGCCGGGAGGGCGTCCAGCACCCGCCGCCGGTAGTCGTCGGCCGCGGCCACGGTGGTCACGGGCGGAACCACGTTGGGCATGACGATGGCCCGGCCGAAATCCCTGGCCGTCCACTCGGCCACGGCGCGGAGCATGGCCCCGTCGCGCAGGTGGGCGTGCCAGTCGTCCGGCCGCCGGATGGTCAGTTCGGTCACGCGCGTCATTTTTCCTCCCGAAGGTGGTTGTAGAGGACATCGGCCCCCATGAGGAAGTCGGCGATGTCCAGCGCCTCCTCGGGGTTGTGCGAACCGTTGCGGTTGCGCACGAAAATCATTCCGGCGGGCACTCCCGCGTTGGCGAAGATGGCCGCGTCGTGCCCGCCGCCGGACGGCATGACGAAGGGCGCGAGGCCCGTGCGCGCCATGGCCGCCTTGAGGCCCTCGATGACCGTGGGCGACATCAGGGCCGGGGCGGTGGAGAGCTCGTCGTCCAGGACGAACTCGACCTTCCGGGCCCGCTCGACCTGGCGCATCTCCTCCCGGAGCAGCACGCGCATGCCGTCCAGAGCCGCGCGGCTCTGGCTGCGGCAGTCGAGGCTGAAGGTCACCTTGTCCGGGATGCGCGACAGGGAGTTGGTCAGCGGGTCCGTGGAGACCACGCCCGAGGTCAGGACCAGGTCGTCGCCCTTCTGGAGGATGGTCAGCCAACTGTCGTCCAGGCGAGAGAGGAGGTCCGCCAGGGCGAAGACGGGGTCGTGGCGGTAGGCGCGGGGCACGGCCCCGGAGTGCCCGGCCTCGCCCAGGCAGGTGATCTTCCTGTGGCGGAAGTTGCCCCGGATGCCCGAGACAACGGCCACGGGCAACCGCTTTTCCACCAGCATGGGCCCCTGCTCGATGTGCAGCTCCACGTATTCGAGCACGGACGCGACGTCGAGGAGCGGGCGGCCCGCCCGGACGGACTCGACGTCGATGCCGAGGTCGAGCATGTGGCGTTCCAGGCTGCGGCCGTCGCCGCGATGCGCGGCGGCCAGCTCGGTCGGGGTCAACTGGCCGGTCAGCCCCTTGGAGCCGATGTAGCAGGGCCCGAACCAGTGGCTCTCCTCGGCCCGCATGGCGATGCAGCGGACCGGGCGGGCGAACCGCTCCCCGGCCGCCCTGGCCCGCGCCAGGCAGAGCAGCCCGGCGGCCACGCCGGCCAGCCCGTCGTAGTTGCCGCCCTGGTGGACGGAATCGACGTGGGAGCCGACCAGGGCGAAGCGGTCGGCGTCCATGTCCTCGGGGAGGGCGAAATGGTAGTTGCCGCCCCGGTCCGGCCGGACCGCGAGCCCCCAGGCCTCGGCCCGCTCGCGCAGATGTTCGAGGACGCGGGTCTCAGTGGCCGAGTAGGCCGGGCGGCTGACGCCCTCGTCGGCCGGGCTCAGAGCCGCCACCTCGTCGAAGAGGGTGCGGGCGAAGGCCTCGGCGTCCAGGCCGGACGCGTCGCCGGGGAAACGGGAAGCCTTTCCGCTCCGGGCGGATTCGTTCATCGCTGCCATGGTGTCAACCGGGTTCGGATCAGTTGAAGATCAGCCTGGGAATGAACAGGGACAGGTCCGGGACGTAGGTGACCACCAGCAGGACCAGGATGTTCACGAGCACGAAGGGCCAGACGCCCTGGATGATGCTCATGACCGGCTTGCCCAGGGTGGACGCGGCCACGAAGATGTCCAGGCCGAAGGGCGGCGTAATCATGCCCAGGCTGATGTTCAGGGTCACGATCATGCCGAAGTGCACGGGATCGACGCCCAGGGCCATGGCCACGGGGAACAGGGGCGGGACCAGGATGAGCTGCGCGGAGTTGGGGTCGATGAACATGCCCGCGATGAGGAAGCAGATGTTGACGAAGATCAGGAAGGCGATGGGCCCGGCGTGGGCGGCCTCCAGGAAGTTGGTGATGTGCGTCGGCACCTGCCCCAGGGTGACGAAGAAGGAGAGCAGCCCGCCCACGGCCAGGAGAACGAAGATGATCGCGGTGGACACCGCGCTCTTCTCCACCACGTCAAAGAGTTTGCGCCAGGTGAACTCCCGGTAGACCAGGGACTCGACGACCACGGCGTAGACCACGCTCACGGCCGCCGCCTCGGTGGGGGTGAACACGCCGGAATAGATGCCGCCCAGGATGATGACCGGCATTCCCAGGGCCCAGCCCGCGGCCCGGATGCCCTTCAGCTTGTCGGCGAAGGTCGTCTTGCCGCTGCGGGCGATGCCCTTGCGCTTGGCCTCCAGCCAGACCATGGTCGAGAAGGCCAGGCCGAGGAACAGGCCGACGGCGATGCCGCCCGCGAAAAGCTTGGCGATGGAGGTGCCGGTGATCCAGCCGTAGATGATGAAGGTGATGGAGGGAGGGATGAGCAGCGCGGTCTCGGCGCTGGAGACGATCAGCCCCAGGCTGAACTTTTCGGAAAAGCCGCTCTTGCGCATCTCCGGGTAGAGCATGCCGCCCATGGCGGCCACGGTGGCGGGCGCGGAGCCCGAGACCGAGCCGAAGGCCATGGACCCGCCGACCACGGTGTGGCCGACGCCGCCGGGGGTCCGGCCGATGAGCAGCTTGACGCAGTTGGTCAGTTGCTTGGCGATCTGGCCGGAGCCCATCAGGTGGGCGGCCAGGATGAAAAACGGGATGGCCAGCAGGGTCGTGTGGTTGATGCCGCCCACGAGCTTCTGGATGATGGCCGGATTCGGGATGCCGGCGTAGAAGGCCGATTTGATGAGCAGCGCGGGCCCGCCCAGGACGAGGAACATCTCGAACCCCGCAAAGAGCAGGAGCACCGCCAGAAGGATGATGAGAACAAGCATTACGCGGCCTCCTCCTCGGACTTGCCGGCCCCGAACCGGTCGATATAACCGATCAGGCTCAGGAAATAGCGCAGACCCAGCAGGCCGAAGCCCATGACCGGCGCCATGTAGATCCAGCCCATCCGGAGGCCCAGCGTCGGGCTGGTCTGGCCGGTGCGCAGGACGAACTGGACCAGGACGCAGCCCTGCCAGACGAGATAGATGGAAAAGCACAGGCCGGACAGGTCGATGACCTTGAGCAGCGGCCTGCGCAGCCCGGCCGGGAGCCTGTCCCTGAAAGTGTCGATCCCGACGTGCATACCGCGCTCCAGGGCGATGCCGAGCGCGCCGAAAACCAGGAAGAGGTTCATGAGGCGGACCGCTTCTTCGACCCAGGACAGGCTGCTCGCCCATTCACCGCCCGCCTCCCTGGCCACCACGTTCAAAAAGAACAGGACGACCATGAGGGAAAAGGTGCTGACGAGAAAAACCCGCTCTATCCTACGCAACAAATTGAGAAGAAACATGGTACGCTCCGAAACCTCTCCGGGCCCGCGCCCGGGATCGACACTTTCAGTTTCAAAAGGCCCCGGGGGCCGTTACTTCATGATCCGGTTGTACTCTTCCGTGTAGACGTCGAAGAGTTTCTTGCCCTTGTCGCCGGTCTTGGACAGGAAGACGTCCATGGAAGGCTTGAACATCTTGGCGCGGAACTGAGCCTTCTCCTCGGAGGTGAGGACGCGGACGTTCACGCCGTGGGACTTGATGTCGTCCAGGGCGGCGGCCACGGCCTGGGCCTTGTGGGCCACCAGCTCGGGGATGACTTCGAGGAAGGCGTCGCGGATGATGGTCCGGTAGTTCTCGGGCAGGCCTTCCCACCACATCTGGTTGAAGAGGACGAAGTCCTCCATCAGGCCGTGGTAGGAGATGACGAAGTTCTTCTGGACCTCGAAGTACTTCATGCGCTGGATGGTATCGAGGGGGTTCTCCTCGCCGTCCACGACGCCGGTCTGCAGGGCGGTGTAGAGCTCGCTGAACGGCAGGGCGATGGCGGAGGCGCCGATCGCCTTGAACTGCTCGATCAGGATCTTGGAATCCATGACGCGGAACTTCTGGCCCTTGAACTCCTCAATGGTGTCGATGGGCTTGTTGGACGAGAAGCACTTGCGGCCGTTGGGCCAGATGGTGATGGCGGCCACGCCCTTGTCGGCGAAGCTGTCGAGCAGCATCTGGCCGAACTTGCTCTCGCGCAACTGCTGGGAGCGGGCGTCGTCGTCCGGGTAGAGGTAGGGCACGTCCAGGATGGAGACCATCGGGTTGAACCCGCCGAGGAAGGCGGCCGGGGCGACCGTGCCCTCCAGGGTGCCGAGCTGGACGCCCTCGTTCATCTGCCGCTGGCCGCCGAGCTGGCCCTGCGGGTAGATCTGGAACTCGACGTCGCCGTTGGTCCGTTCCTTGACCAGTTGGGCGACCTTCACCAGAAGGGTGTTGCGGGACTGCTGGGCGGACTCCAGATGGCCGATCTTGGCCACGTAGGTCGCCGCCTCGGCGTTGGCGCAGACACCGGCGACCAGGGCGACGGCCGCCAGACCAAGCAACAAACGGGAAATGGAATTGAAATGGAATTTCATCTTTCTCTCCTCACATGTGACGAATTTGATGCACGCTACCATGCTGCCCTCCGAAGTCAAGCAAAACATCTCAAATTTGATACACATCTCAAATTTGAAAAAACGTTGACATCGGAACTACGTTTTTGTAAAAAATGAAAAAATCCATCGCAAGGGGATATATGATTTCTCAATCCCAAACCATCGCGCACCTGGGAGAACGGCTCAAGGCTTACAGAATCGGGAAAAACATGACTCCCGAGGAAGTGGCGCAGCGCAGCGGCGTCTCACGCGCGGCCATATACCGCTATGAATCCGGCCAGCCCATCCGCGTGGATGTGCTGGGCAAGATCGCCGACCTGCTCCAGGTGTCCCTGGAGTCGCTGCTCGGGGTCGGGGTCGAATATTTCTCCTCGGCCCTCGGTTTTTTCGAGCGGATGCGCCAGTTGGAGGAGACCGCCGAGCAACTCAGCGTCCTGTTCGGGCCCATCTCCTACCTCCTGACCACCGACGAGTACGACCGGCTCCTCTCCGACGTCCTGGCCGAGAGCATTCCGCCCGACGTGGAGGGCCGGGTCCAGTTTCTTCTCGAAATCGAGAAGATTCTAAAAATCCTCAAGGCCAGGAAGAAGAGCTACCGGGAGCGCAAGCCGCACATCATCAGCCTGATCTCGGCGGCCGAGCTCGAATATTTCTGCCGGACCGGATTCATCGGCTGCAACAACCCGCGCGGCGTCAACCTGGACGACCGGGTCCGGGCCGCCAAGCGTGAGGTCCTGAACATCATCGAACTGCTCCGGACCCAGCCCATGGGCGTGCAGATCGGCGTACTGGTGGACTCGGCCCCGGGCGCCAGCTTCCAGATATTCAAGCAGGCCAACCACTCCGAGGTCGCGGTCAGCCCCTACAAGCTCGGCTCCTTCGCCAACATCCGCATCGGGGTGGCCACCATCTCCTCGGCCCCGGAATCGGTCCGGCTGCACAACGACCTGACCCTCCAGCTCTGGGAGCGCAGCCTCAAGGGCGACAAGGCCGCCCGATACCTCCGGGACGCCATCGGCCTGTAGCCCTCGCCCCCGCCACGAAACGACACGGCCCCGCAGCGACGCTCCGGGGCCTTTTTCGCGCGCCCGGCCCACCCCCGCCCCATGTGACGAATTGTTACAATTTCCCGCTCGCCATTGCCTCACCCCCCGGATTGATGCAATCGATATAAGCTCACTACACCAATGGAGGTTCCCCGTGGGAAGCAGCATCAAGTTACGGAAATACGTCGATCGGCAGGGCCTGGCCGCCTTCCTGCGCGAGCTGGCCGACGCCGTGGAGAACGGCGGAAGTGATGAACTGGCCTGCCTCGACGGGTTCCAGGAACTGAAGCTCGGCGTCAAGGACGAGTTCGGCCAGTTGAAAGTCAAGGCCAAGATCAAGCCGGCCGGGGCCTGCGAAGAGTCCGAAGGGGAAGAGCCCCTGGCCGACGGGACCACGCGGCCAAAGTACAAGACCCTCAAGAAGCGCATGAAAACGAGCTTCAACGTGCTGGTGAAGACGCTCCACGAGGGCCTGGTCCCGCCCCGGGAGGCCGCCGACGCCTTCCTGGCCGACGCCGCCCTGATGGTCACCTATCCCGGCTACGGCGACGAATATTACGAGAGCTTCTCCAGGGCGTGCGCCGCCTTCGCGGCCGCCTGCGAGTCCGGCGACGTGCCCGCCATGCACCAGGCCATCGACGCCCTGGTGCACGAGAAGAGCCGCTGCCACGCCAAGTACGACTGAAACACACGCCCACGGACCGATGCGATGAAACTGATAAAAAAGACCGACGCCCCGGCCTGCCGCTCCCTTGCTGAGGCCGTCACCGATGAAATCACCGACGCGGACCGGGCCCGGTTCCTCGCGGTGGTCTCCACGGACCTGGAGCCCTGGCAGATCGAGCAGGTGGTGACGCCCCCGAGCGCCCATCCCCGTCTGGAGGCCCTGCTGGCCACCCACTGGCACCCCGAGTTCGTGCCCTTCGACCTCATCCGCAAGCGGGTGGACGCCATGTTCCCCAACCGCGAGGAGGAGCTGCTCATCCCCACCCAGCACAACGAGCTGATGGAATGGGACGGCTACTGCGGCGTGGAGGTGGACTGTTTTTCCTCCGGGTTCAACCGCAAGGTGCAGCTCCTGCTCCACTTCACGGCCGACCGGGTCAAGGACGCCGGGGTGCTGAAATCCATGCTGGCCCACACCTACAAGTACCGCTCCAGCCAGCTCTTCGAATTCATGCGCGCCATCACCCGGCCCGACGCGGACCTGGTGGGCAAGGCGGCCAGGGCCGTAGGGGCCGACCAGGACCTCATGGACTTCGTGCGCGCGAGCGTGGCCAAGGTCGAGCGGCTGCTGGAGGACAACTGGTCCGACGTGCCCCGCATGTCGGTCAAGAACAAGCTGCTGCGCAACTGGTTCGACGCCCAGCGCGCCGAACTGGGCGACACCGCCGTGGACCGCGCCCAGGCCTTCCTCAAGGCGGTCAAGGCGCTGGTCAAGCAGGGCTTCGACCTCTCCTTCTTCTACCGCGCGAGCGAAGTCATCGAGGAGGCGCGCGGGCTGGGCGGCGGCATCGTCATCCCCCACCCCGAGCAGTTCTGGCCCATCCTGCTGCGCAACTACGACGTGGACGGGATCGAGGTCTGGAACCCGCAGTCCCAGGAATACACGGAGTTCCTCATCTCCGTGGTCAACGAACGCAACGGGCATCGGCCCTCGGGCCGCGACGTGCTCATCTTCATGGGCGACGACTGCCACATGGGCGAGAAGACCAAGGCCCCGGACCAGCAGGACCCGGCCAAGGCCGCCCGCGAAATCGGGCTCCAGCCCGCATGGGACGACCTCGCCATCCGCAAGAAGCTCATCGTCAACAACATCAGCCGCCGCACCGTCATCAGGGAATACAAGGCGCGCCTGGCGGGCTAGCGCCCGGGGGGACACCACCATGCCGGAACAACGTTTCGTCTTCGATTCGCTGCAGGACAGCGAGACCATCAAGGATTTCCTCGCCTCTCTCACCGAGGGGTTCGACAAGGGGACCATCACCCTCTCCACCAACGGAGAAGTCATCGAACTCAACCCGGGCGGGCTGCTCAACTTCACGGTCAAGGCCAAGAAGAAGGGCGGCAGCAACAAGATCTCCATCAAGGTGGAGTGGAAGGACAGCCAGAAGGACAAGAAACTCAGCGAATCGCCGCTGGTCGTCTCCTAGCCATGATAACATTCGAAGGACTGGACGAGAACTTCAACTTCATCGTCCTCGAAGTGGAAAACCAGGCCAAGGCCACCCGGAAGTTCATGGACGCGCCTTCGCGCAACATGCACACCAAGATCGCCAACCGCGACGACTACATCGACAACCTGAAGACCATCATCGAGAACAAGTGCTACTCGCGCATCCACGCCGACCACTCCCTGGACCGCAACCAGGTCAACAAGATTCGGGCCATTCAGGTGATCTGCGTCAACCTTGAGAAGATCGCCGACTATTTCGTCAACATCACCAAGCAGATGCGCTACCTCGACGACCAGTCGTTCATCAAGAAGTACGACTACGACGAGGTCTTCGACGTCATCATGGACCGGCTTGCGGCCGTGCTCTCCGCCCTGCGCAAGGAGGACATGTCCAAGGCCCTCTACATCTGCAAGGCCGAGCCGATCCTGGACGACCTCTACAAGGTCCGCTTCGACCGGGTGATGAACGAGATGGGGCTCGGGCGCGACGCCCAGAGCCTGGTCACCGTGCTCTTCATCTTCCGCTACTTCGAGCGGGTGGGCGACGCCCTGCTCAACATCGGCGAGGCGATCATCTTCTCCATGCTCGGCGAGCGGATCAAGATCGAGCAGTTCGACGCCCTGCAGCGGACCCTGACCAAGTCCGGGTTCAGCGGCTCGCTGGCGGACATCGACTTCCGGGCCATATGGGGCAGCCGTTCCGGCTGCCGCATCGGCAAGGTCGAGCAGCGCGAGGACGAGGTCTCCGCCAACGAGGGGCACAAACAGGGGTCCATCTACAAGGAAGGCAGCCTGGAAAAGATCCGCAAGGAGCGCGAGTCCATCCTGCGCTGGAAAAAGACCTTCCCCAACCTGGTGCCAGACATCTACGGGTTCCACGAGGAGGCCGACAAGGGGGCCATGCTCGTGGAGTTCCTCAACGGCTGCACCCTGGACGAGGTGGTCCTCACGGGCGAGGACGAGTTCGTGCGCAACGCCCTGTTCATTTTCGAGTCCACGGTGCTGGAGACCTGGACCACGACCCTGGAGCGGCTTCCGCTGCGGACCGACTACATCCGGCAGGTCCAGAAGCGGCTGGGCGGCGTCCTCCAGACCCACCCCGAGTTCTGGCGCACCCCGCAGGCCATGGGCCAGGCCAAGGTCTGCTCAACCGAGTCGCTGCTCAAGGAATGCGCTGAGATCGAGGCCGAGATCGAGGCCCCGTTCTCGGTCTTCATCCACGGCGACTTCAACATCAACAACGTGGTCTACGACCACGCGGCCCAGCAGATCCACTACATCGACCTCTACCGGTCCCGGGACTTCGACTACATCCAGGATGTCTCGGTCTTCCTGGTCTCCAACTTCCGCATGCCCATCTTCGACGCGAACCACCGCGACCGGATCAACAAGGTCATCGGCCAGTTCTACGGCTTCGCCAAGGAGTTCGCCCTCCGGCGCGAGGACCCGACCTTCGAGGCGCGGATGGCCTTCGCCCTGGCCCGGTCCTTCTACACCTCCACCCGGTTCGAGCTGAACTTCCAGTTCTCCAAGGAGATGTACAACCGGTCCATGTTCCTGCTGGAAAAAATTCATCACTACCGGGGTGGCGACTGGCGACAGTTTGCCCTGCCCGAGGACATCCTCTACTATTAAGCACGCAAGGAGCGGACCCGTGAGAATAGGAGTCATCGGAACCAAGGGAGGCTGGTCCTCCGAAAAGCTGGCCGACGCCGTGGCGGAAAAGACCGGCGAACGCGTCCTCATCGGCATGGACGAGGTCCGCCTGGACCTGCCGTCCGGCGACGCCTTCTACAACGGGCACAACCTCGCCGACTTCGACGCCCTCATCATCAAGAAGATCGGCTCGCGCTACTCCCCGGACCTGCTGGACCGGCTGGAGGTGCTGCGCTACCTGGCCGAGCGCGGGCTCAGGATATTCAGCTCGCCCCTGGCCATCCTCCGGGCCCTTGACCGGCTGTCCTGCACCGTGTCCCTCCAGCTCGGCGGCATCCCCATGCCCCCCACCACCATCACCGAGTCCGTGGACCAGGCCCTCACCGCCCTCGGCGAATACGGCGAGGCGGTGTTCAAGCCGCTCTACACCTCCAAGGCGCGCGGCATGTGCATCCTGCGCGACGGCCCGGAAGCCCGCGCGGCCATCGAGGAATACCGGGCGGAGAACCCGATGATGTACATCCAGAAGACCATCGAGCTGGGCGACCTGGACCTGGGCATCGCCTTCCTCGGCGGCGAGTACCTGACCACCTACGCCCGCTGCAAGACCAACGGCGCGTGGAACACCACCACGGCCTCGGGCGGCAAGTACCGGCCCTACGAGCCCGCGGCCGAGATCATCGAGCTGGCCCGCCGGGCCCAGGCCCCCTTCGGCCTGGACTTCACCTGCGTGGACGTGGCCATCACCGACGACGGCCCCTACGTCTTCGAGGTCTCGGTCTTCGGCGGATTCCGGGGCATCCAGGAAACCAGCGGCATCGACGCGGCCGCGAAATACGTGGACTACGTCATGGAGCGACTCGGATGAAGCTGACCGGAATCACGCGCGCGGCCCTGGCCGCCGAAATCAGAAACGCCGTCCCGGCGAAACGCGAACTCCTGCTCGACTTCGGCGGCTGCGTCCTGCGGGTCCTGACCAGCACCGACGCGCTGCACGACGACCTCGCCGGGTACTTCAAGGAATTCCTCACCGCCTCCGGCGCGCCGGAGATCGTGATCTCCGCCCACGAGGCCGAGACCCCGGAGCTCGGCATCGACTTCGACACCAAGCAGCCCGACCCCGGCAAGAGCAAGATCAAGGAGGAGTGGGCCGACCTCCCGGACGGCCGCGCGGTGCGCAAGCGGATCACCGGCATGCACTTCTTCTTCGGCGACGGCGAGAACGTGGCCGTGGGCCCCTGCCTCGCCAACTCCAACCAGGTCATCAACTTCATCAACAACCGGTTCATCGAGTGGAAGCTCAACCGGGGCGGCCTGCTGGGGCACGCGGCGGGCGTGGTCCACGCCGGGCGCGGCATCTCGCTGGCCGGATTCTCCGGCGCGGGCAAGTCCACCCTGGCCCTGCACCTGATGAGCCGGGGAACGGACTTCCTGTCCAACGACCGGGTCATCGTCGAGGCCGACGGCGAAGGGGTGACCATGTACGGCGTGGCCAAGCAGCCGCGCATCAACCCCGGCACAGCCCTGCACAACCCGGACCTCTGCAACATCGTGGAGCCCGAGCTGCGCAAGGAATTCCTGTCCATGCCCGCCGAGGAGCTGTGGAAGCTGGAGCACAAATACGACGCGCTCATCGACGAATGCTACGGCCCCGGCAAGTTTTCGCTCCGCTCCAAGATGCACGGCCTGGTCATCCTCAACTGGAAGCGCGGCGGCGGCGAGATGAAGGCCGCCCTGGTGGACCCGCGCGAGCGGCCCGACCTGCTGCCCGCGTTCATGAAGGGCACCGGCCTGTTCTACCTCCCGGACGACCCGGCCCTGGCCGGGGACCCCGGCGCGGCGGCCTACGCCGACCTGCTGGGCAAGGCCGACCTGGTGGAGATATCGGGCGGCGTGGACTTCGACCGGGCCGCCGACCTCTGCCTGCGCTACATGGAGACCGGCGAACTGCCGGAGTAGACGTCATGCGGCTCACCGTCACGCGCGAGGTCGAAATCCCGGACCCGTTCAAGCTGGAGCTGTACCGCAAGGCCCCGGAGCTGGGGCCGCGCATCCTGTTCTTCAGCGGCGGCTCCGCCCTGCGCGACACCTCGCGCGAGATCATCCGGTACACCCGCAACTCCATCCACCTGATCACCCCCTTCGACTCGGGCGGCAGCTCGGCCATCCTGCGCAAGGCCTTCGCCATGCCAGCCGTGGGCGACATCCGCAACCGGCTCATGGCCCTGGCCGACCAGTCCGTCCAGGGCAACCCGGAGATATACGCCCTCTTCGCCCACCGGCTGCCCAAGGACCTCGGCCCGGACGAGCTGCGCCGGGAGGCCGACGCCATGGCCTCGGGCGCGCATCCTCTGGTCCGCTGCGTCCCGGACCCCATGCGCAAGATCATCCGCAACCACCTCCACCGCTTCCTGGAGGCCATGCCGGACGGCTTCGACCTGCGCGGCGCGAGCATCGGCAACCTCGTGCTCACGGCGGGCTACCTGGACAACCGGCGGCGCATCGACCCGGTCATCTACATCTTTTCCAAGCTGGTCCAGGTCTGCGGCGTGGTCCGCCCGACCATCAACAAGCACCTCCACCTGGCCGCGCGGCTGGAGGACGGCCGGACCGTCGTCGGCCAGCACCGCATGACCGGCAAGGAGGCCGCCCCCCTCACGTCGCCCATCAAGGACATCTGGATCACAGGGTCCCTGGACGACGAGGCCCCCGTGCGCCCGGCCATCCGCAACAAGGTGCGCGAGCTCATCGCCGGGGCCGGGCTGATCTGCTACCCGCCCGGCAGCTTCTTCACCAGCGTGGTGGCCAACCTCCTGCCCCAGGGCGTGGGCGAGGCCGTGGCCAGAAACCCCTGCCCCAAGGTTTTCGCGCCCAACACCGGCCACGACCCGGAGTCCCACCGGCTGAGCGTGGCCGCCCAGGTCCGCATCCTGCGCGACAAGCTGGCCGGGAGCGGGGCCGCCCCCGGCTCCACCCTGGATTTCGTGCTGCTGGACCTGAAAAACGGCGACTATCCCGGCGGCGTCAACCCGCAGGCCATCCGCCGCCAGGGGGTCAAGATCATCGAGGCGAACCTCGTCACCGCCGAGAGCCGTCCGCGCCTGGACGCCCGGCCGCTGTGCGAGATTCTGGCGTCACTTGCATAACAACCAACCCGCAAGGAGCGTGTGAGATGGAAAAACGGAAGATCGGCGTCAAGACGGCACTGCCCTACACCGAGGCCGTGGCCTACCTGAAGGCGCTCGTCAAAAGCCTGGAGTCCGGCAGGATCGTCGTGGAGAGCGGCGGCGAGCACGTCGCGCTCACCCCCGGCGACCAGGTCGAAATCGAGGTCGAGGCCAAGACCGGCAAAGGCCGGCAGAAATTCAGCCTGGAGATCGGCTGGGCCGAGATGGGCGCGACGGACCTGAAGATCAGCGACAAGGAGCCCGCGCCCGCCCCGAAATCCGACGCGGAAGCGGCCCCGGAGCTCGCCCCGGCAACGGCCGAGGAAAAGACGGCCCTGCCCGAGGCCCAGGCCGACGAAGGGGCCGGGAAGAAAGAAGAAAAGAACAAAAAGGAAAAGAAGACAAAGAAGGACAAACCCGAGAAAAAGGACAAGTCCGAAAAGAAGGCCAAGCCCGAAAAGTCCAAGAGCAAGACGGACAAAAAGGCGAAAAAGTAGCCGCGCCCCAGGCGGCGTGACGGGAGGAGCATGCGGATCATCGCGGTACTCAACCAGAAGGGCGGCGTCGGCAAGACGTCGACCTCGGTCAACCTGGGGGCGGGACTGGCCCGGCAGGGACAGCGCGTCCTGCTGCTCGACCTCGACCCGCAGGCGCACCTGACCTATTCCCTGGGCATCATGGCCCACGAACTGCCCCGGACCATGGGGGCCGTCCTCATGGGCGACTGCGCCCTCGGGGACGTGACCACCACGGTCGGCGGCCTCGACGTGGTCCCGGCCTCGGTCTCCCTGGCCGGGACCGAGGTGGACCTGGCCGGGGCCGAGAACCGGGAGACCCGGCTCAAGGCCGCCCTGGCCGGGGTCTCGGGCTACGACTTCGTCATCATGGACTGCCCGCCCAACCTCGGCCTGCTGACCCTCAACGCCATGACCGCCGCCACCGAACTGCTGGTCCCTGTCCAGCCCGAGTTCCTGGCCCTCCAGAGCCTGGGCAAGCTGATGGAGACCGTCAAGGCCATCCGCAGCGGCTGGAACCCGGACCTGAGGCTGACCGGCGTGGTCCTGACCCGCTACCAGCGCCAGAAGCGGCTCAACCGCGAGACCCGGAGCAGCATCCGGGCCTATTTCGGCGACGCCCTGCTCGATACGGCCATCCGCGACAACATATCCCTGGCCGAGGCCCCCAGCTTCGGCCAGGACATCTTCACCTACAAACCGCAGAGCAACGGGGCCGAGGACTATCGCAGCCTCGCCCTGGAGCTGCTGCACCGAGGTGCTCCATGAGCGACGACAAGCGACTCGGGGCCAATCCCCTGGAGTGGGTGGCCCGCGACCCGGCGGAGCCCGGCCCCGACGGCGTCCCGGCCGAAATCCCCTTCCCGGCGGCCCCCGCAGCCCCGGAGGCGGCGCGACCGGCCCAAGACGACAACCCGGCCCCGGGCGACGCCGAATCGGCCCCGGCCGTGGGCGAAGCCGAATGCCCGGCCTTCGCCATCACCATTCCCGACACCATCAGCGAGGAGGACCGGATGAGCAACGGCAAAGTCAAGATCAAGCAGACCATGGACACCGAACAGGCCGCCGCCTACCTGGAGGACCTGGCCAAATCCCTGACCTCCGGCGTGGTCCGGGTCCAGAGCGGGGACGACAACGTGGTCCTCTTCGCCGCCGACACCATGAAGTTCGAGATGAAGCTCAGCCGCAAGAAGGACAAGGCCAAGTGCTCCATAGAGATGGAGTGGGAGGACGACGGCAGCAACGCGGCCGGGTTCAGCATCTCCGGCTAGCCCGGCTTTCGCTTGGCAACCGGGCCGAAATCGGCCACACTCCGCCACCGCGCGCCAAAGGACGCGATGGGTCCGCCGGGCCCGGCTTTTGCATTCCCGGCGGATAAAAGGAGCGCCCATGCGATACATTCACAACCGGGTCACCGATCCGACGTTCAACCTCGCGGCCGAGGAATGGCTGATGACCCGGACCGGGGACGAGATCTTCATGCTCTGGCGCAACCAGCCCGCTGTCATCGTCGGCCGGAACCAGAACACCCTCTCGGAGATCGACGAGGACTTCACCAGGTCGCGTGGCATCCCGGTGGTCCGCCGCATGAGCGGGGGCGGGGCCGTGTTCCACGACCTGGGCAACATCAACTTCACCTTCATCCAGAACGGTTCGCCCGAAGGCGGGCTGGACTTCCAGCGCTTCACCGCGCCCATCCAGCGGGCCCTGCTGAGCATGGGCGTGCACGCCGAGTTCAGCGGCCGCAACGACCTGCTCATCGAGGGCAGGAAATTCTCCGGCAACGCCCAGCACTTCCACCGCAACCGCGTCCTGCACCACGGCACCCTGCTCTTCGCCTCGGACATGACCGACCTCTCCGGCGCGCTGCGCGTGGACCCGGAGAAATACCGGGACAAGGCGGTCAAGAGCGTCCGCTCGCGCGTGACCAACATATCAAGCCACCTGCCCGAGCCCATGGAGGTCACGGCGTTCATCACCGCGCTCATGGCCTTCGTCTCCGGCTCGGCAGACCAGGCTGGCATGGCCCTCTCCAACGAGGAGACCCTCGCCATCGAGCAACTGGCCGAAGAGCGCTACCGCACCTGGGACTGGAACTTCGGCTCGTCCCCGGCCTACAACTTCTCCAGGCGCACCCGCACGCCCGGCGGCCTGCTCGACGTCCATCTCTACGTGAAAAAGGGCGTCATCACCGAGGTCCGGCTCTACGGCGACTACTTCGGCGTGCGCGACGTCGGGCCCCTGGAGGCGCTGGTGCGGGGCAGCCGCCACGACCGGGCCGCCCTGGCCGAACGTCTGGCCGACGTGGCGCTGGACGACTACCTGCACGGCGTCACCCTGCCCGTCTTCATCGACTGCCTGTTCTGATCCGGCACCCGGAGGGCTGTTCCAAATTCGATCAATGTTCACGTCCGGGACAGGGCGCGGGGCCGTTTTCCCATCCCCGCGCTCCGGTATTGGGCGGAACCTGTTGCCATTCAAGAGGAAAATAACCGGGGCATGTTCCTTGCTTTAGTTGGGCATCTCAACACAACAACCAAGGAGCAATCCAATGGATGCAGCGGAAAAGGCTGGCCAGACTCTGGCCAAGATGCAGCAGCAGGCTGGAGACGTTTTTGCCAAATATCTTGGGTTTACCAAGGAAATCAGCGGCATTGGACCGATCGACCACAAGACGCAGGAGCTGATCCACATCGCCTGCGCCATCATGTCGCAGTGCGACATGTGCATATCGCTCCACATCCAGGCCGCGGCCGGCCTCGGAGCCTCCAAGGAGGAAATCATGCAGGCCGCCCTGCTGCCCATGGCCATGGGCGGCTCGCCGAAGATGATGCAGATGAAGTACGTCTTCGACGAGCTGGAAGACCTGTTCGACTAGGCTCCGGCCTTTCCGGCGACCGGAGGGAACCCTAGCGCCTCCGGCCGCCGGGATTCCAGCCACGGGCCGGGAGCAAAGGGAAAAAAGAGGAGAATATGGAAATCAAGACCCACGACCACATCGACAGGGCCCTGTGCGGCGAACCGGTCACGGTGGAGGAAGGAAGCAGCGAGGTGCGCCTCGCCTGCGCGCCGTGCATGGCCGCCGACGCGAGCGGCCTGGTCCACGGCGGATTCATCTTCGGCCTGGCCGACTATGCGGCCATGCTGGCCGTCAACCATCCCAACGTGGTCCTCGGCGCGGCCGAGACCCGTTTCCTGAAGCCGTCCCGCGTGGGCGACGTGCTGGTGGCCAGGGCCACCGACGAGACCCCGCAGGAGCGCAAGCACCTGGTCAGGGTGGAGGTCGCCTGCGGAGAGGACGTTGTCTTCTCCGGCGCGTTCACCTGTTTTGTGCCCAGGGAGCACGTCCTGGCGGGCCGGTAACGGTCGGCCGGAACCCCGGCGGGCGGTCCGCCAACAGCGAATCCCCGCGTGCGAACCGCACGCTGGGTCTTCTTTTTTTGCCCCCGCGCCGTTTTGCCGATCATCCGCGGACGGGCGGGGCCGCGCTCTCCCACGCGTCCCCGCCGTCCTTTCCCGTCATCCGAACAGGGCGTCGCCGCTGACGTTGTTCAGACCGGGGTGGATGTCGAACCTGACCACGCCGACAGGCACGTCCACGGCGGCGGCCACCCGCGCCGTCCCGGCCGCGCCGAACCCACCGCAGAGCTCGATGGCGGCGACGCCTTCGTTGTCCACCAGGTCGCGGGCCAGAGCCTCGGCCTGGGCATAGTCGCCCACGGCCACGGCCAGGAGCTCGACGCCCGGCGTGCGGACCCAGTTTCGGTGCTTTGCGGGGTCCCCGCCCGGGGCGATGAAAATGAACGCGGCTTTCAGAGGGCTGCTCATGCTGGCTCCTTCCGGTTATGACGGTTGACGAAAAGTCCGTTTTCCCTGGCCGCCGCCATGGTCCTCTCCACGTCCACGACCAGCGGGCCCTGGGTGTTCAGGCGCACGGCCGCGCGGGAGCCGCGCGGGATTTCCACCTCGCGCTCGCCGTCCACGGCGATGAGGCCGGGGGAAACGTCCACGCAAAATATCTCGCCCGGGGCCATCTCGGTGATGCTGCGGACGGGCACGTCGGCGAACATGCCGGGCGCAATGACCGCGGTGACGGTCACGGGCGAGCCCTCGCCCAGGCGCAGGGCCAGGCCGCGAGGCTCCTCGGGCCGGATGGACCGCAACTGGCCGCCGATGGCCGAGAGCCCGATGGAAGAGGCGCCGCACCGGGTCAGGAAGAGCTGGGGCACCTTGTCGATCTGCCAGATGGCGCGCGAGGCCAGGAAGACGTCGTCGTAGACTGCGGCGTCCACCAGGGCGAGGTCCACCACCTCGCCGTCGAGCAGGATGTCGAACATGCAGGACCGGTAGCAGCAATCTTCGCGAGGCAGGCGGCCGGTGGCCACGAGGCCTGCGGCCAGCCCGGCCACCGTTGCCTCGCCCATTAGGGGGAAGACGTTGTTGGTCCCCGTGGAAAGCGGCAGAAGAGGCACCGCGACGGAGCCCTTGCAGGCCGCCCGGCTGGTGCCGTCCCCGCCGAGCACGACGAGGCACTGTGCGCCGAGGGTCTCCATGACGCCCGCCGCAATGGAGGTGTCGGTCTGGTTGTTGCGGATGGGCATTTCCACCGCTTCCACGGGTATCGAGGGGGAAATGGCGTTAAGGGCGCGCGGCACGATGCCGTAGCCGTCCGGCATGTAGAGAATCCGGGTCGCCCCGGAGCGCTCCAGGCCGAGGATCAGCCGCCGGACCATGCGCACCTTTTCCTGGTTGTCGAAAACGCTGCCATGGGCGACCAGGCGGCGGATGTCCTTGCCTGAAGAAGGATTGGCCAAGATGGCTACGGTGCTCAACGATGCGCCCTCACGGGTTTGGCGGGGGAACCGGCCAAGGCGAAGCCGGTTCCCCCGTCAGGGAATGGGAGTTAGCGAATGCTCTTGACTGCCGCGACGATGTTGTCGGCGTTGGGGATGTAGTACTGCTCAAGCGGCGGCGAGAACGGCACAGGGCAGAACGGAGCGCCGACCCGCTTGATCGGGGCGTCCAGATATTCCACGGCCTCCTCGGCCACCAGGGCGGCGATCTCGGCACCGGGGCCGCCGAACTTGACGGCCTCGTGGGCCACGACCAGGGCGTGGGTCTTCTTCACCGAATCCAGGATGGTGGCGGAATCGAGGGGCTGGAGGCAGCGCGGGTCCACGACCTCGGCCTCGATGCCGTCGGCCTTCAGCTTCTCGGCGGCCTGGAGGGCGGCGTAGACCATCTGGGAGGTGGCCACGATGGTCACGTCGGCGCCCTCGCGCTTGATGTCGGCCTTGCCGAGCTCGATGGCGTAGCTCTCGTCCGGGACCTCGCCGCTGACGCCGTAGAGCAGCTTGTGCTCCAGGAAGACGACGGGGTTGTCGTCGCGGATGGCGCTGATGAGCAACCCCTTGGCGTCATACGGGGTGGACGGGATGACCACCTTGAGGCCGGGGATGTTCATGAACCAGGACTCCAGGCTCTGGGAGTGCTGGGCGGCCGCGCCGATGCCCGCGCCCTGGGGCATGCGCAGGGTCATGGGAACCTTGGCCTTGCCGCCGAACATGAACCGCATCTTGGCGGCCTGGTTGAACAGTTGGTCCATGGCCACGCCGATGAAGTCCACGAACATCAGCTCGGCCACCGGACGGAGGCCCGCAACGGCCGCACCGGCCGCCGCGCCGACGATGACGCTCTCGGTGATGGGCGTGTCCTTGACGCGGTCCTCGCCGAACTGGTCGAACAGGCCCTGGGTGACGCCGAAGCAGCCGCCGAACCGGCCCACGTCCTCGCCGAGAATCAGGATGTTCCCGTCGCGCTCCATTTCCTGCCTCAACGCTTCATTGAGCGCCTGAAGATATGTTTTTTCGGACATTGTTCTCTCCGTTGGATTTTATAAGGATTCGTGAAGGTTGACCGACTAGGCGTAGACGTCGTCCATCAACGCGCTCGTCTCCGGCATCGGGCTTTCCTTGGCGAAGGCCACGGCCTCGTCGACGGCTTTCGCGATGTCCGCCTTGATCTTTTCCGCGTCCTTCCTGGACAGGGTCTTGCTCTCAATGAGTTTGGCCTCGAAACGGGGGATGGGGTCCTTGGCCATCCAGGCCTCCAGCTCCTCGGTGCAGCGGTAGGTGCAGGCGTCGCCCTCGAAATGGCCGCGCCAGCGGTAGGTCTTGCACTCGATGAGGGACGGGCCTTCGCCGTTGCGGGCGCGCTTCACGGCCTCGGTCACGGCCTCGTTGACGGCCAGGACGTCGTTGCCGTCCACCACCACGCCGGGCATGTCGTAGGCGGCGGCGCGGTCGGCGATGTCGGTGACGGCCATGGACTTGCACTGCGGGCAGGAAATGCCGTAGCCGTTGTTTTCATTCACGAAGACCAGGGGCAGCTTCCAGGCGCTGGCCATGTTCAGGGCTTCCTGGGTGGTGCCCTGGTTGGAGGCGCCGTCGCCGAAGAAGCACAGGGCCACTTCCTTGGTCTTCTTGTACTTGGCGGCCAGGGCCGCGCCGCAGGCCAGAGGTCCGCCGCCGCCCACGATGCCGTTGGCGCCCAGGATGCCCAGGTCCATGTCGGCGATGTGCATGGAGCCGCCCTTGCCCTTGCAGTAGCCGGTGGAGCGGCCGAAGATCTCGGCCATCATCAGCTTCAGGTCGCCGCCCTTGGCCAGCAGGTGGCCGTGGCCGCGGTGGGTGCTGGTGATCATGTCCTTGTCGGTGAGGGCGGCGCAGGCCCCGGTGGCCACGGCCTCCTCGCCGAGGTAGAGATGCACGAAGCCCGGAATTTCGCCGGCGGCGAAGAATTCCTGCAACTTCTGCTCGAACAAGCGGATCTTGTTCATGGTTTCATACATGTGAATCAATGTTTTCTTGCTGAGAGCCATTGTGTTCTCTCCTCTGGGTTATTCGGCCCCGGCAAGACAGCCGCAGGCCCGTTGCTCCGATCCATCCGCTCCCATGCCCGCCATGTCCGTCTCGATCAAGACGGTCAGGGCGGCGCAGGCCACGACGATATTGCTTACTCCAGGGGCGAAGCAGGGCGCCTCGATGCCCGGCACGCGCATCCCGCCGGTGGTCAGGGTCAGGGAAGTCTCGCCGATGGGAATGCAGGCGAGCACCGCATCCCTGTCCACGCCATCCGGGTCGGGAACGGCCACGTCCGCGTGGACGTAAACCCCCTGGAACCGATCCCGCCCGCAGATCTCCATGATGCCGCACAGGCAGACGCGGGACACGGCGTCCCGCACCGCGCGCGTCGCGGCCTTGGTCATGTCCTCGCCGTGGAGGTCGGCGGCATAGCCGAGTTCGATGGCAAACCGTTTCCGCGCCATGGGGCGCCCCCTAGACGATCATCAGGCCCGGATTTTCCAGCATGTCTCCCAGCTCGCGCAGGAAGGACATGGCCGGAGAACCGTCCGTAGTCATGTGGTTGAAGGTCAGGGAGAGGGTCATCATCTGCCGGATGCAGATTTCGCCGTCCTTGACCGCGGGCTTTTCAACGATGCGGCCGACGCCGAGGATGCCGGTCTCCGGCGGATTGAGGATGGGCGTGAAGCCGTCCACGCCGAGCATGCTCACGTTGCTGATGGTGAACGTGCCGCCCTTGATCTCGTCCATGTTCAGGCCGCCCTTGCGCGCCCGTCCGGCCACGTCCCGGACCTCGGCCTTGAGGCCTTCCAAGGTGTACTTGTCGGCTTCCTTGACGTTGGGAACGATCAGTCCGTTCGCGAGCGAAACGGCGATGCCCAGGTTGACGCTCTCGTGCAGGTGGATGCCGTCCTCCCGCAGGGTGGAGTTCATGACGGGATGCAGCTTGAGCGCCCGGCATGTCGCATAGGCGATGATGTCGTTGTAGGACAGGCGGTACTCGGCGTTGCGCTTGTTGCGCTCCAGGAGCGTCGCCCGCAGCCTGACCATCTCGGTCACGTCCAGCTCCACGAACACGGTGAGCTGGGCGGCGCTCTGCAGGCTGGCCTGCATGTTCTCCGCGATAAGCTTGCGCACGCCTTCCATCGGGACGATGGTGTCCTTGGCCGCGGCGGCGGCCGGAGCGGCCGAGGCGGACGGGTTCATGGCGCGGAGGATGTCCGCCTTGGTGATGCGTCCGTCCTCGCCGGTGCCGGTGACCTGGCTCGGGTCCACGCCCTTGGAGCGGGCGAAGTCGATGGTCTTCCGGCTGGCGTTGACGCCCGCATAGGCGGCGTCGGACGCGGCCTGCACGTCCTTCATGGTAATGAGGCCGCCCTTGCCCGTGCCGGTGACCGCGGAAAGGGCCACGCCCAGCTCCTTGGCCAGCTTGCGCGCGGCGGGCATGGCCGGGACGAACCCGCCCCCCGCCGCCGGGGCAGCGGCGGCCGAAGCCTCATGCGGGGCGGCGGCGGGTGCTGCGGCGGCGGGCGCGGCCCCTCCGGCCACCTTGTCAACCGCCTCGCCGGGCGCGGCGATGAGGGCCAGCACGGCCTGGACCGGGGCGACGTCCCCTTCGGGAACGACGATCTGGGCCAGAACGCCGCTGGCGGGCGCCTCGACGGAGTTGGTAATCTTATCGGTCTCGACCTCGAAAAGCGGTTCGCCGGCTGTCACCGTATCACCTTCGCCCTTGAGCCAGCGGACGACCTTCCCTTCTTTCATGGTCAGTCCCCATTTGGGCATGATCACTTGTTGAGCCATAACCAAGTCCTCCTGATTGTTTGCGTGTGACCACTGGTTGCAACGGGGGTGCCAAGTTTATTTATTGTCTTATTTCAGTAAGATAGATTATATAAAATCCATTCCGCCGCCCAAAGTGTTCGGCGGTTGAACAAGCGGATGCGCAGGGGTGGTCAAAGCCGGAATCCCATTCATGCCACTGAGATCAAAAGGGTAATCCGCACATTTCCCCTGCCGGAGTGTTCCGATTCCGAACACTTGACAGGTCCGGAGCAATGGAGGAGACCGATAGTGCGGTCAAAATCCTCATGCTGCTGAAGGGGGGCGCGTATGCACATGCTTCTCAGAGAAGGCGACGGATTCGAAATATGCCGGGACCCCAAGGACCTCGAAAACGGGGAGCGGCCTTCGTTGCTTTCCCGGCCCCGAAGCCAGCGCGGCGCCCAGGTCGACTACGCCAGTTGGAAGCATTTCGTGGAAGGCAGGCGGGAGACGATCAACGGCATGGACCAGGCCCTGCTCGACTCCTGGCACCGCTGCATGGACATGGCGGTGGACCCCGCCCCGCGCAGTTGCTGGGACTTCCTGCCCGTCAGCCAGCTCGAACCGTTCACCAATACCCTTGAAAAAATCTGCGGCGAGATCGAAACCACCGCCTACCGCGCCATCAAGGGCAAGGGGCTGCTCATGACCTTCACCAACGCCGAAGGCCGCGTGGCCCGCACCAGCGGCGACCTGAAGGTCCTCAAGCAGGCGGACCGGCTGAATTTCGGCCCCGGCGCCAACTGGGCGGAGGTGAGCGTCGGGACCAACGCCATCGGCGTGGCCCTGGCCACCGGCCTGCCCATGCAGGTGGTGGGCGAGGAGCACTTCTGCCGCAGCCACCACAGTTGGTGCTGCACCGCAGCCCCCATCCTGGACCCGCGCGGCGACATCTGGGGCTGCTTCGACATCTCCGGCCCCGTGGAGTCCGACCACACCGGCAACATGGAGCTGGTCCTCCAGGCCGCCCGCGCCCTGGAGCAGAGCCTGAGCCGCCTCTACTGCGCCGAGCTCGAAGGCCAGATGGCCTCGCTCTTCTCCTCCATGTTCAACTCGGTGACCACCGGCGTGCTCTTCCTGAACAAGAAAGGCCGCATCACCAGCGCCAACGGCATCGCCGAGCTGCTCCTGTCCCGCTCCGTGGACGCCCTGCGCGACCGCAAGGGCGAGGAGTTCTTCGACCTGAGCCCCTACCTCGCCCAGGCCAAGAACGCGTCCCTGTGCGACCCCGTGGTCATCCCCTGCCGGGCCAACCCTGGCCTGCTCGCCCGGGCCATGCCCACCTTCAGCGCGGGCGGAGCCTGGCTCAACACCATCGTCACCATCACCGAGACCCGGCACACCCGCCAGTTCGCCCTTTCCGCGCGGCGCAACGGACGCGCCGGGCTGCCCCCGGAGTCCGTTCCCGGCTTCGAGCACGTGCTCCACGACAGCGAGCCCATGCGCCGGGCCGTGCGCCAGGCGGCCAACGCGGCCCGGACCCCGTCCACTGTCCTGCTCCTGGGCGAGTCCGGCACCGGCAAGGAGCTCTTCGCGCGCGGCATCCACCAGGCCGGTCCGCGAGCCGGCCAGCCCTTCGTGGCCGTCAACTGCGGCGCGTTCTCCGAGGAGCTGGTCCAGAGCGAGCTCTTCGGCTACCGCGAGGGGGCCTTCACCGGCGCGGTCAAGCGCGGCCGGGTGGGCAGGTTCCAGAAGGCGGACAAGGGCGTCCTCTTCCTGGACGAGATTTCCGAGATGCCGCTGTCCCAGCAGGTCAACCTGCTGCGGGCCCTGGAGGAGCGGGCCATCGTCCCGGTGGGTGGGACCAGCCCCCTGCCGGTGGACGTGAAGATCGTGGCCGCCACCAACAAGAACCTGGCCGAACTGGTCCGGCAGGGCCGCTTCCGCGAGGACCTCTACTACCGCCTGAACGTGGTGGGCATCACCATTCCCCCGCTGCGCGAGCGCGGGCGCGACATCGCGCTCCTGGCCGAATACCACCTCGGCAGGCTTTGCGACGATTTCGGCATCCCCTGCCCAGGCATCGCGCCCGACACGGCGGACATCTTCGTCAGCCACACCTGGCCCGGCAACGTGCGCGAACTGGTCAACTGCCTGGAGTTCGCGGCCAACAACCTGTCCGGCCCCTGGCTCAAGCCCGGGCACCTGCCGCCCTACCTCCAGGAAAAGGCCGGAACCCGCCCGGCCGAGAACCGGCAGGAGGAGTCCCGGCCCCAGGGGTTCCAGCTCAAGGACCGCGAGGCGGACGCCATCCGCGAGGCCCTGGACTTCCACAAGGGCAACATCAGCAAGACGGCCAAGGCCCTGGGCATCGGCCGGAACACGCTCTACGCCAAGATGGAGCGCTACGGCATCGAGGCCTGACCGCAAGCGGGCCGCGACGGTCCGGCCCGCCGACAACGCCCCGCCTTCCTCCTCTCCCGGCCGGACCCGGCCGGGGCTCGCTTCGCGCCCGGCCGAAGCGCCGGGCCGCGCCGGTGGACGGGCCTGTCAAATTGACAATTTTGCAGCGGGATTATTGCAAAATTGTGATCTTTCGGCCGCAATTTCGCGCGTCCGCCCGACCCCCGCCGAGGCGGTCGCGACTCAACACCTTGGAGCAATTTGATATTTGCAGCCACCCCTCTTCCTGGCATTCACATTGCACAATGCCGAGGGCCGCGCTTTTCCGGTTGCCGCGGCGCGACATTCACCATTCCTAAACGAGAGAGGGATTCCCCATGAAACGCATTCCGACCATCGCCGCAGCCTGCTGCCTGGCGATCGCCCTGCTGGCGGGCACCGCCCTGGCCGCCGGGAAAATCAAGGTGGCGGGCATCTATACCCAGCCCATCCAGCAGAAATGGGACGCCTGCCTGCACAAGGCCCTGCAGAAGGCCGCCGACGCGGGCGAGATCGAGTACGTCTACTCCGAAAAGGTCTCCAACACCGACTACGTCCGCGTGCTGCGCGAATACTCGGAGAAAGGCGTCAACCTGGTGGTGGGCGAGGCCTTCGGCATCTCCCGCGATGTCACCAAGGCCGCCAAGGACTACCCGAACGTGGCCTACCTGATGGGCGATTCCTTCGGCCCGCGCGGGACCAATCTTTCCGTTTTCGACAACTACATCCACGAGCCCTGCTACCTGATGGGCATGATCGCGGGCAAGATGACCAAGACCAACAAGATCGGCATGGTCGGCGGCTACCCCATCGGCGAGGTCAACCGGCTCTTCAACGCCTTCATGGCCGGGGCCAAATCCGTGAACCCGGCCGTCCAGTTCAAGGTCTCCTTCATCGGCTCCTGGTATGATCCGCCCAAGGCCAAGGAATTCGCCTACGCACAGGTCGAGGCGGGCGTGGACGTGCTCTACGCCGAGCGCGCGGGCGTGGTCGACGCGGCCCGCGAGAAGGGCATCATCGCCTTCGGCAACGTCAACGACATGAACAAGGAGGAGAACGGCAAGGATGTGGTCGTGACCTCCGCCCTGTGGAGCATGGACGCGGCCGTCAAGCGGGCCGTGGACCTGGTCAAGGCGGGCAAGTTCACCGCCGAGGACTACCGCGACTACACCATGATGGCCAAGGGCGGCGCCTCCCTGGCCCCCTACTACGAGTTCGACGCCAAGATCCCGGCCGACGTCAAGGCCAAGGTCGCCGAGGCCGCCGACGCCATCAAGACGGGCAAGATGACCATCGAGATCAACGACAACGAGCCCAAGTCCACCTTCTAGCACCGCATCTCCGGGCCGCCCCGCGCGGGGCGGCCCTCTGCCATTTTTCAACGGGGAAGACGTGTCAACATCGGTCCTGAAACTAACGGGAATTACCAAGGCCTTCGGCGCCGTGGTCGCCAACAGGGACGTGACCCTCGAACTGCGCCAGGGCGAGATGCTCGCCCTGCTCGGCGAGAACGGCGCGGGCAAAACCACGCTCATGTCCATCCTCTTCGGCCATTACGTGGCCGACGCCGGGACCGTGGAGGTCTTCGGCGAGCCCTTGCCGCCCGGCTCGCCGCGCGCGGCCCTCTGCGCGGGCGTGGGCATGGTCCACCAGCACTTCACCCTGGCCGGGAACATGACCGTGCTCGAAAACGTCATGCTCGGCACCGAGCGGCTGCTGGCCCCGTCCCAGGACACCCGCTCCGCCCTGGCCCGGCTGGCCGGGCTCATGGAGCGCTTCGGCCTGGAGGTGAACCCCTCCGCCCGTGTGCGCGACCTCTCGGTGGGCGAGCGCCAGCGCGTGGAAATCCTCAAGGTCCTCTACCGCGACGCGCGCATCCTCATCCTGGACGAGCCCACCTCGGTGCTCACGCCCCAGGAGGCGGCCCGGCTCTTCGACACCCTGCGCCAACTGGTGCAAGACGGGCTGTCCGTCATCTTCATCACCCACAAGATGCGCGAGGTCATGGCCGCGTCCGACCGCTGCGCCGTGCTCCGCCAGGGCGCGGTGGTCTTCGAGTCCCCCACGGCGAAGACCACGGCCGGGGAGCTGGCCCGCGCCATGGTCGGCAGCGAGATCCCCAAGGCCGAACGAGCCCAGGCCATGCAAAAAGGCGACGAAGTCCTCTTCCTCGACCGCGTCCGGCTGGCCGGCCCCTCGGGCAAGCGGCTCCTGGACGACCTGACCCTGCGCCTGCACGCCCACGAAATCCTCGGCATCGCCGGGGTCTCGGGCAACGGCCAGGCCCAACTGGCCGACCTGCTCTCCGGCCTCGTCACGCCCGAATCCGGCCAGCTCATCCTCCACGGCGAGCCCCAGGAGCGGCCGACCCCGGCGGCCATGATCGCGGCGGGCGTGGGCCGCGTGCCCGACGACCGCACCGGCACCGGCCTGGTGGCGGACATGACCGTGCTCGAAAACCTTTCCACCGAATGCTACCGCCTGCCCGGCTACTCCCGGCGCGGCCTGCTCAACTTCAAGGGGCTGGCCTCCCGCGCCCGGCAGCTCATCCAGGCCTTCGACGTCCGCTGCCCCGGCGTGGACACCCCGGTGCGCAAGCTCTCGGGCGGCAACATGCAAAAGCTCATCCTGGCCCGCGTCCTCTCGGGCGCGCCGTCCATCATCGTGGTCAACCAGCCCACCTGGGGGCTCGACGTGGGCGCAACGGCCTACGTCCACCAGCAGCTCCTGGACGCCGCCGCGCGCGG
>NZ_JAQUWN010000094.1 GCF_028692895.1 Pseudodesulfovibrio sp.
GCACGAAGTCGAAGGCGTTCAGGTTCATGCACAACTCGAAATCCCGTTCCGGAGCTTAGTCCTTGGTCTCGTCGAAGAACTTCTCGGCGCTGTCCACCCCGGCCAGAAACTTGCGCAGGGTCTCGAAGCTGTTTGGGTACCCGTCCAACTCATTTTTTATATACATGGCGCACATCATGTCTTCCTGCGCGCGCATGACTCCGGCCGTGCCCATGGCCACCAGGGTGACCAGTTCTGGATCGCGGGCCCGGATGTACTCGACGATGGCGCCCGCATTGACGAAGGAGCCGGTAAGGACTTCGTCCGCCCCGGAGCAGGCCGCCAGCCCCTGGGTGCCCGCGCTGGTGGTGTGCACCAGGGTGCGCCCGGAAAAATCCACATGCTCGATTTCGGTGGGGGAATTGCCGTAGTCGAACCCTTCGATCTTGATGCAGTCCCGCTCGCCCACCAGGACGCCGTTCCTTTTCGCGGCCAGCTCCCTGGCCTTTCCCACCTCGCCCACAGCGAAATACTCCGCCGCGCCGTTATCCACAGCATAACAGGCCACCGAAAAGGCGCGAAACACGTCTATGACCACGGCCAACCCTTTGGCCCGGCGCGCCCCTTCGAGGCATTCAACAATGTTAACAAACACTTATATGCTCCATTATCTTAATATTATGAGGCTTAATTCTCACGACCACCGGTTCCCGTCAACCATTGAGCATACATTACTTTTCAACAGAGCCCTCCCAAAAAGAGAAAAATCGCTCATAACCGGTGATATCGGCCGAGCAGCACAACCTGCGAACCCTGTTGACAAAACGGGATGTTATTGCAAGATTCCGCCCATGAATAAAAAGCGCGTTCTCGTCACCGGCGGTTCCGGATTCCTCGGTTCCCACATCTGCGAGCGGCTGCTCGGCATGGGCCAGGAAGTCATCTGCGTCGACAACTTCTTTACCGGGCGCAAGGACAACATCCTGCACCTGCTGGACAACCCCTATTTCGAAGTCATCCGCCACGACGTGACCTTCCCGCTCTACGTCGAAGTGGACGAAATCTACAACCTGGCCTGCCCGGCCTCGCCCATCCACTACCAGCACGACCCGGTCCAGACCACCAAGACCAGCGTGCACGGGGCCATCAACATGCTCGGGCTGGCCAAGCGCATCAAGGCCAAGATCTTCCAGGCCTCCACCAGCGAGGTCTACGGCGATCCGGTGGTCCACCCCCAGCCCGAATCTTACTGGGGCAACGTCAACCCCATCGGCCTGCGCTCGTGCTACGACGAGGGCAAGCGGTGCGCCGAGACCCTGTTCTTCGACTACCACCGCCAGCACGGCCTGCGCATCAAGGTCGGCCGCATCTTCAACACCTACGGCCCGCGCATGACCATGGACGACGGCCGTGTGGTCTCCAACTTCGTGGTCCAGGCCCTGCGCGGCGAGGACATCACGGTCTACGGCGAGGGCCGGCAGACCCGCAGCTTCTGCTACGTGGACGACCTGGTGGACGGCATCATCGGCTTCATGGAGAAGACGCCGGACGACTGCATCGGCCCCATGAACCTGGGCAACCCCGGCGAGTTCACCATCCTGGAGCTGGCCCAGGCCGTGGTCGAGATGGTGGGCTCCAAGTCCAAGATCGTCTTCCGGCCCCTGCCCTCGGACGATCCCATGCAGCGCAAGCCGGACATCTCCCTGGCCAAGAAGGCCATGGGCTGGGAGCCGAAAATCCCGCTGCGCAAAGGGTTGGTCAAGACGATCGAATACTTCGAGGATTTCCTGAAAAATCAATAGAAGAAAGCCGGGGCGACCCAAGGCGTTCGACATGAGTGCGAACGCCGCCAGACCAGAATCGAAATCCCCCTGCCGATCAACGGCCAGGGGGATTCCTTTTGCCCGGCATTGAGACGGCGCGGCGGCGCCCTCTTCCTAGATTCTGATTTCGGCGGCTGCCGGATTGTCCAGCGACCGTGTCCAGAACGTGTCGATGCAATCCAGCATGAAATGGTTCTGGGCCAGGTGGACCCAGAAAGCCCCCTTCCGGTTCAACCGGATATGGCCGTCTTCCCGCCGCCCCATGCCCAGCGCTGTGATCGCGCCCATCATCAGCCGCATGGGGTGCGTCCGGTCGGGAAACCGGGCGCGCAACCCGTCTGTCGGCACCCTTGTCTCGTAGAGCCTCCAGTAGAGCCAATACAGATCGGAAAGTCTCGGGCCGACGTTCATGTGCATGTTGCCCGCCAGCCGTCCCCGGTCGAGCCTGTTCCGGTAGAGGCCGACGTCGAAGGGATTGAACCAGAAATGGCCGGGCAGGTAGGTAGCCGCCCCGGCCCCGAGCCCGATGTAACTGTCCCGGGTTACGGAGCTGAACCGGGGCGCGCCCGGCCTGAGGAAGCTCCAGACGGAAGTCGGCGCGTACCCACGAGCGGTGAAGAAATCCCACAGGAACCGGTATTGATCGTGGCGCTCCCCCAGGGAGGGCATCTGCAACCGTTTCCTCTCAAGATGCCTGCCCGCCGCGGTGTAGGGAAAGGTGAACAGGGGATAACAGGTCACCTGGTCGACCCCGGCCAGGACGATTCTTTCCATGTCCGCCTTGAGCTGGCCCATCGTCTGGCCCGGCAGCACGAACATCATGTCCGCATTGACCCCCTTGAATCCCGCCCCGGCCAGCCGCGCCAGGCCCTCTTCCAGGACCGGGACGGTGACGCCTCTGCCGATGTTTTGCAGCAAGTCCGGCTGGAAGGACTGCACACCCATGGAAACCTGGGTCACGCCGCCGTCCGCCAGCCGGGCGACGCCCTCCGGGTCGCAATTCTCGGGGCGCAGCTCCATGGCGATGGCGTCCACGTCGAAACGGTCCGCCAGACGGCCCGTGACCCGGCCCAGGTCGTCGCCCAGCAGCGCGGGCGTGCCGCCGCCGAAATAGACGGACGGGACGCGAAGGCGGCCATACAGGTCGGCCAGGATGTCGATTTCCCGTATCAGCAGATTCGCATACCGTTTGACCTGGTCCTGGTCGAAGGGCAGCTTGTAATAGGGGCAGTAGGGGCAATGCCCCTTGCAAAAGGGTACATGGACGTAGAGGTGGACGTCCGCCCGCTCCATGACCGGGATTTCGCCCATGCGGGTGAAGGTGAACGTGCTTTCCTTTCCGGCAAGCAGGTTTCGGATGATGCGCGCGATGCTGCCCATGGTCATTTTTTGAGGTAGTTGAAGCCTTCCAGGATGGCGGACGGGGACCAGTTCACCACCTGCAGGACTTCCAGGTACCCGAGGTAGCCGCAGTGCCGGCAGGCCGCTGGGTTGGCGTTTTCCCGGCAGCAGGGATAGATTTTGCCCTTGGAGAAGGTCTGGCAGACCGTCGACGGACGCTTCCACTCGTCATGGATATACGCCCGCAAGGCCGCCCGCGAATTCAGTATCGGCGAACCGTGGCGCTTCAGGGAGACCAACCTGCGGGCGATGGCCACCCGCTCTTCACGTCCGAGGAACAGCTCGTCCTTGCCGTAGTAGGGAGTATGAAAGTTGAAGAACACCCCGCCCAGATGGGGTTCGGCTTCCACCATTTCCAGGAACCGGTCCAGCTCCAGGCGATTCTTGGCGTTGATGGTGAAATTGATGTGGATGTTCCGGTGATTCGACCGGCGCACGTTCTCCATCACCCGGTCGAAGACGTCGGACCGAAGACGCCTCGTGGCGTCCCGGCCGCCATCCATGCCGAGCATGATGGCGTCGGCCGAGCTCTCGATGGGATAGGTGCCGTTCGTGTATATGGCCACGGCCAGGAAGCCCAGGGTGCGGGCCGCCTTGACCACGTCCTCAAGCCGCCTCTCCCCGTCCGTCCAGTGGAAAGGCTCGCCGCCGGTGATGGCCACCGACCGGATTCCCATCTCCCGGAACCTGTAGAGGCCGCCCAGGGCCTGGTCGAAGGTCAGGTCCGCCCGGCCGGTGTTGGCCACCCGGCACTGCGCGCAGTGCAGGTTGCAGCTATCATTCAGGACCAACCCGCCGATGAACGGGATGTCCCGCCGCAGGATTTTCGTCTTCAGGCCATAGGTCGCCGCCCAGGCCGAGTAGCGCATGGCGTTCAGCATGCCTGCCCGTTAATCACATAACGCATAAAAGTCCATGCTTATGCTGAACGTTTGGGGGTGGCGACCCGGCTTTCTATTTTTGGGCGAGGGCGGACTCGATCATCTCCACGTAGGGATCGAGGCCGGAGGGGACGTCGTCGGGCCAGGCGAAGGGGCCGGGCCGCTCCTCGGCCGCCACGCGCCCGAGAATGCTGGTCAGCCCGTCCACGTCCGAGGGATCGGGAAAGACCCATTTCCCCGGCAGGAAGTGGGCGCTGCCGTTGAGCGCGCTGGAGACCACCCGGCATCCGCAGGCCAGGGCCTCCAGCACCGCATTGGAACAGGCGTCGTAGAAGGTGGCCAGGACGAACAGGTCCGTGCGGCCGTAGAACGAGCGCATGTCGTCCACCTTGCCCAGGAAGCGGACCCGGTCCTCCACACCCAGGGCGCGGGCCTGGCGCAGGTATTTGTCGGCATGGCGTCCGCCCGCCACGTGCAGCTCGAAATTTTCCGGAAGCCCGGCCAGGGCCTCGATCAGGTAGCGCACCCCCTTGAGGGCGAAATTCGTGGCCGCCGTGCCGATGACGAACCGGTCCGGCCCGATCCCGGCCTCGCGCCGCAACGCCTCGCGCTCCGCGTCCGTGACGCGGGCGAACCGGCCCAGGTCCGGGCGGTTGTAGACCACGTCGATGTCCTGGGCCCGAAGGAAGGGATGGGCCCGGACCACCCAGTCGCGCACCAGGTGGGAGACGCAGACGATGCGCCGGGTGCGGCGCATGCGCGCGTCGTCCAGCCAGCGGATGACCCAGTTGACCGGAGCCAGCCGCCGCCGCAGCATCTTGAAATCGCGTGCGAAACCAGCAGGCCAGGCGCGCTTGGAAAGTTGCTGGAATACCGAGATGGGGCCGCCGCCGATGCGCAGGATGTCCTGGTTCACGGTGTTGCCCAGGCCGACCACAAGGTCGTAGCCGCCCCGCTTCACCGCCCGATCGGCCATGAGCGCGAACCAGAGGGTCTTTATCAGGCGAAGCCCGCCAAAGCGGCCCACGGTCACCGGGCGCACCCCGGTCGGCGGCTCGGTCTCGCACCGGGCGCAGATGAAGTCCACCCCGTGGCCGCGCGCGGCCAGGGCCTCGGCAAGCCGCCAGGCAAAGGACTCCGCGCCGCCGTACCGGCTCAGCCGGGGCATGGTCAGGGCCAGCCGCCCTCTCTCGCTTCTCGGTTTCATGGGCTCTCCTTGTGAACGAATTTGCCCGCTTTGACAAGCGCACCCGTTGCGGCCCGCGCCAAAGGACGGTATGAACCCCGGAAACCGCATCCCGCAAGGAGTTCCATGTTCTTCCTCACCCCGGCCCTCGACCTCCGCCTGCTGCTGCTCGTCAACCAGGAGTGGCGCTGCGCCCTGTTCGACGCGATCATGCCCGTGCTCTCGTCCAAGACCGCCCTGTTCATCGTCCTGGCCCTGGCCGCGGGGCTGGCCGCCCTGCGCCTGGGCAAACGGCAACTGCTCCTCGTCCTCGTCCTGCTCGTCGGCATGGGCCTTTCCGACGCCGCCACCGGGGTGGTCAAGTCGCAGATCAACCGCGTCCGCCCGCTCAACGCCTTGGCCGGGATCTATCACCACGCCCACGGGGTCTGGGAGCGCCGCCCCATGGACTTCGTGCAGACCAAGGAGAAAGGCACCTCCTATCCCTCGGCCCACGCGGCCAACTCCATGTGTCTGGCCGTGCTGGCCATGCTGCTGTGGCCGCGCCTGAGGCGCTGGCCGCTGCTGCTGCCGCTGCTGGTGGGCTATTCGCGGCTCTACCTGGGCAAGCACTACCCCACGGACGTGCTCGCGGGCTGGCTTCTCGGGCTGGTGGTGGCGGGATTCGTCTGGCTGGCCTGGGAATACGGCCTTTCGCGTTTTTTTCCGGGAAAAAACTAGTCCTCGTCCGGCACGCTGAACCCGGCCTCGGCCGCATCGCGCCGGTAGCTGCGATACACGGCCAGGCCGATCCAGATGGACACGGCGAAGAGGACCACGCCCATGGACACGGACAGTGCCACCCCCAGGGTGGACTCCCGGTTCATGCCCGCGCCGAACAGGGCGAATATGCAGTTCTGCGGCAGGTAACCCACGGTGGAGCCGAGGATGAAGGGCGCCAGCGGGATGGAGCTGATCCCGGCGGCCAGGTTGGTCAGCACGTTGCTGCCCAGGGGGAAGAGGCGGATGGCCAGCGCGGTCTTGAACGGGCGGTGGCGCAGGAAGCCGTCGAGGCGAATGATCCGCCCGCCCAGCCTGCGGGCCACCAGCTCGCGCCCGCCCCAGCGGGCATAGCCCGCCGCCAGGGCGCAGCCCAGGCCCGAGGCCAGGGTGGAGAGGACGGTGCCGCCCGTGACGCCGAAGGCGAAGCCGCCCAGGAACCCGACGAGTTGGCGCGGCAGGCCCACGCCCGTGAACACCGCGCCCACGGCCAGGAAGATGAGCACCGAAAGCGGACCGGAGCCGAGGACGTGGTCGTTGAACCACTGCGTGTCCCTCAGCATGTCGTTCACGCCCATGGTCCGGGCCAGGTACACGGCCAGAACCAGTCCGGCGAGCATGACCAGTCCCTTGATGGCGGCCCGAACGCCGCTTCCGCCCTTGCGCTTATCCGTCATCGTTCTCCCGCCGCATGCGGTAATAGAGGATCATGAGACACGCCTGCCCGACCACGAAGACCGGGTCGCTCTGCACGGCGCCGTAGGCCAGCCCGGCCAGGCAGGACGCGGCCAGCACGGCTGTTTCGGCCCGGCCGGGGGAGCCGCCCGCATCCCGGCGCAGCCGCAGGATGGCCCGCCGCGCGAAAAATCCGCCCTGCCCCAGCACCGTCATGGCCAACAGCCACCAGTAGGCGGGCAGGCGCATGGCCTACTTCTTTTCCTTGACCGTATAGCCGATGTGCCTGGAAATGAGCCACTTGACGCCGATGAGGTCCCAGATGCCCGCCAGGGCGCGGTCCAGGGTGCCGTACTTGGACACGCCCGCCCCGCGCTCGCGGTGGTTGACCTTGACCTCGCGGATGCGCGCCCCGGCCGTCTTCATCAGGATGGGCAGGTAGCGGTGCATGTTCTTGAAGCGCGGCAGGGCCCGGGCCATGTCGGCCCGCATGACCTTGAGCGAACAGCCGGTGTCGTGCACGCCGTCGTCCACGATGGCGTCGCGGATGGCGTTGGCGATGCGCGAGGAGATGCGCTTGACGAAGGTGTCCCGCCGCCGGGCGCGCCAGCCGATGACCATCTCGCACTCCCGCCCGAAGATGTCGAGCATGGCCGGGATGTCGGCCGGGTCGTTCTGCAGGTCGGCGTCCATGGTGACCACGATGCCGGAGTCTGCGGCGTCGAACCCGGCGCAGAACGCGGCGGACTGCCCCCTGTTTTCGGCAAAGGCCACGTAACGGGCCTCGGGGTTGGCCCCGGCCAGGGAGCGGATAATCTCCAGCGACCCGTCGGTGCTGCAATCGTCCACGAACACGGCCTCCCAGGGCCGTCCGGTGGCGTCCGCCGCGCGTTTGAGCTCTGCGAACAGGGTATTGAGATTGTCCCGCTCGTTGAACACGGGCAGGATCACGGAGAATTTGTCTTTGTTGCTCATAGGCGCAATGGATTACGGAATTTGCCCGACAAAGTAAACCGGCCAAGGACCTCCCCGGAACATATCCGAAACCGTCCGCCGGGCAAAGCGACTTTTTTTCATCCTCCGGAAATAAGAGGTTGACAAACCCGGCCCATCCACCTAGAACCCCTTTCACACGTGACGCGGGGTGGAGCAGTTGGTAGCTCGTCGGGCTCATAACCCGAAGGTCGTTGGTTCAAATCCAGCCCCCGCTACCAGAAAAAACAAGCGGTTGCATCTGAATGGATGCAACCGCTTTTTTGTTTGTTCCCGCTGCCGACGATGGGCGCGGGGGGACGCTCCGGCCGATGGCGCTGCTGCCTGGCGGGCCGGGAATCGAGCGGGATGCGGAAGACGCGGACATCGTTGTCGCGCCCGCAGAGACAATCGGCCACGACCCTGGCGGTAGCGGTCGTCAGCCGCTCGATGGCGTCGCGCGACTTCAGCTCCAGGGCCGGAAGTGGCGACCGACTGGACAGACTCAATCTCCATGGGGGGGGATATGGCGTACTTCCCCCCCTCATTACTAGGGGATAAACAACAGTTTAATATTTTTTGACTGGCGCGCGTCGGCGGAAGGAGAGGGCCGGAAGCCGGCTTGGACGGAGACGCAAGGGTCGCTGCCCTTCCCGCTTTCAGGGAAGGCGATGGTGACGGGACCGGCTTCGCAAGGAGGGCCGCGCCGGAATTCCCCTACGCCCGCCGCTTGCGCCTGAGACGCTCGGCCAGCGACACGGCCAGGGACTTCACCAGGTCGACGTCGTAATACGCCTGGGCGAAGTCGATGGCCTTGAGGATGTTTTGGTCCGACGCCTGGCCCGTCAGGATGGCCTGCCGGATGAACGGCAGGGCCTCCGGGCCGATGCCCGCCCGCTCCAGGCAGCGGATGAGCATATCCAGCACCTCGCCGGTCGGGGCCGCTTCCCAGGCCAGGGTCGCCAGCTCGAAATCCGTCGCGGGATACGGGTCCCTGGGCTTCTCGAAACCGAGCTGGAAGGTGTTTCCCAGGGCGTGCATCAGCCGGGACAGCGCCAGGAAGAGGCGCGGCCGGACGATCCGGCGGTCCTCCCCGAAGTCCACGGACAGCGGCAGGTCCGGCCGGAGATGCGCCGCCATGTCCCGCAGTTCACCGAACAGGCGCTCGACCTGGCAGAAATCGTCGGCGTGGAGGTGGATCAGGAGCAGCAGAGCCAGGGCCGTTGCGCCGTCCGGTCCGCCCATGTCCACGGCGGCGCGCAGGTATTCGCGCGCGCGGTCCACGTCGCCGTTCATGGCGCGGATTCGCCCGAGGACCAGGCAGGCCCGGCCGAAAAGCGGGTCCGTGGCGGGAATCCGGCCCAGTTGCGCCACGGCGTAGCCGTAGTTGCCGCCGAAACGCAGGGCGTGAAGATATCGCGCCTGCGCCTCCGAGAAGAGGAAATCGCCCGCGCCCGACCCGCCCGGCCGGACGGACTTGCCCACGGCCCGCTCCAGCACGAAACCCGCGCGGTGGCGGGCTGTGTGCCGCGCCCGGCATTCCGCCTGGCCGTTCGCGGCGATGCGCGCCGCCTCCTCCGGGTTGCGTTCGAGGAAGTCGATCCGCTCCGGCAGGTTGCCCGGCTCGTAGGCCACGTAGTGCTCGCCGTCGGTAAAGAGCTCGTCCATGCCGTCGCCCCTTTCCGCCAGGAGCACCGAACCTGCGGACATGGCCTGGAAGGTGCGCAGGTTCACGCCCGAAAAGAAATTCTCGTTCAGGACCACGCGCGACTCGGCGAAAAGGGTCTGCGTCCGGGACCTGCCGAGCCCCTCCGCCTGATGAATCTCACAATAATTTGCAATCAATTTCAATAAGTTAAATCGTTTCTTTCGATGCTCGGTAATGCGGCCGACAAAGGTGAGGAAATGGCGCTCCGGGAGGGCGTCCCGGAAGTCCGGCTCGAAGGCGAAAAGAGGCAGCCAGTGAGCCCCGATGCCGATGGCGCGCAGCTTTTCGGCCGAGGAGCGCTGGTCCACGAAGACATGGTCAAAGGACTTCAGGAGCGGAAAGAGCCAAAACTCGTTGAGGGGGGAGTCGATGACATGGGCCACCGTCGGCTGCCGCACCCGGCTGATTTCCCGAGGGATGGGACTGTTGCCGAAGAGTTCCAGCAGCACCAGGTCAGGGGCGCAACCCGATGCGTCGACCTGCGTCTGCAGGCTCGTGTCGCCGTCCGCGGCCAGGGGGACGACCTCGTGCCCGAGGGCCCGAAACCCCTCGGCGAGAAAGCTCCCCGTACTCAATACCCTCATGTCCGTCCTCGCTGCGATACCGCCGCTTCGGCGCGGCGTCCGTTCCGGCAAAACGGTTTTCCATGCCACATCCATAGGCCACGACGCGAAAACATTCAACATTTACGAGCGCCAGGGGCCGGGAATGCCGACCGGGCATTCCCCCCGGCGACCGCCCTCCGCATCGCCGCCCGGGAAAGGCGACAAAAGCACTGCCGTCCGCTCCGGCGGCTTGCCAACACATCCATTTCCCGATACCAAATAGCAGACTCTTTGGCCAAACCCGTGACGGGAATCGAATTCGACCACAACCCCCAGGTTCGACAGATGCCAGATCAGCCGCAACCGCCCTCCCCGCTCCCCCCCGACTCCGAACAGCAGTCCGGCGCGTCCGGGACCGATGGAGGGCAGCCGCCGACACCCCCCACACAGCCCGGAGACGACGGGACCGGCCAGCCCTCCGGCAACGGCGGCGGGCAGTCGCCCGAGAATGGCGGCCAGGCGGGCGGCGAAGGTTCGGCAAGCGGAGAAGCTCCGGCTGAGAACGAAGGTTCGGCGGGCGGCGAAGGTTCGGCGGGCGGCGAAGGTTCGGCGGACGGCGGCGCATCGTCCCGCTCCCTGGACGCCCAAGGCGGCGCCGGCGGTTCGAGCGAACCGCTGCAACTGTACGGTTTCGGTCCTGCGGGCCCGCCCATGCACGGGGGC
>NZ_JAQUWN010000026.1 GCF_028692895.1 Pseudodesulfovibrio sp.
GCTTCGCTCCCTACCTGACCACACTCAGGGAGGAGGAGTGGGAGTTCATCGGCCCCCACGCCGTGCCCGTGGTGGTCGGCCCCGAGGCGACCTTCACCCGCGTCCAGTTGACCAACTACCTGGAAAAGAACGGCATCGAGACGCGCAATCTCTTCCAGTCCATGCCCACCCAGTGCCCCGGCTTCGCCTACCTGGGCCATCAACTGGGCGAGTTCCCGGAGGCGGAGTACATCGGCGTCAACGGGCTGCACATCGGCTGCCACCAGGACCTGACCACGGAGCACATGGCGTATTTCCTCCAGGTGGTCGAGCGGTTCCTGACCGAATACCAGAAGTAAAGGAAGCATCGCCATGACCATGGTCATCACCCGCACGCCGTACCGCCTCTCCTTCTTCGGAGGCGGCACGGACTATCCCGTCCACTACCGCGAGCACGGCGGCTGCGTCCTGCACACGACCATCAACAAGTACTGCCACATCATCTGCCGCGACCTGCCCCCGTTCTTTGAGCACAAGCATCTGGTGCGCTACTCCCGCACCGAGTGTCCCAACTCCATCGACCAGATCGAGCATCCCTCCGTGCGCGAGTGCATGCGCAAGTACGGCGTCGAGACCGGGCTGGAGGTCAATCACAGCGGCGACATCCCGGCCATGTCCGGCGTGGGGTCGAGCTCGTCCTTCACCGTCGGGCTGGTGCACGCCCTGGCCGCCATGCGCGGCGAGCTGCGCACCAAGCGGGAGCTGGCCCTGGAGGCCATCCACATCGAGCAGGACATGATCGGCGAGAACGTGGGCTCCCAGGACCAGGTTGCCGCCGCCTTCGGCGGGCTCAACTTCGTGGAGTTCGACGCCAAGAACGAATTCAAGGTCAAGATGGTCACCGCGCCCAGGGAGACCATCACCACCCTCCAGGACAACCTGCTCATCTTCTACACCGGCATCTCCCGCTTCGCCTCCACCATTGCGGAGGAGCAGATCGCCAACGCCAAGAAGAACGCCAACGATCTCTTCACCATGCGCGACATGGCCTACGAGGCCCTGCACATCCTCCACCAGGGGCCGGACCACGTGGACGATTTCGGCCGGTTGCTGCACGAGTCGTGGCGGCTCAAGCGCGGCCTGGGCACCAAGGTGTCCAACCAGGCCATCGACGACATGTACGAGGCGGCGCGCCGGGCGGGCGCTCTGGGCGGCAAGCTCTGCGGCGCGGGCGGCGGCGGGTTCCTCATGGTCTACGTCCCCCCGCAGGCGCAGCCCGCCGTGCGCGAGGCGCTCAAGGACCTGCTCTACATCCCGTTCACCTTCGAGAGCCTGGGGTCTCACATTGCCTTCTTCTCCCACGCCTAGCCTCGCGCCGATCATCCTGGCCGGCGGGCTGGGGACGCGGCTCCGGCCGGTCACCGGCGAGCTGCCCAAGGTCCTGGCCGAGGTGCGCGGGCGGCCGTTCATCACCTACCTGCTGGACTGGATTCGGGGGGCGGGCTTTGCGCGCGCCTGCATCAGCATCGGCTACGGCGCGGAGGCGGTCATGGACGTGCTGGGCCATCAGTGGCGCGGCCTCGGCATCGACTATTCCCGCGAGCACGAGCGGCTCGGCACCGGCGGCGGGGTCAGGCTTGCGCTTTCGCGCATCGAAACCGAGGGCGTGCTGGTCATGAACGGCGACAGCGCGGTGGACGCGCCGCTCACCGATTTCGTCCGCTTCGCCCTGGCGGGCGAGGGCCCGGCGCTCCTGGCCGTCAAGGTGGCGGACACGGCGCGCTACGGCTCCCTGGACATCGAGGACGGCGTGGTCCGCCGCTTCCTGGAAAAGGGACGCACCGGCGAGGGGTGGATCAACGCGGGTGTGTACTATTTCCCGAGGGACGTGGTCGAGGCGCTGCCGGAGGGCGCGTCCTCCCTGGAGACGGACCTGCTGCAAAAGGCGGCCGGGTCCCTGCGGGCCATGCGCTGCGACGCCCCGTTTCTGGACATCGGCACGCCCGAGGACTTCGCCCGCGCGGCCGACGCCGACTGGTTCGACCGGCTGGGCGGTGAGGCGTGATGGCGGCCGGTGTGGCGAAATACGGCAAGCCCGCGCTCCAGTTGGGCGTGGCCGCACTGCTGGTCTGGGCCATCTTCTATTTCCGGATCATCTCGGTGAGCGACCTGGTGGGCCTGGGTCGCCATCCCTGGGCCCTGGCCTTCTTTTGCTGCTGCATGTGCGCGCTCTACGTGCTCTCGTCCGTGCGCTGGCATCTGCTGCTCGGCTGCCTGGACATGGCCCCGCCCTTCGCCCAGACCCTGCGCATCACCTACATCGGCTCCTTCTGGGCCGCCTCGCTGCTGGGCGGCATGGCCAGCGAGTTCTCGCGCGCCTACATGATTTTCCGCCAGTCGCCGGACGCCAAGCGCAAGGGGGCCATCTCCATCGTGGTGGACAAGGTGGCCTCCCTGGCCGCGCTGTTGCTCTGGGCCTGCGTCTGCGTGGCCTTCAAGTACGACGCCATGTCCCATTCCCCGCTGTTCCGGGCGGTCAGCGTCTTCCTGGCCCTGGGCGGCGCGTTCTTCGTCCTGTTTGTCGGGATGCTCTTTCTCAATCGGCGGCGGCTCGGTTTTTCGAGCTGGGTGGAGCGCCGGTTCGGCGGCGGGCGCATCGCCGAGCAGGTCCTGCTGGTCACCGAGGCGTTCTACCTCTACCGCAGCCGCCCCGGCGTGCTCCTGTCCGTGCTCGGCATCTCCATCCTCAATCAGGGGATCATGGTCCTGATCCTGTATCAGACCGGTGTGCTCCTGGGCGGGGTCATGAGCTTTCTCGACGTGGGCATCTCCGGCCCGCTGACCGTGCTGCTCAACATGCTGCCGATCTCGCCCGGCGGCCTGGGGGTGGGCGAGGTGGCCTACGCCCAGATCAACGCCATCCTCAACCCGGCGTCGAGCCTGACCGTTTCGGGAACCGTGTTCCTGACGTTCAGGATCATCTCCGTCGTCACCTCTCTCCCGGCCGTGCTCTTCCTGTTCCGCAAGGGGGAAAAGCGGTAACCGGCCGAAAGGATTCGCCATGGTACGTTTGAAGATACTCGTCTGCGGCTCCACCGGCTTCATCGGCCGCAACATGGCCGAGGCCCTGGCCGACACCGGCCTCTACGAGGTCTACGGCACCCACTGCAAGCGGCCGCCGCTGGAGCATCCCGGCGTCACGCCCGTCCAGGCGGACCTGACCCGGCCCGAGGACGCGGACCGCGCCGTAAAGGGCATGGACGTCATCATCCAGGCGGCGGCCACCACCTCCGGGGCCGGGGACATCATCAACCGGCCCTACATCCACACCGCGGACAACGCGGTCATGAACTCGCACATCCTGCGCGCCGCCTACGACCACTCGGTGGGCCACGTTCTCTTTTTCAGTTGCACCATCATGTACGCCTCGTCGTCCGCACCCATCCGCGAGGAGGATTTCGACATCGCCGCGCCCCTGCCGCCGCAGTATTTCGGGGCCGGATGGACCAAGCTTTACATCGAAAAAATGTGCGAGTTCTACGCCCGCCTGGGGCGCACCCGGTTCACGGTCATGCGCCACTCCAACATCTACGGCCCGCACGACAAGTACGACCTGGCGCGCTCCCACGTTTTCGGCGCGACCATGACCAAGGTGCTGACCAACGAGGACGGCAAACTGGTCTGCTGGGGCCCGGGCACCGAGGAGCGCGACCTGCTCCACGTGGACGACCTGGTGGCCTTTGTCCGCGCCGCCATGGAGCGGCAGGAGACCCCCTTCGAGCTGGTCAACGTCGGCCTGGGCCGCGCCGTGTCCATCAAGGACCTGGTCCACCGGATCATCGCCAGTTCCGGCAGGGAGATCGCCGTGGAGCACGACCTTTCCAAGCCGCATATTCCGACGAAGATCTGCCTGGATATCTCCAAGGCCCGGCGCGATTTCGGCTGGGAGCCGACCATCCCGCTGGACGAGGGCATCCGCCGGACCATCGCCTGGTATCGCGAGAACCTGCTCTAGGCGGGCCGCCAACGCATGAAAAACGGGGCCGGAGCGCGACTGTCGCGCTCCGGCCCCGTTTCGTTTCTTTGCGGGAGCTTTCTAGAGGGCCAGGCCGGTAACCTTGTACACGGCGCAGCGCAGCCACATGAGCAGGCAGCAGGAACCGTTGTAGAGGATGCTGCGCTTGGTCTCGCCGCCGATGCGCTCGGGCTCGTCGCCGGGAATTTCCGTGATCTTGAGGCCCCGGATCTGGGCCATGGCCGTTACCAGCGGCTCGAAGACCGGGCCGTAGAGGAATTTCTCGAAGACCGGGTCCTTGGCGATGGCGCAGTCGAAGCCCCGGTAGATGGTCAGGGAGTCGGTGACCGGGAACTTGCCCAGCGAGCTGAAAAGTTTGGTGAACATCCAGTTGCCGAAGGCGGAGACGGCCGTGTCGTCGTAGGACTTGGCCGGGGGCAGGTAGCGGGAGACCACGGCCAGGTCGCAGCCCTCGCGCAGCCGGGCAACCAGGTCCGGCAACTGGTCGCACAGGCAGTTGCCGTCCGGGCTGAACTCGATGACGCAGTCGGTGGAAATGTTCTCGTTGATGGCGTCGAAGACCGCGAAGGCGAGGCCCTTGCGGCGCTGGCGCACCACGCGCAGGCCGTGCTCGGCCGCCACGTCCAGGGTGCCGTCGGTGCTTCCCGCGTCCACGATCAGGATTTCGTCAACGACGTTCTTGTCCAGGTCCTTGAGCGTGGCCCGCAGACCGTCCACCTCGTTGTAGGTGGGCATCAGCAGGGTGATGGTGCGGTGTCGTGTCATCTTACTCTTTGTTCAGGTCTGCCAGATACCATTCGATCGTTTGCCGCAGCCCCTCCGGCAGGGGGGTGACGGGCGAGCCGTGGAAGTACCGGTTGCGGCGGCCGCCGTCAACCGCGCGGTAGGGGATGGTGGTCGGCTTGTCCGCGTCGAACACGACCTCCGGTGAGCGGCCGCAGGCGGCCAGGACGGCGGCTACCGCCTGGCCTATGGTCACGGGCGCGCCGGAGCAGAGGTTGACGGGCGTCGCGGGGGGCACGTCGTCGGTGAGCAGGCAGGCGGCGATGGCGTCGGCCACGTCGGCCACGTAGACGAAGTCGCGGACCACGTCCGGGCTTCCCCAGACCATGAACGGGTCCTCACCGGCGCAGGCCCGGCGGATCAGGGCGGGCAGGACGTTGGATTTCTGCGGGTCGAAGCTGTCGTAGGGCCCGTAGACGCTGGTGGGGCGCAGGATGTAGGCCGACAGACCATAAATCTCTCCGTATCCGGCGGCCAACTGCTCCAGATAGCGGTACAGGTTGCCCACGCTGCGATAGGCGGCGTGGACCGGCTGGTTCAGGTCCAGCTCGTCCTCCCGGATGGGGTGGGCGGCGGGCTGGTATACCGTGGAGCTGCTGAGCAGGACCACCTTGCGGACCCGGTTGCGGGCCGCCGCCTCCAGCAGCCCCGCCATGATCCTGAGGTTGGGCAGGGTCGCGCCCGTGGGATTGGCCTTGTTCTCGGCCGCGCCGTGGCTGATGGCCGCGCTGATGACCAGGCCGTCGCGGCCCCTGGTGGCCTCCAGGCAGTCCTCGAAGTTCGTGAAGTCGAACTTCGGCAGGGCGGCGAATTCCGGCCGGGCGCTGGCGTGGCGCGTACCGGTGACGTCCGCGCCCAGCCCGGCCAGGCGGCGGGCGGTGTTGGCCCCGATGAGCCCGGTGCCGCCCGCGACGAGGATGCCGCCCCGCGCGCCCATCTATTTGCCGTCCCCGTACACGTCGTAGCGCAGGGAGGTGGCGTCGCGGTTGGCGGCGTACCACTCCATGGTCCTGCGCACGCCCTCGGTGAGGGAGGTGGCGGGGGTGAAGCCCAGGGACCGGGCGCGGTCCATGTCCAGGATGCGGCGGGCGTCGCCGGTGGGCTTGGTGGTGTCCCAGTGGATTTCGGGCGGGTTGTCCATGTTGGCCGCGATGGCCGTGACGAGCTCGCGGATGGAGTAGCCGTGGCCGCTGCCCAGGTTGACCGGCTTGTCCGGCGCGGCCTCGGCCACGCGGAGCATGCCCGCGGCCACGTCCTCGGCGAAGATGAAGTCGCGGATGGCGCTGCCGTCGCCCCAGACCGAGAGGGTTCCGTCCGAGGTCAGGGCGCGCTTGATGAGCGAGGGCACGACCATGGCGTTCTCGCTGTCGAAATTGTCGAAGGGGCCGTAGACGTTGGCGGGCCGGGTGATGGTCAGGTCCTCCATGCCGTACTCGATGCGGTAGGCCTCGACCTGGAGCTCACCCACGCGTTTGGACCAGCCGGAATACCAGTCGTTGGGCGAAGGGAAGGTGGACCAGACGTCGTCCTCCGCAAAAACCTCGGCCGGGGCGTAGACGCCCACGGAGCTGGTCAGTTGGTATCCGGCCACGCCCTCCAGGCGGGCGGCCTCCAGCATGGAGAACTCCATCATCACCGTGTTGTAGAGGAACCGGCCGGGCTTGGTCCGGGTCAGCGCCGGAGAGGCCTTGACGCCCAGCAGGTTGAACACGAAGTCCATCCCGGCGCAGGCCGCGCGGCAGTTGGCCATGTCCGTCAGGTCCAGGCGGAGGAACTCCGCGTCCGGATGGGCGCGCTCCGGGGAGTCAAGGGAGCTGATGCGCACCTGCGCGCCCCGCTCGACGAGGAGCCGGACCAGGGGAATGCCGATCATGCCGGTGCCACCGGCCACCAGAACCTTCTTGCCGTCGAATTGCATGCTGCCGTCCCGTGCCGACGCTAGCCGTCGGCCTTGATGGTGTAGAAGTAGGCCCCTTTCTTGTTCCCGTACCAGACCACTTCCTTGTACCACGTATCCCAGTCGTTCCAGGTCTCGGCGGTGCGGTCGATGCGGTAGCGGAATTCCCCCTGCTCCAGGATGTCCCGGTTCTCCTCCAGGGCGACGCGGTAGGCCTCCCAGATGTTGCCGGAGAGCGTCAGGGACAGGTCCTCGGTCTGGAAGGGCGTCTTGATGAGCGCCCGGTTCAGGCGGACCGCCTCGTCCATGACCGTGCGCGCGGGCGCGGGGTCGGCCATGAGCGAGAGGATGATGGCCTCGGCCTCGCGGTAGAAGTCGTCGAAGGTGTTTTCGCGGCAGAGCTGGATGAAGGCGTATTCGTCGTGGGGCCAGTAGATGTTCAGCCACTCGCGGGAGAAGGCGTACTCCAGGCCGCCTTCCTGCAACTGGCGGGCCTCCCGCTCGAAGAATTCGTTGATGGAATGGACGACCGGGTACGCCGCCGGATCGGCCGCGAGGAAGGCGTTGACGATGTCCCGGTACTGCATGGCGAAGCGGGAGTGGGCCAGGACCATGGGAATCTGGAGGATTTTGTCGAAGAACAGGAAGGCCATCATCCAGGAGTAGACGCGGGTCCTGATCCAATCCGCGCGGGGCATGGAGCTGGTGCCCACCACCAGGTCCTGGGTCTCCTCGACCTCGTTGCCGGTGGCCATGGCCCCGTGCAGGTTGATGATCTTGGTGCGCACAACCTGCATGTCGTGCTTTTTGCGGTACTCGGGGTCGCCCATGGTGGCGTTGGGCAGGATGGAGAGGTTGATGAACTGGATGCGGTTGTACTGGCCGTTGTCGATGATCTGGTCCACGCCGCGCACGAAGGTCTCGTAGGTCTCGCCGGGCAGGGCCAGGATCAGGTCGGTGTAGGTTTCGATGCCGTCCCGGTTGAAGCGTCGCTGCAATTCCTCGAAGGACTTGAGAGAGACGTTCTCCCGGCCGATGTTCCTCAGCGCCTCCGGGGCCACGGTCTGGAGGGCCATGGTCACGCCCTTGTTCAGCTTGGCGTCGTGGAGCATGCGCTGGATGGCGTAGGAGCGCTCGGTGGCGTTCTTGGTGTTCTGCACGGAGAGGGCGCAGGGGTAGCCGTACTTCTCCCGCGTGGCCACAACGAACCGGGTCAGCTCCAGGTCGCGCTTGAGCAGGCCGTAGTTGGAGTCGCAGCAGAAGATGAATTCCACCTTGTGCTTGGCGAACCAGACCATCTCGTCCTCAAGCTGCTTCCGGTCGAAGGCGTACATGCGGGCGTGGGTGGCCCCGCCCCAGTCGCAGTAGGCGCAGTTGAAGGGACAGCCCCGGTTGGTCTCCCACAGCCCCAGCCATTCGGTCTCGGGATGGGCTGCCATGAGCTCGTCGAACAGCCCGTCCAGGTAGGGGGAGGGCATGTCGGCCAGGTCGGCCAGCCGCTCGCGCGGGGCGGTGCGGATTTCCTCGCCGTTTCGGACAAAGGAGATGCCCGGCACGTTCTCCCAGTCCCGGCCCTCGTAGTGGTCCAGAAGGTCGGCGTAGGTCTGCTCGCCCTCGCCGTGGATGGCGATGTCCAGCCAGGGGTGGCGGAGCAGGAAGTCGCGCTCGCGCACCGGGACGTGCGGGCCGCCGCAGACGATCAGGACCTCGGGCCGGGCCGCCTTGAGGGCCTTTGCGATGGCCATGGAGAGCTCGAAGTTCCAGGCGTAGAGGCTGAAGACCGCCAGGTCCGCGCCGCGCAGGTTCTCCAGGGCCTCCTCAACGGTGACGCGGCGGAAGATGGGGAGCATGAAGCGGAACTTGTCCGTCTCCCTGCCGAACTTCCGGGCGTAGGCCTGGAGCTTGCCGAGGGAGTACGGGAAGTAGGAGGCGTTGGCGAAGCTGTTGTTGATCTGGACTTGGCCGACGTTGTAAGCCATGGGAATCCTTGCTTCCGGCCGCCTAGAAGGGGCCTTTGAAGTTGTGCTCGTAGGTGTAGAACACCTCGCCGGACAGGTCGCAGGCGGGCAGGTCCAGGGTTTTCTCCACCGAGCGGACGATGCTCTCCGCGTTGGGGTAGAAGGCGTTTTCCAGCGGGCGCGTGGTCGGGCAGGGGACGTGGGCGAACCCGAGGCGGGTCACCGGGCTCCTCAGCGCGCCGAAGCAGCGTTCGCCGATGAGGGCCGCCGCCTCGGCGGAAAAGCCGCAGAAGGTCCAGTCGTAGTCGGCCACCAGGCAGCGGCCGGTCTTGTTCACCGAGTTTACCAGCAGCTCCTCGTCCAGGGGATGGATGGTGCGCGGGTCCACGACCTCCAGAGACACGCCGTGCCGCCGCTCGAGGATTTCCGCCGCCTTGACCGCCTCGATGTTCATCCAGGAGGTGGCGATGACCGTCAGGTCGGCCCCCTCGCGGACCACGCGGCCCTTGCCCATGGGAATGACGTATTCGCCGTCCGGCACCTCGCCCTCGATGTCGTAGAGCATTCGGTGCTCCAGGACCACCACCGGATTGTCGTCGCGGATGGCCCCGGCCAGCAGTCCCTTGGCGTCGGCGGGCGAGGTGGGCATGACCACCTTGATGCCGGGGATGTGCGCGAAGAGCGACTGCATGGACTTGGAGTGCTGGCAGGACTGGCCCCAGCCCCGGCCGATGACCGCGCGCATGGTCACGGGCGCGCTCAGGCGGCCGCCGGACATGTAGCGCAGGTTGGAATACATGTTGGCCAACTGGTTGATGGTCAGGAGCATGAAGTCCACGCGGATGTGGATGTGGACCGGGCGCATGCCGCACAGGGCCGCGCCCAGGCCGAATCCGGCCATGGAGTCCTCGGCCGTGGGGGTGATGAAGCACCGCTCCGGGCCGAACTTCTCCACGATGCCCGCCGTGGAGCCGAAAATGCGTTTGTGGTCCGAGACGTCCAGGCCGTAGAGGAACACGGAGGCGTCGCGCTCCATCTCCTGGACCTGGGCCGCGACGATGGCGTTGCGATAGGTGAGGGTGCTCATGCGTAGACGTCCTTGCGCAGTTCATCCAGGGCTGGGAAGGCGGAGGCCGTGGCCTTGGCGACGGCCGCTTCGATGGCCGCCCTGATCCCGTTTTCCAGGGCGGCGATCTCCGCCTCGGTCGCGCCCGCCTTCAGGGCGTTGGCGCGCTGCACCCGGACCGGGTCGCGGTCGAACCAGTCGGCGCAGTCCTCCTTGCAGCGGTATCCGGCGGAAAAGTCCTCGTTGACGCCCACGTGCTCCAGGTAGCGCAGGTACTTGAGGAGCAGGAAGGCCGGGCCTTCGCCCCTGCGCACGGCGGCCGCCGCCGTGGCGGCCAGTTCGTGAATCTCGCCCGCGTCCGTGGAGTCCGAGGTGAAGACCGGCAGGTTGAAGGTCTTGACCGTGGTCGCGATGTCGTAGGACTGGCGGTTTTGAATGTGCGAGTGGATGGCCAGCCCGTTGTCCTCGCAGACGAAGAGGAGCGGGAGTTTCGCCAGGGCGGCGTAGTTCAGGGTCTCCCAGAACACGCCCTCCTCGGTGGCCCCGTCGCCGAAGAAGACGGCGGCGATGTCGCCGGTTGCCTGCGCCTTCTGGGCATAGGCCGCGCCCAGGGCCACGGGCAGGATGGAGCCGACCACGGCCGAGGAGGCCAGGAAGCCGTGCGCGGGCGAGGAGAGGTGCATGGACCCGGCCTTGCCGCAGGCGACGCCGGTCTCGCGGCCGTAGAGCTCGCAGAAGAAGTCGTCCAGGCTGCCGCCCTTGGTCAGGTACAGGGCGTGGTTGCGCCAGGTGCCGAAGACCTTGTCCGTGGCCGTCAGGGCGTGGACCACGCCCGCCACCAGCCCTTCCTCGCCCAGGCTGAGGTGGACCGGGGTCTTCATCTCGTCGCCCATGTAGTCGGCCCGGATGCGCTCCTCGGCCATGCGGACGGTGTAGACCTTGCGGTAGAGTTCCGTGTGAAGCGTCGTGTTCATGGCGTTACCTGGTCAGGAAGCGGCGGCCGGAGGCCACGCGCTCGCGCCAGTAGTTGAGCAGGTCAAGCATGGTGGTCTCGAAGGGAATTTCGGGCTTCCAGCCGGTGTGGTTGGTGAATTTGGCGGTGTTGGGCACCTGGAGGTCGGCGTCCAGGGGGCGCAGGCGGGCCTGCTCGGTCTCCACCCGGATCTTGTCCTTCACCGTGGAGATGGAGACGAGGTGGGCGAGCATGTCGCGCACGGTGCAGGAGAAGGTGCCGCCGATGTTGTAGTACTGGCCGGGGATCGGGTTGACGGTGAGCAGCATGTAGTAGGCCCGGACCGCGTCGCGCACGTCGGACCAGGTGCGCATGGAGTCGAGGTTGCCGGTCTTGACCACGGGTTCGATCATGCCCGCCTCGATCATGGCGATCTGCTTGGCGAAGGTGGACTCCGCGAACACGTCGCCCCGGCGCGGGCCGGTGTGGGTGAACATGCGGGTGGTCATGATCTTCATGTGGTGCGCCTCGGCGAAGTAGCGGCCCACCAGGTCGGTGCCGGTCTTGGAGATGGCGTAGGGCGAGGCGGGGTGGAACTTGCACTCCTCGTCGATGGGCAGGCACTCCTTGGGCACCCGGCCGAAGACCTCCGAGGAGGCGCAGACGTGGATGTACGGGTCGCAGCCGGTCTTGTGGATGGCCTCCAGGAGCCGGTGGGTGCCGAGGATGTTGGTGTCGTAGGTCTGGATGGGCGAGTCGAAGCTGGTCTTGGGATAGCTCTGGGCCGCCAGGTGGAAGACGTAGTCCGGCTTCACCTCCTCCATGACGTTGTGCAGGGAGATGTAGTCGCAGAGGTCGCCGTAGTGGAAGAAGACCCGGTCGCCCTTGTTGGCGCGGTCCAGGAGGTGCTCCACGTCGTCCAGGGGGCTGCGCCAGCGGCACATGCCGTGGACGTCCCAGTCGGTGTTGGCCAGGAGAAAATCAGTGAGGTGCGACCCCACCATGCCCGTGATGCCGGTGATGAGTGCTCTTTTCGCCATGTGGATCGTCGTGTTTGTTGAAGCGTTGTGGTCGTGGGGCAGAGGAAAGGAGGGGGTGTGTCCCGCTACGCCCCATAATGTCTTGAAAATGTGAACACCGCGAATCTGTTAGTCCCAAAACCGTTATCTGTCAACGCTTTTAAGGATTCTTGGCGGTTGCTCGAGCATGGGGGAGGAGCGGGAAACCGCCCGGCGGATTCCCCGGGAAAGGGGGCTCGCCGGGCGGGGTCCTTGCGGATCAGAACCGTTCGAAGCTGTCGTCGGCCATTTCCAGGGCGGCGCCGGAGGATTTGGCCCGGACGGCGGGCCTGGCCTTTGCGCCGGGCTTGCCCGATACGGGCGGCGCGGCCCTGCGCGTCTGGACCGGGGCGTGGGCCCCCAGCCGGAAGAAGCTGATGGTTTCCTGGAGCAGGGCGGCGTGGCTGGCCAGCTCCTCGGACGAGGAGGCCACCTCCTCGGACTCGGCGGAGTTCTGCTGGACCACGCGGTCGAGCTCCATGATGGCGTGCTTGATCTGGTTGGAGCCCTCCTGCTGTTCGGTGGAGCCCGCCGCGATCTCCTGGACCAGTTCGGCGGTGCGGATGATGTCCGGCACCATCTTTTGCAGCATCTTGCCCGCCTGCTCGGCGATGGCCACGCTGCTGGCCGAGAGCTCGCTGATCTCCGAGGCGGCCAGGCCGCTGCGTTCGGCCAGCCTGCGCACCTCGGCCGCGACCACGGCGAAGCCCTTGCCGTGCTCGCCCGCCCGCGCCGCCTCGATGGCCGCGTTCAGGGCCAGGAGGTTGGTCTGGCGGGCGATCTCCTCGATGATGGCGATCTTCTCGGCGATCTGGCGCATGGCGTGCATGGTCTTGTCCACGGACTCGCCGCCCTGTCGGGCGTCCTCGGCCGCCTGCCGGGCGATCTTCTCGGTCTCGCGGGCGTTGCCGGTATTGTGCTCGATGTTGGCGGTCATCTCCTCCATGGAGGCGGACACCTCCTCCACCGCGCTGGCCTGACTGTTGGCCCCTTCGGAAAGGGACTGCGAGGTGGAGGCCAGCTCGTTGCTGCCGTTGGTCACGCTGCCCGTTGCGGCCTGGACGTTGGAGACGATCTCGCGCAGCTTGGCGGACATGGAGTTGAGGGCCGCGCCGAGGGTCTCCAGCTCGTCGCGCGGGCCCTTTTCGTGCACGGGCAGCCGCTCCACGTCGAGGTCGCCGTCCACGATGCGGTTGAGGACCAGCACGGTGCGGCCCACGGCGGCGCTGATCTGCCGGGCGAAGAACAGGGTGATGAGCAGGCCGATGACGACCATGAACGCGCCGATGCCGCCCGACCACCACTTCGTGCTTGTCAGGGCCGCTTGGGCCGCGCGCTCCCCGGCCATGAACTCTTCCACATAGCCGGTGCCGACGATGACCCAGTCCCAGGGCTTGAAGTAGACGCCCGTGAGCAGGACGTCCTTGCCGCCGATGCGGGCGGCGGCGGTCGTGGGCTTGCCCCCGGCCTCGCGGGCGGCCACGATGAGATCCCGGTAGACCTGGGCCCCGGCGTCATCCTTGTCGTCCAGGAGGCTCGTGCCCTCCAGGTCGGCTTTCTTGTGCAGCTTGACCACGCCCTCGGCCGCGCCCGATCCGCCCAGGACGGACAGGGAGCCCGTCGTGCCCAGGACCACGGACTTGAGCCCTTCCCGGAGCTGCTGGACGCCCTCCTGGAGGATGCCCACGTAGAGACAGCCGATGACCCTGCCGCTAGCGTCCTTGATGGGGCGGTACTGGGTCAGGTACCAGGCGTTCACGACATAGGCCGTGCCCCGGTAGGTTTCGCCGGAGCGAACGGTCCTGGCCACGACGCTCGAACTGGGGATGTAGGTGCCCACGGCGCGCTTGCCGTCGGTCTTGAGAATGTTGGTGGCCACGCGCAGCAGGTCTCCCCGGTCGTCCATGGTCTGGAAGACCGTGCAGGTGGTGCCGGTCAGCTTCATGATGTCGTCCACCAGCGGGGTGGGGACGTCGGGCGAGCTGTTCTGGCCGAACCAGCGGCCGCCCATGGTCATCTTCGGCAGGACGACCTCCGACTTCTCCTTGGTGATCTGGTTGACGGCCTGCCAGGTGGCCGTCTCGGGCGAAAGGGCGATGGCGCCGTTGCGGTCCACCACGCTGAGAAGAACGCGCATGTCGTTCTCCAACTGCTTGACCAGGGTGGCGTGCTGGGTTTCCAGCAGATTTTTGGCGTCGGCAACGGCCAGTTCCATTTCGTGGTGCGCCTGCTTGTCGAAGTAGGCGGCCAGCACGTTGGACACGACGGAACTCTGCCAAAAGAGAATGGCCAGAATGCCGGCGGTGGTCAGGCCGACCAGGGTTATGCCGAGGGTTGTCATCTTGGGGCCGATCTTCATGAATCCACCTCGCGTCCGCCACCTTCACCACCAGCGTAGCTTCGCCTCGGGCGAGGGTGCGAGAGTGTTGGGAAAAAAACGGTTACGTGTGTGATAGTACTCCACATTTGCCAGGAGGGTACAGCATATCCCAACGAGACGCCATATCCATTATAATGATAGTTGGATCGAGATGAAGGGGGGCGTTCACGCCGGGTCACTTGATGGTGGCCCTCGAAATGGACGACGACGAATTCGAGTCGTACTGATCCCACGGAATCCCGTCCGAAGCGGGCCCCAAACTCTCCATGGCGAATTGAAAACGGCCGGTCTCCATAGGTGACCGGCCGTTTTTGCACCGTTTTTCGGCCTGCGGCGGGTATCCGGCCTGTTGGGACCGGCGCGTCCACGGTTCTTTTCGGGGCGTTTTCACCCGAAGGCGGGCGTTCGACTCGACAAAATCACGCTTCTTAACACAACCATGACAATTCCGACACCGGATATGCACGCAGGGGGGATAGGTTGACGCAGTCTTTCAACATCAACCAAGAGGTTTTGGAATTGAAGTACCTTTCTAAACTGATGGCCATGCTGATGCTGATGGCCCTGGTGTTTCCGGCGGTTTCCTTTGCTGACGTCAGCCTGGTTGGTTCCGGCGCCAGTTTCCCGGCTCCCTTGTACACCACCTGGTTCAAGACCTTCAGCCGCGAGAATTCCGGCGTGCAGGTCAGCTACCAGTCCAAGGGCAGCGGCGCGGGAATCAGGGATTTTCAAAACCATGTCGTGGACTTCGGCGCCAGTGACGCCGCCATGACCCCCGAGGAAATTTCCAAGGTCGCCGAGGGCGTGCAGCTCCTGCCCATGACCGCGGGCGAGATCGTCCTGACCTACAACCTGGAAGGCGTGAGCGATCTCAAGCTCCCCCGCGACGTCTACGCCGGGATCTTCCTCGGCCAGATCACCAAGTGGGACGACCCGGCCATCGTCAAGGCCAACCCCGGCGTGAAGCTGCCCTCCGAGAACATCGTCGTGGTCGCCCGCGCCGACAGCTCCGGCACCAACTTCAACTTCACCCAGCACCTGTGCGCCATCAGCAAGACCTTCAAGGACAAGGTCGGCTTCGGCAAGACCGTCGAGTGGCCCCTGTCCCAGAACCTGATCAAGGCCCCCAAGAACGACGGCGTCGCCGCCGCCATCAAGCAGACCCCCGGCGCCATCGGCTACGTCGAGTTCGGCTACGCCCAGATGGCCAAGCTGCCCATGGCCTCCCTGCAGAACAAGGCGGGCAAGTTCGTGGCCCCCGGCCTCAAGAGCGGCCAGGCCGCCCTGGCCAACGCCGTGCTGCCCGAGAACATGATCGTCTTCATCACCGATCCTGACGGCGACGGCTCCTACCCCATGGTCACCTACACCTGGATGCTCTTCTACAAGACCTATCAGGACAAGGAAAAGGTGGAGTGGATTCACAAGCTCATCGACTACTGCCTCTACAAGGGCCAGGCCATCTCCGACAAGGCCGGCTACATCCCGATGCCCGAGACCGTCGTGAAGAAGGTCGCCGCGGCCGCCAAGAACATCAAGTAGGCGGGCTTCCTCAGCCAAGCCAAAGGCGTTAACGATGGGCTCTCCGAAAGAGACCCCCAGGAAGTGGGGCGATAGCTTTGCTACGCCCCCTTCCTTCGGGGATGTGGTTTTTGACAGGGTTTTCCGGGGCGTGGCCTACGCCTTCACCGTGCTGACCATACTGGTCCTCGCCTACATCGTCTTCGAGATCGGCGGCAAGGCGCTGCCCGCGGTGAAGGAGTACGGCATGCAACTGCTTTCCTCCTCGGACTGGAACGTGAACCGGAAGGTTTACGGCATCCTGCCCGAAATATGGGGAACGCTCTACAGCTCGCTCTTCGCCCTGGCCGTGGGCGGCGTATTCGGCGTCGCCATCGCCATCTTCCTCACCCAGGACTTCCTTCCCCACAAGGTCGAGATCGTCCTCAAGAACATCATCGAGATGCTGGCGGCCATCCCCAGCGTCGTCTACGGGCTGTGGGGCATTTTCGTGCTCATCCCCATCATCCGGCCCCTGGCCGATTTCCTGCACGAGTACCTGGGCTGGATTCCGTTCTTCGGGACCAAGCTCAACGGCCCGGGCCTGTTTCCGGCCTCGCTGGTCCTGTCGATCATGATTCTGCCCACTGTGGCGGCGGTGTCCCAGGACGCGTTCCGGGCCATTCCGCTCAAGACCAAGGAGGCGGTCTACGGCATGGGCACCACCCGCTGGGAGGCCATCCTCCGGGTCATGCTGCCCACCGCCTCGGGCGGCATCTTCGGCGCGCTGGTCCTCGGCTTCGGCCGGGCGCTGGGCGAGACCATGGCCCTGGCCATGCTTGTCGGCAACTCGAACCAGATTTCCCTTTCGCTCTTTTCTCCGGCCAACACCCTGGCCGCGCTCCTGGCCCTCAACTTCCCGGAAGCGGGACCCATGGAGGTCCAGGTGCTGATGTTCGCGGCCATCGTCCTGCTGGTGATAACCCTCGTGGTCAACGTCATCGGCCAGCTCATCATCAACTTCACCCGGCCGGGAGGGGCGAGATGACCGCCAGGCAAGTCGACAACGAGCTCCGCAAGCCGAGCTTCGAGAAGAATCCCTACGAGCGCCGGGCCCTCCAGTCCTACGTCCTGAGCACCCTCACCGTGGGCATGGCGATCCTGGCCTGCTTCCCGCTCTTCTCCGTCATATTGATGCTCCTGTACCGGGGCGGCCAGCGGCTGGCGCTGACGGTGTTCTATTCCCTGCCCCCCACGGCCTTCGAGGACGGCGGCGGGTTCGGCAACGCCATCCTTGGCACGCTGTTCATGGTCGGCCTGGCCGGGCTCATCAGCATTCCCTTCGGCATCCTGGCGGCCATTTTCCTGGCCGAGCTTGGGCCGCACCGCAAGCTCTCCCAGGCGGCCCGGTTCTGCGCCAAGACGCTGACCGGCCTGCCCTCGATCCTGGCGGGCGTGTTCGCCTACGCCTCGGTGGTCCTGGTCATGGGCCACTACTCGGCCTGGGCGGGCGGCATCGCGCTCTCGCTGCTCATGATCCCCATCGTCATGCTCACGGCCGAGGAGGCCATCAAGATGGTCCCGCGCGGCATGAAGGAGGCGGCCTACGGCATGGGCTGCACCCCGGCCCAGGCCATGATGAAGGTCTCGCTGCCCGTGGCCATGCCCGGCATCATTACCGGCGTGTTCCTGGCCGTGGCCCGCGCCGCGGGCGAGACCGCGCCGCTGCTCTTCACGGCCCTGTTCAGCGACTACTGGCTGGAGGTCAACCAGCCCACGGCCTCCCTCGCCGTGCTTATCTACAACTACTCGGGCAGTCCCTTCGCCAACCTGATCGAGCTGGCCTGGAGCGCCTCCCTGGTGCTCGTCCTCCTCGTCCTGGTGCTGAACATCGCCAGCCGCCTCATCGGCCAGCGCAACAAGTAATCGTTTCATCCTTCAATGGAGTCGCAAAACACTATGGATACCGTCGCCAACACGGCCGAAGCGTACGCCCCCGCCGCCTGCCGGGACAATGACGTCATCCTGGACTGCCGGGTGGACAACATCTACTACGGGGATTTCCTGGCGGTCCGCGACAGCCGGGTGCCCATCTGCCGCAACGAGATCACCGGGTTCATCGGTCCCTCGGGCTGCGGCAAGAGCACGGTGCTGCGCAGCATCAACCGCATGAACGACCTCATCCGGAGTTTCCGGTTCGAGGGCAGCGTGCATTATCACGGCATCGACATGTACGGCCCCAAGGTGGACCCGGTGGTGGTCCGCCGCCACATCGGCATGGTCTTTCAGCAGCCCAACCCCTTCGCCCTGAGCATCTTCGAGAACGTGGCCTTCGGCCTGAGGCTCAACCGGTTCAAGGGCAACATGATGGAAAAGGTCGAAAAGGCCCTGCGCGGGGCCGCGCTCTGGGACGAGGTCAAGGACATCCTCAAGCGCAGCGGCCTCTCCCTGTCCGGCGGGCAGCAACAGCGGCTGTGCATCGCCCGGGCCATCGCCACCGAGCCGAGCGTCCTGCTCATGGACGAGCCCTGTTCCGCCCTGGACCCCATCGCCACCCGGCAGATCGAGGAGTTGATGGTCCGGCTCAAGGAAAAATACACCCTGGTCATCGTCACCCACAACATGCAGCAGGCCCTGCGCGTGGCCGACCAGACCGCGTTCTTCTCCGTGGACATCTCCCAGGGCGGGCGTACCGGCCACCTGGTGGAGATGGGCCCGACCCGGCGGCTTTTCGACGACCCGCAGGAGACGCTGACCCGGGAATACCTCCAGGGCGAATTCAGTTGATTTCGCGGCGTTGGATCATGCGAGGCGGGGCGGAGGGCTGCGGCGCTCCGGCCCGTCGCCTTTTTTGAGTGTCGGCGTGCGTCGTCCTTGTCTACCCGTTCTTTTCGGGACGGGCGAGTCCCACACCGCTTCCCGGGGCGATGAATGAGCAAGAGATATCAACTGCGACTGGACCTGATCGAGGCCTCCCTGCGGGAGGTCCAGGCCAATTTCGAGCGGATCAACGGGACGCTCAGGATGCGCCGCGAGCCCATCGCGGACGTCATCATCGAGAACCTGCTGGCGGGCTACGCCTACCTGAACGAGCTGTTGCTCAACAAGATCAACCTCGTGCGCGAGGAGAACAAGCACCACGTCCTGGAGTTGAACCAGCGGGTGCTCTGCGGCACGGACGAGATGGTCCGCTTCGAATTCGCGAACCACATGCGCCAGACGGCCATCCGCTTCTACAACCAGAGCGACTGCAACATCAGCAGGATCGTGCAGTGGAACCGCAAGCACAAGTCCGACTCCGCCTGGGAGCGGGCGGCGCGGACCTACACCTATATGCTGAGCCGCCCCCAGCTCTTCTTCGAGGGCAACCACCGCACCGGGGCCTTGCTCATGAGCGGCATCCTCGCCCACGAGGGGCTCCCGCCCTTTGTCCTGACCATCGAAAACGCCAACGCCTACTTCGACCCTTCCACCTTGGCCAAGCTCACGGAAAAGAGCTTCTTCACCAAGCTCTACAAGCTCCCGGCCATCACCAAGAATTTCACGAAATTCCTCAAGAAACAGGCCGACAAGCGGTTCCTGGAAACCGTCAAGATCTGAGCGGGCCGGGGAGGTTCTCCGGCCTTCGCTTCCGCCACGCTAGAGCCGGTACTGGTATTTGACCGTCATCGTGATGGTCCAGGACCGGCCCTTGAGGATGTCGGGGCGCTTGACCGTGCCGCTGGCGGCCTCGATGGCCCGCCGCGCGGCCGCGTCGAGCCGGGCGTCGCCCGAGGATTGCTGCATGACGATGCCTTCGAAGGTGTCGTCCGCCCGGATGCGGAACCGGTAGCGGACGTTGCCGATCAGGTCGGCGGCGTCGGCCCCCGGCGGGAGACGGCGTTGCTCCACGGCGCTGTGGACCTGGGCCAGGTACTTTTTCAGGGCCTGGCGGCGCAGCCGACGGATCACGTCCTCGTGTTCGGTCTTCTCCTCGTCCGGGACGGCTCCCTGTTCAAGCGCGAGCCCCGTGCCGCCAGCGGCGGCTGCCGAAATGTCGAAGTTCACCGGAATGACGATGGATTCGCCGGGGGGCGTCGGCGCGCCGCCCCACTTCGGCTGGAGCAGGAACCAGTGCAGGCATAGGGAAATGGCCAGGCAGGCCCAGATCGTTTGCCGGGAATTCATGGGGTCGGTCCGTTGGCCTCGTTCCTGTCGCGGGTCCGGGTGGCGATGACTAGGTTGTTGAATCCGGTCTTGCGCACCATGTCCACGATCTTCACGAACCGCTCCACCCGGGCTCCCGGCGCGGATTGCAGCAGGATGTGGTCCGGTTGCAGGGAGATGGGCCGGTCGTAGGTGTTCTGCAGCAGGTGGGAGAGGTCGTTCAGGGTGACCGGCGCGGTGTCGCAGAGGATGGCCCCGTCCTCGCGCAGCTCGATCTCCATGGACCGGCCGGTGACGGCCTTGGCCGTCTCGGCGGCGGGCAGTTCGATGTCCACGCCCTTGGCCGTGAAGACCGCCGAGACCACAAAGAAGATCAGCAGGATGAAGACGACGTCCAGGAGCGGGGTGATGTCCGGCGAGGCCGGTTTGGGCGTGCGCCGCGTGAACTCGATCATCGCCCGTCTTCCCGCCGTTCCCGCCACTGGACGGCCAGCCGCGCCGCGCGCTGCATGGCGAAGGCCGTCTTGTCGCATTGGCGGCAGAACCAGCGCTGGGCCAGCAGGGTGGGGATGGCGATGCACAGCCCGGCGGCCGTGGTCAGCAGGGCCTGCCAGATGCCGCCCGCCAGCATGGTGATGTCCACGTCGCCCGAGGCAGAGAGCCTGGAAAACGCGTTGATCATGCCGATGACCGTGCCGAGCAGTCCCATGAGCGGGGCTGCGGTCGCGGTGGTCGCCAGGAAGTCCAGCCGGGCGTTGAACTCGAACAGGACGTCCTCGCCCGCCGCCTGGATGGCCGCCTCGCTCCTGGCGGCGTCGCCGGTGCCGAAGCAGGCCCGGAAGAAGTCGAGGAAGGCCGGGGAGTTCTCCTCGGCGTCCTTGATGGCGGCCTCGCCTCCCCGGCTGCGGAACGTCTCCAGCAGGGCGTCGAGGGCGGCGGGGGCGGGAAAGCGGCGGGTGGTGAAGACCACGAACCGCTCCAGGATGACGGCCAGGGCGGCCACGGAAAGGGCCAGCAGCGGCCACATCAGGAGGCCGCCCTGTTGCAGGATGTTCATGCGTTCGCCTCCTCCAGTCCTTCCAGGACGGTCAGGTCCATGTCTTTGCCGATGGCCACCAGGAACCCCTCTTCGCCGAAGGCGTCCCCCAGGGAGGAGAGTTCGTGGCGTCCGCATACGTACTGGACCACCATGGGCTGCGGGCAGTCCGCGAGGTGGACGATTCCCTTGAGCCGGAAGACCGAGGCGGGCAGGCCGTCCAGCGCTTCAGTGAGCCGTTTTCGGTCCAGGGGCGCGGTAAAGCCGAACCGCCGGGACGTGAAGCCATCGTGATCGTGCGTGTGGTGCGTCCGGGGCGTCATGCAGGGCGGCGGACCAAGGCGCGGCTCGAACGGGTCCGGGTCATAGAGTTCGCCGGGGTTGGCGGCCCCGAAGGCGGTCTCCACAAGGACGGCGCGGGGGTTCAGCCCGCGCAGGGTGTCGCGCAGGCGCTCGCGTCCTGCCTCGTCGACCAGGTCGCACTTGTTCAGCAGGAGCGTGTCGGCCGCCGCCACCTGGTCCCGGGCTATCTCGTGGTTCTTGAGCAGGGCCGGACCGTTGGCCGCATCCACCAGGGTGGTGATCGAGTCCAGGCGGACCAGGGGCCGGAGCGTCTCCAGTTCGTTCAGGATATTGAACGGATTGGCCAGCCCGGTGGACTCCAGCACGATGACCTTGGGATTGAACCGGGCCCGGAGCTGCTGGATTCCCTTGGAAAGATTGCCCGCCAGCGTGCAGCAGACGCACCCCTCGTCCAGCTCGACGATGGCGTCGTCGCCCTCCAGCAGCTTGCCGTCCACGCCGGACTGGCCGATCTCGTTCTGGATGATGGCCACCAGTTCGTCCCTGGCCGCGTGGTATTCCAGCAACTGGTTGAGGAAGGTGGTCTTGCCCGCGCCGAGAAAGCCGCTGAGCACGATCAGTCCGGGGCGGCTGTCGAAAATCGGGGCATAGGCCGTTTCGAGGGAAAGCGCCCGCAGGTCGTGGGTTCTCCAGAATAGGGCGTGATCCAGCGGGGGCGGCAGGGTTTCCTTTTGGGCGATTCCGGCCACGGCTTCGCATTCGGCCAGGGACGGGGCGGCCAGTGTGGCCAGGGCTTCGGGGCCGCCCCAGTACAGCAGGTCGCTGGTCATGGTGACGCCGTCGTCCAGGGGCGAGCTTTCGCCGTCCCCGCCGTAAATCAGGCCGGAGCCGGGCTCCGTCCGCCTGCCGACCCGGCAGGGGGGCTCCCCGAGGCTGTTGGAGGCGGCCGCGGCCAGGACCAGCAGAAAGTCGGCGGCGATTTCGTGGGCCGGGAAGTCCTCCTCGGCCTCGCCGGGAAGGATGACCCACTGTCCTTCCGCTGTGGCCACGCCGTCTCGCGCGACGCTCAGCCTCCGGTCCGCCGCGTCCATCCGCAGGAGCAGGCCGTCCTCGCCGGGAGCCAGGCTGGCCGTCAGGTCCCCCAGGCGGAAGGGCGCGCCGCCGTCGGCCATGGCCGTGAAGCGGCGCAACGTCTCGATATAGTCCGGCCTGGCCGCGGCGAGGCTCGCGGCCAGCGACATGGTGTCGAGCAGGGGCTCGTCCGGGGCCGGGAAATAGTGGAGCCCGAGGCGTGCGTGCTGGCCCGACTCGTCGCGCCAGGTCCGTTCCGTGGCCAGGCCGTATACGCCGGGCCGGGCGCGGACCTTGAAGGTCCATCCCTGCGGGGCGCGCGGGCACACGGCCATGCCCTTCCAGCCCACCAGCCGCTTGAATTCCTTGTGCTGGCAGGCGGCCAGCAGGCAGTTGCACAGCATTTCCGGCAGGTTGACCAGCCGGTTCTCGTGGCGTTGCGTCGGCAGTACGGTGGAGAGTCGCATGGCGGTCCTCGGGGCGGCCCGGCCCGTCCCCTGAGGGGGCGGACCGGGCCTGATGGGGGGTTGAGGTGAGGAGGTTGTTGCTAACAGCCGAAGCTGATTTTATCTCCGTTGCCCAGGTAGTCCTTGGACGCCGAACGGAAGCGGGCGGTGCCGCGCACCACCGGGTATCCGGCCTCGATGAACTTCTTGGCGGTCAGGTGGCCGGTGCAGTGGTTGCAGCCGATCCGTTCGAAGCCCCACTGGCCGAGCGAGATGACGAGGTCGTCGTACTTGGGGTCCCAGTCCTCGAACGGCGAGATGTGCAGCCCGCCGTAGATGCCGTAGAACGTGTCGTTGTCGTACTTCAGGTTGGCCTGGGCGAAGTCCGCGAACTTGAGGATGCCCTGGTGGCAGCAGCCCGAGATGAGCAGCAGCCCCTTGTCCTTGATGTTGAAGGCCAGGGAGGTCTCGCCGAACACGCGGTTGATGATGGGCACGTCGAACTTGAGCAGGGCCATGCCGGGGATGATCTCGGTGATGGGCTTGTCCACGATGGTCAGCTCGCCCTTGTAGCCGCTATCCTTGATGTACTGGAGACCCTCCTTGTAGAAGCCGTCGTGCACGTACAGGGGAATGCGGTTGTCGTACTTGACGGTGACGGGCAGGCCCCAGAAGTGGTCCCAGTGCTCATGCGAGATGAACAGGGCCTCGATCTGCTGCTCCTCAAGCATCTTGTCGATGCCTTCGCGCTTGAAGCTGTCCTCCATCCATTCGTAGGACCAGCCGGTGTCCAGCAGGTACTTGTGGACCGTTCCGTCCAGGGCCTCCACTTCGAGCAGGCAGGAGTAGCCGCCCGGGTTGTCCGGGTGCAGGGCCAGCTTCTTCTGGATTTCCCAGGCCTTTTTCAGGTCGTGGGGCAGCAGTTCCTTGATGGAGCCGATGCCCTCGCCATAGGAGCCCTTGGCCGAGCCCTTGCCGTTGGCGAAGGGGGCCCAGTTCAGGGTGTACTGGTTGACCAGCAGCCCGCCCGCCTCGTGGATGTCGCCGATGAGATGGGCGTTGTTGAACCAGCTCGTTTCCGAGATGTTGGTCACGCGCACGCTGCGGCAGGCGCCGAAGTCCTGCAGCTTGCGCTCGGCCTTGGGCAGGCGGCCGTAGGCGGAGGAGGTGTAGGAGTACACGCCCATGCTGGCGAAAGCTCCGGCCACCAGGCCCGTGGCGGCGCCCTTCACGAAGTCGCGCCGGCTGATATCCTTTTTCTCGTTGCTCATAGTCTTCTCCTTGTTGCTGCGCCTACTTGATGACGGTGAAGTTGGCGCCGATCCACGGCAGGGCATTGATGATGCCAATGTACAGCACCACGCCTGCGCACAGGCCGACGGCCAGGCCCTTGGCCAGGCCCGGGTTCCATTTGACGTCGTGGGCCACGATCTCTTCCTGGACCTCTTCGAGTTCGCTTTCGGTCTTGGGCACGGCCTTCCAGCCCGGCCAGCCGTCCATGAACCAGACGTTGATCAGGAAGATGTTGATAAGCCAGATCATGGGGATCATGGGGAACTGCTGCGGGTGGGAGAAGCCCTTCTGGGTCCCCAGGAACAGGTGGGAGGTCTTGTAGTAGACGATGTAGACGACGGCGGCCATGGCGGCGGTCAGCAGGGTGCGGATGCAGACGTTGACCGGGCGGCTGAACTTGGTCGGCCAGTTGTTGCAGTAGAATGCCAGGTACAGGGACGGGACCAGCCAGAAGATGGCCATCTCGCCCACGTGCAGCCAGCGCCAGTCGGGAGCCATCAGGCGGCGGGTGCCCCGGATGGTTTCGCCCCAGACCAGGTCCTGGGCGTAGTAGAGGAAGAAGCACAGGGCCACGGCGATGGCGATGATGCCGAAGAAGGAAGTGATTCGGCGCAGGGCGTTGTTCTTGATGAGGTTGAAGGGATAGCGCTCCCAAATGGTCTCGAAGAGCCAGACCACCACGGTGCAGCACATGATCCAGGCGATGTGGAAGTTGCCGGAAACCGTGTTGGCGAACTGTTCCCAGTAGGGCGGGCAGATGGCCGTGAACTTCTGCCAGGGGTAGAAGAGGATGGCCATGTGCGAATGCATGGTCAGGAAGTAGACGATCATGCTCAGGAAGAAGGTGACCACCGCGATGGTGACGCCCCGCGCGGGCTGCGCGAGCTTCTGCCAGGGCGCGTTCTCGCAGGCCACCACCCAGCTGGGGGAGATCCAGGACGCGATGGCCGCGAACATCATGATGGCCTCGGCCGCGTATTCGATGGAGTAGAAGTCGGTGATGCCCATGGCCTCCAGCCGACTCGGGTCGAAATAGGCGATGCCGAAGTTGCCGAGAATCTCGACGAAGAAGCCCTTGATGAGGATTATCATGGCGGCCACGCTCACCAGGGTGAGCACTCCGCCCTTGACCAGGGGATGGGTTTTTTCCAGCCAGGACCGCTTGAAAGGCCAGAAATCGAAGATGTAGGCGACCCAGATGAAGAGGATCAGCAGCCAGCGGCAGACCATGTAGCCCACGTAGGGGGTGTACATGCGCATCAGACCGCGCGGGTCCTGAAAAATCCACCAGGTGGCGTAGAAAAACGCGAAGATGAGGATGGTGTTCACCAGAGCCGGAATCGGTCCGCTCCAGCGTTTTACCAGCTTCCGACTCTCAAGGTAGCTGACATTACTGTTGTCCATGTTGCACTCCTACCGAGTTGGCCGGACGGGGGGGTGATCGGTCCCCGGGTCCAGTCCCGCTCATTACAGTGTGGTTGAAGGTTCCGATTCCGAAATCAGGGTTTCCAGTTGCCCGGGTGTGACAGTCGCCGGATCAATGCCGAGAGCCATGGCGCGGAGGAAACGTTCGTTTTCCGAGAGAGGCGGCCTGGGCCGCTCCTCGGCTGGAACGTTCGCAACATCCTTCCGCCCTCGACTCCCGAAGGGAATGAACCGGCAAAAAAGTTCTCTTCTTTTCATGGCATGGCTCCCGGCGTCCGCGCGAAACGGACTAGCCTTCGGGCAGCGCCAGTTTGGCGAAGACCTGCATGCACCGCTCGGCCAGCTCCTCGACCGATTCGGGCTGCCCGTTCTTCAGGGTGTGGAACAGCTCCACATGAAAGGCGAAGAGGGAGTCCTTCTGGACCTCGGAGAGGCCTCCCTCCTGGCTCTCCAGCTTTTCCGAGGCCAGGGCCAGCTCCTTGAGCAGCAGTTGCAGGTAGTCGTTGTCCGCAATCTCGGCCAGGACGATGTAAAAGGAGATGTAGCGGTTGGCGATGGTGGGCAGGTCCGATTTGACGATGGCCTGGCTGAGGTTGATCGTGGCGTCCTCCAGCTTGGCGATGTGGCTGGCGGTGAGGCTTGAGGCCTGGGAACGGGCCAGCGGGGGCGCCACCAGGGCCAGGGTCTCCACCAGTTGCCTGCGGGCCGCCGGGTTGCGGCGGGTGCGGAGCATCTCCCAGTTGACCTGGCCTTCCTTGCTTTTCAGGTAGCAACCGCTTTTCCCCCGGATTTCCAGGTAGCCCATGGATTCCAGGTTGCAGAGCGCCTCCCGCACGGTGTTGCGGGAGGTGTTGAACATCTCGGCCAACCGGCGCTCGCCGGGCAGCTTGTCCCCCACGGAGAAGGGGCCGCCCTTGAGCATGGTCACCAACTTGCGACAGAGAAGCGGACGTTGAGCTGTTGTGGTCATATCTGGTCCAACCAGTTTGATGTTGAATGCCGTGTTGTTATCCTTTGATCTCGTATTAAGGCGATGACAAGAAGTGTGGCAAGGGAAATTGCGAGAATATGCACAAAACTGGTCCAGCCAGATTGTATGTATTTTTGTGGAATGGAGGCGAAATCTCGCAGTAATTAGCTGATATTGCGAATTAATAAAAAACGAAACATTGGTGTCGGCAAGGGCTCAAACAAAGACGCCCCGGCGCATGGCCGGGGCGAAAGGAGCGGTTTTCAGTGATGTGGTTGGACCAGTGTCAACGGCTGGTTTGCAGGCAGCGTTCCAAGTGGGCCAGGAAGTCCTGGTGCAGGCCCAGCAGGGGGGCGTCGGAGTCCGGGTCGTAGCTGTCGGGCTCTGCCGCGCAGAAGATCAGCACGTAGGTCAGGACGTCGTCCACGAAGAAGGGCGTGGCGTAGTAGGAACGGATGCCGCGCGGGATGAACAGGGCCCAGTCGATGGCCTTGATGCTCTTGGAGGTGTCCACCACCACATGGTTGGCCTGGCCGAGGCGCACGATGCTTTCGGCGATGGACCCTTCGTAGGGATGAACGAAATCCTCGGGATCGGTCTCGAACGGGGCGCCCACGCCGGTGACGGCCACCACGTTCTTGGAGATGAAGATGCGCGAGAGCAGGATGGCGCTGGTGGGCGACTCCTTGGGCAGGGCCTTGAGCAGGGCGCGCAGCAGGGAGCGCACCGAGGTGCACCGCTTGAGGGACTTGAGGGAGAAGCGGGGGGCGACGGTCTCGTTGCCGCGCACGGGCACGCCCCGGCAGGTGGTGCAGTCGTTGCGGTGGGAGAGGACTATCCAGAGCAGGTTCTCCTCGTTGCGGGCGATGGCCTGGATGCGGGCCGAGCATTGGTGGCACCGCCCCATGGCGTCGGTGATGCGCAGGTGGCCGCTCCAGTTGTCGGAAAAGATGAGCCCTTCGTAGACCTGGAGGAGATCGGTGTCCGTATTGTTCCGGAACAGGTCATGCAGGCTGATGCCTCCGAGGTCCTGACCTTCGTAGCCCAGCATATGCCTGGCCGCGGTGTTGGCCAGGTAGACCGTGCGGTCCACGAAGCGCACCAGCAGCACGGGGGCGTTCATCATCTCGATCTTGGTGGAGAGCTTGGGGCGACCGGCCGAGGCCAGGATGGAGTTGACGTGGCCGGTGATGTCCATGAGGACGCCCACGGAGCTGGTCGGGTGGACCGGGTCGGGCATGGACATGAGTTTGAACCATTTGGCCAGGCCGTTCTGCTGGCGGACCCGGAAGGAGCAGGCGGTGCTGCGACGCCCCAGGATCAACTGGTGGCTGTGCTGGAAGGTCTCCAGGTCCTCGGGCACGACGACTTCCCTGGCGAGGTGGGGGTTTTGCAGGATGGTCCTGACCTTTTCCCCTTCGGGCGAGGCCGCGTACTTGTTGAGAAAGGTGATGTCGTTGCCCGCGATGTCGATGCGCCAGACGATGCCCGGAAGGTTTTCCAGGTAGCGGGAGAGCACGGTCTCTTCGGGAAAAATGTCCTTGTTGCTTGCGGAATCCGGCATGAACGACCTTTGAATGCGGTATTGGTGGCTTTGCTGGCCGATTCTTAACGCTTTTTGAGAACGATTGGCAAATAGGAATTGGCTGGCCCGACCAAAACGGCCGGAGGATCAGGCAGGGTGTTCGGCTGTCGGAGCCCGGATTCAGGGCGACGCCGCATCAGGTGGGGATATCGAGCCTTTCAACTATTTGCTGCGCCGTCTGATGTTGTAGACGCCGCGCCCTTCCGCCACGGGCGTGTCCGGCTCGCCTTCCGACCAGATGACGACATGGGCGTTGCCGACCTTGTTTCCCAGCAGCCGGACCTTGGCTTCCGCGTAGAGATCGCGGGCCGCCGCGGGCCGGAGGTAGTCGACGCTGAGCGTGATCGTGGCCACGAAGTCGCTACGCTCACAGCGGGTCCAGACGGCGAATCCGCCGCAGATGTCGGCGAGGGTGGAGATGACCCCGCCATGAATCATCGCGCTTTCGGCGTGGCCGATCAGGTCCTCCTTGAAGGGGATGTACAGCCTGACCGAGTCCTCTCCGATCTTGTCGACCTTGACGCCGAGGTATTTGTGAAACGGGAATCCGGTTTCGATGAATTCTTCTATGGGCATGTTTTTTCTCATTGCGCTTTCAAAAAAAGCAAGCTGTCGTGGACAGCTTGCTTCTTGGTACCCGGGGCGGGAATCGAACCCGCACAGACCAAGGTCCGAGGGATTTTAAGTCCCTTGCGTCTACCAGTTCCGCCACCCGGGCATTGACGGGATTTGGTTAGCCGCTCGGGGGCGGCGCGTCAATGGGTTTCGCCCGCCGCCGCCCGCCGGGCCGTCATTTCAGGGCGTCGAGATAGTTGCGGTAGAGCCTCGGGCTGACGCGGGAATAGTGGTCGAAGTCCGAGACGATCTCCAGGCCGGGGACGATGGCCCGGACCACCGGGATGCCCAGGTCGGCGCGGGTCAGGTCCGCGTAGGCCGGGCGGTAGCCGTTGGCCAGGAGCGTCCGCTCCAGGACCATGAGGTCGCCCTCGGCGCTGCCGGTGGAGAGGTCGGGCAGGTCCTCCAGGCGGCGGGTTGGCAGGCCTTCGGGCGCGGGGGAGCTGGCCGGGCCGGGGTAGGGGTAGGCCGTCTCGGTCATGGCAGAGACCACGGCCCGGCGGCCGTCCAGCGAGCAGCCGCCGCCCTTGTTGACGTCGCCCAGACGGCCCAGGACCACCGACTTGTAGCAGGGCACGCCCAGCTCCGTGGTCACGTCCTGGAACCAGACGTCGATGCCGTCGGCGCGGTAGTTGGCCAGGAGCGGGCCGATGACCGGGTCGTCCGTCTCCAGGCGGAAGCAGCGGCGCGGGTCGTAGGGCACCGTTGCGTCGGCGTCGCGCTCCAGGACCTCGGTCAGGGCAGCCACCTTGGCCTCGGCCATGGTGTTGCCCGAGGCGAGCCCGGTGGAGCCCAGGGCCGAAAACAGATTTTGCTCGTCCAGGTTGCAGAACAGGAACACGAGCTGGGCCGGGATGAGCACCGGAACCGAGCCGCCGTCGCCGTCCGGGGCGTGGCCCTCGAACCAGTGGAGCCGCTGGCCCGCGTAGGGCGCCTCCAGCCGGACCCGGCCGAGGTCCAGGTGTTCGGCGGCGAGCTCGTCCTGGGCCGCGCAGGTCAACGGATAGTCGCGGGCGTAGCCGAGCACGCCCTTGGGCCCGAAGGAGGCGTAGGAGGAAAAGCGCTCCGCCATCTCCATGGCGCAGGAGGTGTCGGCCTGGACGCGGGAGAGGCCCCGGCCGTAGCTGGTCTGGATGCCCTCCAGGCCGTTGGACAGGCGGCCGTTGACGGACCTCGTCTTGACCATCCAGTGGCGCAGGCTGCCGATGGGCGAGAGCGAGGCCTTGTGGGCCATGACCGGGCCGAGGAAGGCGTCCGCCTTGTCCAGGGCGCGGAAGGCGCGGTCCAGGGTCTCCTCCAGGGGGCAGCGCTCCTTGGCGGGCGGCAGCTTGTCCGCGAGCCCGGCGCGCGCCTCGGCGGCCGTGACCGCCTCCCGGCGCGGCAGGTCCGCCTCGTCGTAGAGGGGCGGGAGGCCCATGGCGTCCGGGTGGATGAGCGGGTGCAGGGAGAAGAGGTTGTCCGCGAACATGGCGATCCAGCGGTTGTGGGCCGCCTGGTCAGGCAGCAGGCGGGAGCGGATGTGGACGGCCGGGGTGTGGTCGATGAGCCCGGCGGGAGCGAGCCCGTCGAAGAGCGGCAGGAGCTGGCGCTGGCGCTCGTGGCAGAGGCACGCCTCGTACATGACGGCGGTCAGCACCGGGTCGGACGCGCCGTTGTCGCGCATGACCTCCTCGATGAGCTTCTTGAGCTTGCGGGTGCGGAAATCCTTGAACCCCTGGAGCACGAACTCGTGCATGTAGTCGTCATAGGGATGGCGGCGGAGATGGTCGGTCATCTCGTTGAAGCTCAGGTTGGGCTCGGGCAGCGCCGCGAACATGCCCACGCCGAAGTCGGTATTCATCATCTGCAGCTTGTAGCGCATGGCCTTCCTCTGGTTTTCCCTCTTCATTTTTGCCCGATTACCCCGTAATACGGACGGGGTGGCGGGGACCCGGCGATACGCTATGGCATTACACCGTTGAACACAAGGCCCGGCCTGCCGGGCGGGCGGCGCATGGAACAGCACGGCGAAAAACGGTCCGTCTCCCGGACGATGATCCTCAAGTTCGCGCTGGCCTTCGGGCTGCTCGGCGCGCTCTCCTTCGCCATGGAGCACTGGGGCGAGGGGTACATGACCCGGCTGACGGCCTGGGTGGCCGCCCAGGGCGGCCTGGGGCCGGTCCTGTTCATCGCCCTCAACGCGCTGATGACCATGCTGCTGGTGCCCCAGGTCCTGTTCACCGTGGCGGCCGGGGCGCTCTTCGGCTGGAAGTTCGGCGCGGCCTACGCCTCGGTCGGCATGACCATCGGCGCGGTGGGCGCGTTCCTCCTGGCCCGATACGGCGTGCGCGACCGGCTCCGGGCCCGATACCGCGACAATTCCATCTACAGGCGGATGCAGAAGCTCAGCCGCTCCCACCCCCTGCACCTCATTTCGCTCAGCCGGGTCATCCCGGTCCTGCCCTTTCCGGTGACCAGCTACCTGCTGGGCATCACCGAGGTCCGCTCCCTGCCCTACGCGTTCCTGTCCTGGGTGTGCATGCTGCCCGAAACGCTCTTCCTGGCCTCGGGCGGGCACTTGCTCAACGCCGGGGTCACGGGCCGAACCTCGGCCGAGGCGGCGGTGGTCCTGGTCGCGGCCGGGGCGGCCGTGGCCGTGGTGGTCCACCGGATCAAGAAGAAGTTGCTGGAGGAAGGGGAGGGGGACTAGCTCCCGACGGATTGCGCCAAATCCGCCACAAGGGGAATCAGGGCGCGCCCCACGGCCTCGACGCCCGCCGTGTTGGGATGGGTTCCGTCCATCAGGGTCAGGTCGCTGTTGCCGAAGTAGGGCGCGAGGATGTCCGGAAACAGGGGCAGGCCGTAGCGTTCCGCCAGGGCCGGGAAGATCGCCTCGAAGCGGCGGCGGTAGCCGTCGTCCGGGTTGAGCAGGGCCTTGATGCCCACCAGCAGGACGGGGACGCCGCGCTCCCGGAAGGCCTCGATGATGGCCGCGAGGTTGGCCTCCACGCGCTCCGCCGGCTCGTCCAGGAAGCAGTCGTTGGCTCCGAAGGCGACTAGGGCCGCGTCCGGGGCGTCGTCCAGCACCGCGCCCAGCCGCTCCAGGCCGTCGGCCGAGGTGTCGCCCGACACGCCGAAGTTGCGGCAGCGCGCCGCGATCCCCCGGTCGGCCAGGAGCCGCTCCAGCACGGCGGGCAGGGCTTCGTCCGGGGCCAGGCCGTAGCCTTCGGTCAGGCTGTCGCCGAAGCAGGCGATGGTGACGGGACCGGGCACGGGAGGCAGCCTAGCCGTTGATCCAGAGCTTCACCCGCGCCGATTCCTCGGCCCAGTCCCTGCTCAGCCGGAGGGCCAGGAAGTGGCCGTAGACCACGTCGAGCATATCCACGCACCGTTCGATGAGGAACATCTTCTCCAGGAATTTGGCGTCCGGGTCGTCTCCCTCCTCGTCCTTGCCCGAGACCTTGGGCGTCTTGAGGCCGGAGAGGCCGAAGTCCGAGGCGGACAGGGAGACCAGCCAGCTTTCCGCGTCCATGGTGAACAGGATCTGGGCCTTGTTCACCTTCTTGCCGTGGAGCAGGCCGGTCTTGGCCTCGCTCATTTCGCCGCCGGGGCTGGAGACCGTGGTGGTGGACTTGGTTTCGCCCTCGCCTCCCTGGACGGAGAGCTTCTGCTCCATCTGGAGGGTGAAGGTGCGGTTGTCCCTGAGCTGGAACAGCGGGCTGTCGTTGTCGGTCTTGTACCAGAGCCAGGTCAGGAAATCCTGGCCGAGAATATTGTTTTCGCGTTCGACGAGCGAGAGGTCCATGTCTTCTCCTAGACGAAAATGGTGGGGTCGAGGCTTTCCAGCCGGGGCGCGGCCTCCTCGCCCAGGGCGTCCATGGCCGCGAAGAACGGGGTCAGGGGCTCCAGGTGGAGGTCGAAGGTCAGGGCGAAGTAGTCCTCAAGCAGAGCCCGGACCTTGGCGTTGGTGGTGTCCAGGTAGACGCGGTTCGCGGGCGGGTTCCAGATGACGTCGAACACCGCCGGGACGGGCAGGGTGCGGGCGCGCAGCCGAAGCGTGACCTGCTCCTTGATCTCGCGCTTGCGGTCGCGGGAGACGAAGTTCTTGCCCTGCTCCTTGTTGCGCGCGAGTTCCTTGTTGATCTCGATGGTCAGGTGCTTCTTGAGCACTGCGGGCGAGATGCGCCGGGTGTCCAGCCGGAGCTTGAAGGCGAAGTAGGCCGCCTTCTCGGGCGGGGACTGGGTCCAGTTCACGTCCAGCATGTCGTCGATGTTGGTCCAGCCGAAGGACCGCTCGTCCGCGGTGCCGTCGATGTCGACGAAACAGGATTGTCTCAATTTTTCGGGTACCTGGCTGAGAAGTTCACTGGGGACCTCCTCAATGATCCGGTAGCGGGTCAGGCCCAGGCTGGCGGCGAGAATGCTCAACTTCGGCTCCTCTGGTTCGGCGTTGAAAACGAGAGTAACTGCGTAAAACCTCTTGCCCGGCTTGTCCAGCGCGAAGGGGGAAAATCCGCTGCCGGACCGTCTTGTCTTCTCCCGCCCGGACGGCTACATTGGCTGGAAAAAACGGAGAGAGATCATGCCGAATCAAGCGCTTGCCGATATCGTCGCCTATCTGGAGGAAGCCGCCGCCACGGTGCGCCGCCTGGAGGCGGAGGGCGAGGCCGTGCTCCGGAGCGAGGGCCAGGCCGCCTATGCGGAGAAGATGCGGGAGAAGGCCCGGTTCCTGCTCGGGCTGGCCGAGAACGGGCGGGCCCTGGCCGAGGCCGTGGGCGGCGAGGCTGGCGAGGCCGTCCACGCCCGGCTCCGGAAGTTTTCCGCCAGCGCCAAGGCCTCCCTGGGGTTCGACAGCGTGTTCTTCATGTCCGCGCTGCTCTATCCTGAAGACCACAAGCCGGGCGAGCCCAACGACCTGGAGCGGTACGCCGCGTCCCTGAGGGCCCAGCTCTAGCTATTCCGGAATCTTGAATTCCTTGTCCCGCTGGGCGTGCTTGCGCGCGGCCTGCTGCTTCTGGCCCAGCAGGACGATGGCGTGGACCGCGTCGTCCTGGGCTCGGTCCAGGTCCTCGAACACGCAGCCCACGGAGCCGCGCTCGTGATGCATGACCTTGGCCATGATCCCGGCGACCTTGGTCTCGCCATCGAGAATGAGGTCCATCTCCAGCTTGACGCCGCTTTTGATGCGCGGTTTCTCGAAGTCGAAGCCCAGGCCGGTGGCGCTGATGTTGTTTACCGGGAACTGCTTGTCCAGCCGCTTTATCAGCGTTGTCAGGCCGTCCACCTTGATGCGGATGGCGTTGCGCTTCTTGGAGTGCTCGTCCTCGCCCTTGAGGGAAATGCTGAAGCCCAGGGCGTCGGCGTTGATGGGATCGGCGGAGACCTGCTTGGACTTCTTGCGCGTCTTGGCGCCCTTGCCGGACAGGGTGAGGCCCAGGCCCGGCGCATCGGCCGGTTTTGCCCCGGCCTTCTTCTTGACCGGCTTTTTCTTTCTTGCGCCCGCGCTCGCTTCGGCAGTGGCCTTTTTCCCGGTCATCTTCGGTTTCTTCTTGCCGGGTTTGCCTTTGCCGGAAGAAAACAGGTCGGTAATGAAGGAGAAGATTCCCATGGCGTTCCGTCGATGTCTTAGGGTTGGGACTAGGCAGATGCATAGGGCAAAAATTCTGTCATGACAAGGCGGCCGAATGCGGACGGGCAAGGGGCGGAGCCCATTTTCATCGGCCGGGGGGCTTGACATTCCCTGCGGTAACGGCCAAATAACAGGGAGTTTTTCAAGTCAATAACGGGTGTGAGGAGGTTGACATGATTGGTGAACTGCTTTCCGGGATGGCGCACAGCTCCGGCCCCGGTTTTGTCGGGGTGTCCCTGATCTTCATTTATCTGGCGTGGATTCTCACCATCGGCTGCATCCGCGTGAAGGAAGCCATGAACGAGGATCACCACTAAGACGGCAACGCGGAGCCCCGGCCCCGCGTCATGAATTTCAAAAAGACCGCCTTCCTTCGGGGAGGGCGGTCTTTTTTGTTCGGATAATTTCCCGGCGGGTGTCGCGGCGGGGCCTGCCCGGGCGCCTCAGGGCCGGCAGCGGTCGTTCCGGCCTTCGAGCACCACGTCCATCAGGTATTGGCCGTAACTGTTCTGGCTCATGGCGCAGGCCAGCTTCTGCAACTGGTCCGCGTTGATGAAGCCCATGCGGTAGGCGATCTCCTCGGGGCTGGAGATGACGTAGCCCTGCCGCTCCTGCACCGCGCGCACGAAGCTGGCCGCGCCGTGGAGGGACTCGTGTGTGCCCATGTCCAGCCAGGCGTAGCCCCGGCCCAGGGTGCGGACTTCCAGGTCGCCCCGTTCGAGGTAGAGCTTGTTGATGTCCGTGATCTCCAGCTCGCCCCGGGCGGAGGGGGCCAGGGATTTGGCCACGGAAACCACGTCGTTGTCGTAGAAGTACAGGCCGGTGACCGCGTATTTCGACTTGGGCCTGGCCGGTTTCTCCTCGATGGACAGGGCGCGGTAGGCCGCGTCGAACTCCACCACGCCGTAGCGCTCCGGGTCCTTGACAAGGTAGGCGAAGACGATGCCGCCCTTTTGCAGCCTGCCGCAATCCTTGAGGATGGCCCCCAGGCCGTGGCCGTAGTAGATGTTGTCGCCCAGGACCAGGCTGACCGTGTCGGTCCCGATGAACTCCTCGCCGATGAGGAAGGCCTGGGCCAGCCCCTCGGGCCGGGGCTGGACCCGGTAGCTCAGGTTCAGGCCGAGCTGCGAGCCGTCGCCCAGCAGCTCCTCGAACCGGGGCAGGTCCCTGGGGGTGGAAATTATCAGGATGTCCCGGATGTCCGCCAGCATGAGGGTGGACAGGGGATAGTAGATCATGGGCTTGTCGTAGACCGGCAGGAGCTGCTTGCTCACCACCCGGGTCAGGGGGTGGAGGCGGGTGCCGGAACCGCCCGCCAGAATTATGCCTTTCATCGGGCCCTCGCTGGTCCTGTGATTTACTTCATCGTTGAGTTGGGGTACATCCCAACACCATATGGCATCTTGGAAACTATAGGTCCCGGACACGGGAAAAGGCAACCCGATTCAGCAAAACCGGGAGCATCAGACGGCATGAATTATCCCTATTTTCAATTTTCCGGCGGCATCTTCGCGGCCCTCCTGTTCATGGTGGCCCTCTTTTTTCTCTTCATCTTCCTGCCGGTGTCCCTGGTCACCGAGGCGTTTTCGCGCCTGGGCCTGACCCCGGTGCAGGGCTTCCTGGTCTTCATCGCCATCCTGCTCGGGCGCACGGTCAACCTGCCGGTCTACACCAGCGAGCGGCTGATCATGGTCCCGCGCCGCGGCAGCGTGCAGTTCACCATGGACGAGCACGGCCGCGCCCTGCGGATCGAGGAGGAGCCGGGCAACGAACTGAAGAAGCAGGTGGTGGCGGTCAACGTGGGCGGCTGCATCCTGCCGGTCCTGCTCAGCGCGACGTTCCTGATCGGGCTGCACGTCTCCGGCCACGCGGCCGGGGTCTACCCTTGGCTCGCCTTCGCCCTGGCCGCCGTGGCCGCGGGCTGCTACGCCATGTCCCGGCCCGATCCCTTCACCGGACTCCGGGTCCCGCTGGTCATGCCCGCCCTGATGACTTTTCTTTCGGTATTCTTTTTCGTGCCCGAGCCGCTCCGGCCGGTCACGGCCTACGTGGCCGGAACCCTGGGCACGCTCATCGGCGGCAACCTGATCCCGCTGCTCACGCCGCGCCTGCGCTCGCGCATCGGCACCCCGGAAATTTCCATCGGCGGGGCCGGGACCTTCGGCGGCGTCTTTGTGGCGGGCGTCCTGGCCGTCCTGCTGGCCTGATTCCCAAGGAGCGAACATGACCGTATGCACCATCACCCTGGAACTGGACGGCGCGGCGCCAAAGGGCGGCCGCGCGCACTGCTGCGCGGCGGGGGGCGAGATTCCGGCCGGTTGGATCGCGGCGGAAGGGCCGCTGCCCGCCCTCAAGGTCGGCGACAGGCTGGCCGGGGAGGGCGCGGAATTCACCGTCCTGTCGCTGGGCTGGCTGCCCGGCGGGGGCGCGACGGCCTCCCGGCGGAGCTGCCTGCTGGAGCCGCTGGCCGACGTCGCGCCGGGCCGGTACGCCTGCGCGGCGGAGCGCAAGGGCTACGCCCTGGCCTGGATCACCCTGAGCGACAAGGGCGCGGCGGGCAAGCGCACGGACGAGTCCGGCCCGCTCATCGGCGAGATGGCGGCCGGCCGACTGGACCTGCGCCTGGTCCAGGGGTTCATCATCCCGGACGAGCCGTCGCGGCTCAAGGCGCTCCTGGTGGAGCTGGCCCTGGGCCAGGGGTTCGACCTTGTCATGACCACGGGCGGCACCGGCGTGGGCCCGCGCGACATCACCCCGGAGGCGACCCTGGCGGTCATCGAGAAGCGGCTGCCCGGCTACGAGCGGGCCATGACCGGGGCCAGCCTGGCCAAGACCCCGCACGGCGCCATCTCCCGGGCCGTGGCCGGGACCTTGGGCGAGGCCCTGATCGTCAACATGCCCGGCAGCCCCAAGGCCGTGGCCGAGTGCCTGGAGCCCCTGCTGCCGACCCTGCGCCACACCCTGGAGAAACTGCAGGGCGATCCCTCGGATTGTGCAATTTTACGTAAATGATTCGTCGTGTTTAGGCTTGCGGGTTGAACGGAGTCTTGCTATTAGGTTTGATGTGACTTTGTTGCAGGTTCAACAGAAGTGATTGAAATATCAGCACAGGATTATATTTATGCGCCTTAAACGGTTTTGGTTTTTGCCCGTGGTCATCGCGGCGATGCTCGTTTTCGGCGGTTTCGCCGTCGCCCAGGACGCCGACCCCGCTCCCCAGGCCGCGGGCCCCGCAGCCCCCGGCGCGGGCCAGCAGGACATCTCCGGTCCCTTCGACATGGAGCGTTGCGTCAAGCGGGCCCTGGAGCTCAATCCGAGCATGACCTCCATCCGCGCCCAGTTGCAGGGCAGCAAATTCGGGACCAAGTCCGCCTTCGGCGCGTTTCTGCCTTCCGCCTCCGCCAACTACGGCTGGACCCACTATGACCGCCAGAACTCGTACAGCAACCACTACAGCGACTGGGCGAGCGGCGTCAGCGTCAGCCAGCCCGTGTTTCACGGCTTCAGCATCCTGGCCGGTTGGCAGAAGGCGCAACTGACAGAGGAATCCACCGCCGCCTCCCTGGACAACGTCGAGCTGACGCTCATCGGCAACGTCCAATCCAATTTCCTGTCCCTGCTCAAGGCCCGCATGGACGTCAAGAGCGCCGAGGACTCCGTGGCCCGCCTGGAATCCCAGCTCAAGGTGATCACCGCCTTCTACGACGTCGGTCTGCGGCCCAAGGCCGAAGTGCTCGACGCCGAGGTCGACCTGGCCACGGCCCGCCAGGGGCTGCTCAACGCCCAGAACAACGTCTCCATCCAGGAGACGCAGCTCAACACCCTGCTCAACATTCCGGTGGAGACCCAGGTGGACTATGTGGGCGAGCTCAAGGACATCCCTTTTGACCTGACCCTCAGGGACTGCCTGACCCGCGCCTACAAGGGGCGGCCCGACCTGGTCATCGGCGTGAAGAGCGTCGAGATCGCCAAGAAGGACGTGACCGGCGCCGAGAGCACCTTCTATCCCCAGGTCGACGCCGGGTGGGACTACACCAACAAGGGTGTGGACGCCGGACTGGGCAAGGGCGGTTCCGACGGTTACTCCTACCGCAACAAGGAATACTGGACGGCCGGCGTGAGCGCCTCCATGAGCATTTTCCGGGGCGGCCAGGACTACTACAACCTGAAGCAGTACCAGGAAGTCGTGAAGCAGGTCGAGGCCGAGTTGGAGAACACCCGCCTCAACGCCGGGTTCGAGGTCAAGCAGGCCCTGCTGAACATCAAGTCGGCCGCCGACAGCATCGACGTGGCCCGCAAGTCCGTGGAGGCCGCCACCGAGGCCTACCGCATGGCCGTGGCCCGTTACCAGGCCCAGGTCGGCACCAACACCGATGTGCTGAACGCCCAGTCCCGCCTGACCGAGACCGAGGCCCAGCTTTCGCAGTCCTTGGCCAACTACGGCACCGCCATCTCCACGCTGTACGTCTCCATGGGCGAGAAGAACCTCGGCCTGAAGGAGGCCAAGTAGCCCCCATGTTCGGACGCAAACGGTCCTGGCAGGCCAAGGGTATGGTCTGCGAGAAGTGCGGCCGCGACCTCACCGCCTACCGGGGCTGCCGCGAAGTGACGTTGCGCTGCCCCTCCTGCGGAAAGGAATACGACCTGCGCAAGTTCGCTGAGGATATGGACGACGATTTCGAGGAGGAGATGGGGTTTGTGCCCATGGACCGAATCTGATTTCGCCGCCGGAAGGCGGCTGGGACGCGCGGCCATCGTCTTCACGTTGGCCGCCGTCTTCTTTTTCGCGCCCCTGCCGGTCCGCGCCGAGGGCAACGAATGGCGGCCTCTGGTGGAGCGGCTGGTGGACGACGGCTTCGACCGCACCTACGTCCAGTCCCTCTTTGGCCGCAAGAGCCTCGAATTCGACCCGCAGATCCTGGCGCGCAAGATGAACGTCCTGCTGAACTCGCGGCTCCAGGCCGCGAGCCCGGCCCCCGCGTCCGAACCCCAGGTCCTGGACCGCTACCTCAATCCCATCCTGCTCGCCGGGGGCTATGCCTACTTCCGCGAGCACGCGGCGGTGCTGGAGCGCATCCGGAAGCAGTACGAGGTGCGCGGCGAGGTCCTCACCGCGCTCATGTTGGTGGAGACCAAGCTCGGCACCCAGGTGGGCAGCCGCAACGGGCTCTCCATCCTCGCCTCCATGGCCCTGGCCGGGGATTTCGAGCGCATCCGCCCGTACATTACGAACAAGGATTTGTCGCACGCGGATCAGGAGTGGCTGGTCCAGCGTACGGCCCAGAAGGGCAACTGGGCCTATGCGGAGCTCAAGGCGCTCATCACCTACGCCCGGCGCAACGGCCAGGACCCGATGAACATCCCCAGTTCGGTCTACGGGGCCATCGGCCTGTGCCAGTTCATCCCCTCCAGCGCGCTCCATTACGGCGTGGACGGCACCGGGGACGGCCGGGTGGACCTCTTCGACAACACCGACGCACTCTACAGCATGGCCAATTTTCTCCGGCAGCACGGCTGGAAGGAAGGGCTTGGCCGCGAGGAGCAGCTCAAGATCATCTTTCGCTACAATCACTCGCAGAGCTACGCCCTGACCATCCTGGAAGTGGCGGACAGGATCGACAAGACCAACCGGTTTTTCGGGAACTAGCCGTCGAGCAGACTGCTGTACAGGTTCAGGCTCCGCTTGAGGAATTCCTCCAGCGTCAGTTGGGACATGATCCGCTTTTGCCGGTCGAGCACCTCGGCCCGGACCTCGGGCTTCGTCACCTCGGCGATGGCGCGGGCCAGCGCGGCCTCGTCGCCGGGCGCCACTAGGGCGGGCGGGCTGACCAGGTCGGGCATGACGCCCACCGAGGTGGAGACCAGGGGGCGGCCGGCGGCCATGATCTCCAGGGCGGAGCGGGCGATGGCCTCGGACCAGAGGGAGGCGACCACGCCGACGTCCAGGGCCGAGACGCAGGCGGCCACGTCGTCGCGACGGCCGCTGATGCGGGTGATGTCGCCCACCTTGGCGGCCTCGATGTCGGCCTCGATTTCCGAGCGGGTCATGGCGGTGTCGAAACCGATGAGGAAGAGGCGGACATTGGCGAGCCCCTCGGCGCGCAGCCGGGCCACGGCGCGTATCAGCTCCCGGTGCCCCTTGACCCGGTCGAACCGGCCGAGCAGGCCGACCACCAGGTCGTCCGGGCCGAAGCCGAACTCGGCGCGCACGGCCTCGCGGCCCTCGGGGTCGAAGGCGAAGCGTTCGGTGTCCACGCCGCCTTGGATGAGCCAGACGCCCTTGGGGGGCGTGCGCATCCGCTTGAGGAAATAGTCGGCCATGAACCGGTTGGTGACCACCACGGCGTCGGCCGCGTTGGCGTGGAGCCAGCGGTTGAAGGCGTCGCAGCGGGGCGGGCGCTGGTCGCCGCGCGTGCGCACCAGCTTGAAGCGGAAGCCCGCCAGCTTGAGCAGGCCCCACAGGAAGAATCCCTCGCCCCGGTGGCAGTTGACGATCTCGGGACGGTGCGCCCGGAGCAGTTGTATGATATGACCGATGGCGCGGGCGAAGCGGACGGGATTGGTGGTGTTCAGGTCCACGGAGACGGTCGTGAGTCCCAGGGCCTTGGCGGCCCGCTCGGCGTCCGTATCCGCCTGGGTCAGGACCAGGACCTCGTGGCCCGCGTCGGCCAGCAGGCGGCTCAAGGTGATGGCGTACCAGGCGGTGGCGTTGAACCAACGGACGTTGATGACCTGAAATATTCTCATGACGGCTCCGGTTTCGATATTCTGTCAGCATGACAGGTCGCGGACGTGAAGGCAAGGTTTAGCATTGATGGATGAGACGCTGATTTCAATTATATTGCCCACCTACAACAGGGCCGCCTTTCTCGGGACCGCCATCGACTCGGTCTTTGCCCAGACCTGGCCGCACTGGGAGCTTGTGGTGGTGGACGACGGGTCCACCGACGGCACCGGCGAGGTCCTGGCCCGTTACGCCGACCCGCGCGTGAAGGTGGTCCGCCGGGAGAACGGCGGCGTCTCGGCCGCTCGCAACACCGGCATCGCCAGCGCCTCCGGCCCCGTCCTCGCCCTGCTGGATTCCGACGACGAATGGCTGCCGAAGAAGCTGGCCACCCAGTGGGCCTACATGCGCGAGCGCGGCTACGAGATCTGCCAGACCGACGAAATCTGGATTCGGGGCGGCCGCCGCGTGAACCAGAAGGCCAAGTACGCCAAGCCCGAGGGGTGGTTCTTCCGCGAGTCGCTGGAGATGTGCCTGATCAGCCCGTCGTGCACCATGTTCACCCGAGCGGCCTGGGAGCGGATCGGTCCGTTCGACGTGCGAATGCCGTCCTGCGAGGACTATGACATGTGGCTGCGGGCTTGCCTGCACTATCCGGTGGGGCTGGTGGCCGAGCGGCTGACCGTCAAACACGGGGGCAGGCCGGACCAGCTCTCCAACTGCGTGCCCTGCGCGGACGTCCACCGCATCCGCGCCCTGGTGAAAATCCTGCAATGCGGGAAACTTGACGCCGGGCAGGCCGAAGACGCCCTGGCCGCCCTGGAGCGTAAAGTGCGGATTTATATGCAAGGGTGCGAAAAAAGAGGAAAAAGTGATGAGGCAAAACAGGTTTGGAACCTGTTTTGCATGGTGCGGGAGGGGAAAGAAGTTCCCCTGAATTCGCTGTGTTAGCTTTGCGCCAGCGGCAACGCGTCCGGCCGTTCCCTGAGGATATCGGGAAAGGGCCGGGCAGAGGTGTTTCGTGTCGTCCATAGCCCGTCTCATCGACCTGCTCCCGTCCATAGACCAGTCGCGCATGGTCGCGTCCGGATACGGCGTATGGGTGTCCTGGAAGGGGAGCCCGAACTCCGCGTTGGAGAACACCCTGCGCGAATACGGTTCGCTGCTCATGGCCGAGGAGGACGGGCAGGCGCTGTGGTTCTGCAACACCAGCGAGCTGTTCCGCGCCCTGGCCCGGCTCCAGATGTGGGCGCGCGTCAATCCCATGGCGGTGCTTTGCCAGGTGATCCCCCTGACATTCCTGGTGGGCTACAACATGGACTTTTCCGCGTCCGTGTCGGCGGAGCTGGACCGGCAGGACTCGCGGGTGCCGGATGATTTCGAGATTCTGATCCACCCCAAGCTCAAGGACCGGGTCAATGCGGTGCCGGGCCTGAGCACCTCGACCGTGGGAAACGTGGACGGCCTGGCTCCGGTGGAGTGGCTCGGTCTGCACGTGGACCAGGGGCTGGACTACGAGACCGTCCGCAAGTGGTATTTCATCATCAAGCCGCTGGGCAGGATGTCGGACCGCGAGAGCATCGTGGGCTGGCGCGACTTTTCCTCCCTCATCCTCGCCCTGGTCCAGCGCCTCGGCCTCAAGTACGTGTCCGACGTCAAGGAAGGGGCCATCTTCTTCCCCCTGGACAACTTCCAGTTGCTCAAGAATTTCTGCATCGAGATCCTGAACCTGATCCGCGAGGTCAAGGAGGACCCGGAGCGCGAGGGCTGGCCGGTGGTGATGGCGGCGGTGTCGCAGGAAAAGCTCCAGTTCACCCAGGACCTGCCCAAGAAGGTGGGCCTGGACTGGAACCGGCTGACCCCGGATTACCCCCACGTCCGGTTCATGGACGGCTTCCTCCTCTCCCAGTGGTTCAAGGTCAACGAGGCCCGCTACGGCACCGAGGCCCTGTCCCTGGACTCGTGGTGCACCATCGCCCAGAAGGAGGGCGGGGCGCTCATGGAGCATGGGACCATGGAGGTCATGCTGCCCAACGTCCTGCTCGGAATGGAGGGGGCGGAGTGCTTCTATTGCGGGCAGAAAAACCATTCTTCGGCCCAGTGCCCGTCCCGGACCATGGCGGCGGTCCATCCGCAGGTCTGGCACCTGCTCTCCAAGGTGGACGTCAAGGAGTTCAACAAGGCCCTGGCTTCCTTGGACGCCGAGGTGAACCCGGAAGATTTTTCGAACACCGTCGCGGCGGTCATGGAGCGGAAGAACGACCTCGCGAGCCTTCTGGTGCGGGCCATGTTCGAGATCAACGTGCCCGGCCAGATCCGGATGCTCAAGCTGGTCTGGCGCAGCCGCAGCAAGGAGTGGGCGGACGGGTTCCGCCAGCTCGCGCCCGTGGAGGGCGGCCTGGTCTGGGATGCGCTCAAGCTGGTCGAGGCGGGAGAATACGACAAGGCCGAGGAGCTTATCAAGGCCGCCCAGCTCAAGTACCCGCGCAGCTATCAGCCCCATTCCCTGTGGGGGTTGCTCTACCTGGAGAGGGGCGACCTCAACCAGGCCCTGTTCCATTGGCAGGAGGCGGAGAGGCTGAGCTACACGCCGTTGCAGCAGGGCTTTTTCGCCTATCAGCAGGCCCGGCTCAAGGAGGTGGGGGGCGCTCTCAAGGACGCCATCAACGCCTACAAGCGGGCCAACAGCCATTCGCCGGTCTGGATCGATCCGGTCTACCGCCAGGCCGTCTGCATGGTGAAAATGGGCTTCACCGGCCAGGCCATGGACCTCTTCAACGACCTCATCCGACGCGACCCGCACATCTTCAACCGCATCCTGCTCGACCCGGAGCTGGATCGCGGCCGTGTGCAGATCATGAGCGCCCTCTGGGAGCTGTGGAGCACGGCCACCGACGAGATGCAGGAGGCGCGCGATCAGGTGGAGGGGCTGATAAAGGACATCGGGCGGCGGTTCAACGAGAACCACGACTACTACGAATCCGCCAACGAGGAGCTGGACCGGCTGAACAAACTGTCCTCGACCAACAACTACGTGGCCTTCCGGCTGCTCGCCAGCGGCACGCGCAAGTTCCAGGCCGACCTGGACGGCGAGGTCCGGCGCGAAATCCAGCGCATCAACGGCAACCTCGAATACCAGTCGGACCGCATCCGTTCCATCCAGAAGGAAGCGGCCTGGTTTCCGTTCCCCAAGCTGCTTCTGGAGTTCAACAAGGATTTCAACTTCTGCGTGGACAAGATCAACTGGATCAAGACGCAGAACCTCAAGGACGCAGACAACTTCCGCAAGGCGCTGGTCTTCCTGGAAGAGGTGGAGACCCACATCGACACCTTGCAGGGCCGCCTGGTGACCCTGCGCATCATCCGCGACTCCACCCTGTTCGTGCTCATGCTGGGGCGCAATTTCATCTGGCTCGAACTGATCTGCCTGGGCCTGGCCCTGGTGGGAGTGCCCGGCTTCATCTATTTCACCCAGGACGTGCATGGCAACTGGATGGTGGACGCCCTGCGCGAGCAGCGCTGGGAGTTCGCCAAGGGGCTGGTCATCATCCTGAGCGTGCTGAGCATCGCCTTCGCCGCCATCAAGAGCGCGCTCACCTTCGAGAAACGAAAGCGGGAGCTCTTCGAACAGTTGGACGAGGAAATCCGCAGCTCCGCACCCAGGCGCTACTGATTATCATCTCCCGCCGCTTCCCATCGCCCGGCTTTGCGGGTACCTTTGCCGCATGAATCATCCCAGCCAGCGGAGGGGACATGCATACTTTGGTACTCATCCGGCACGGGCAGAGCGCGTGGAACCTGGAGAACCGGTTCACCGGCTGGACCGACGTGGACCTTTCCGAACAGGGCGCGGCCGAGGCCGCGGCCGGGGCGCGCCTCCTGGCCGAGGCGGGCCTCTCCTTCGACGTGGCCCACACCTCGCTGCTCAAGCGGGCCATCCGCACCCTGTGGATAGTCCTGGATCAACTGGATCTGATGTGGCTCCCCGTCAGCCGCACCTGGCGGCTCAACGAGCGCCACTACGGCGCGCTCCAGGGGCTGAACAAGGCCGAGACCGCCAAAAAGTACGGCGACGACCAGGTTTTTGTCTGGCGGCGCAGCTTCGACGTGCCGCCGCCAGCCCTGGAGCCCGATGACGAGCGCTTCCCCGGACATGACCGGCGCTATGCCGACCTCTCGCCCGACGAACTGCCCCGGTGCGAGTCCCTCAAGCTGACCATCGACCGGACCATGCCCTACTGGTTCGAGACCGTGGCCCCGCAGATTCGCGCGGGCGAGCGGGTGCTCATCGTGGCCCACGGCAATTCCCTGCGCGGGCTGGTCAAGTATCTCGACGGGATGTCCGACGAGGCCATAACCAAGCTGAACATCCCCACGGGGCTCCCGCTGGTCTACGAACTGGACGACGACCTCAGGCCCCTGCGCCACTACTACCTGGGCGACCAGGAGGCCGCGGCCAGGGCCGCCGACGCGGTTGCCAACCAGGCCAAGGCGGGGTAAACCCGGACCCGTCATGGACGGGAAACGCTTCACCCACGATCTGCTCGGCTGGTACGACCGCCACAGCCGGGACCTCCCCTGGCGGGAGAATCCCGAGCCCTACGCCGTGTGGATTTCCGAAATTATGGCCCAGCAGACCCAGATGGACCGCGTGGTGGCCTACCACGACCGCTGGATGCGGGCCCTGCCGACCCTGGCCGACCTGGCCGCCGCCCCGGAAGAGGCGGTTCTCAAGCTCTGGGAAGGGCTGGGCTACTACTCCCGCGCCCGCAACCTGCGCAAGGCCGCCGAGGCCATCGTGCGCGATCACGGCGGCGTGTTCCCGGACGATCCGGCGGCTATCCGCGCCCTGCCAGGCGTGGGGCCCTACACAGCCGGAGCCATCGCCTCCATCGCCTTCAACCGGGCCGAGCCGGCCGTGGACGCCAACGTCCTCCGGGTCTTCGCCCGCCTCCTGGACCTGGCCGAGCCGGTGCGTTCCCCGGCGCTGCGCAAGGCCGTGGAGGCGGAGGTGCGCGGTCTGATCCCCGGGGACCGGCCCGGCGACTTCAACCAGGCGCTCATGGAGCTCGGCGCGCTGGTCTGCTCCAGGGGGCCGGACTGCGGCAACTGCCCGGTCCGGGCCCACTGCCTGGCCCTGGCGCATTCCACCGTGGCCGACCGGCCCATGCCCGCGCCCTCCGCCGAGGTCACCCCCATCAACATGGCCACCGGCGTCCTGGTCCACGGCGGTCGGGTGCTGATCCAGAAGCGCAGGCCCGGCGACGTTTGGCCCGGCCTGTGGGAATTCCCCGGCGGCGTGATCGAGCGGGGCGAGACCCCGGAGCAGGCCCTGGCACGCGAGTACGTGGAGGAGGTGGAGCTCAGCGTCCGGCCCGTGGAGCCCATCACCGTGGTCCGCTACAGCTACACCCGCTACCGGGTGACCATGTACTGCTTCCTGTGCGAGAGCGGAGGGCCGACGCCCCCGGCCCCGGTGTTCCGCGAGGCCACGGAAGGGCGGTTCGTGGCCTGGACCGAGCTGGACGGCTTCGCCTTCCCTTCGGGCCACCGGCGGCTCATCGAGTGGATGCGCGGCGACGCACGCTATGCGCATCTTTTCTGATTTCACGTAATTCCGACAGGTTGTCGCTGACGGCACACCCCTTGCTTTCTCCCTTGCGGAGGCTTGTTTCCAAGCCAAAATTTTGACGTGGGAGAATGCGTATGTCTCTGAACTCCATCCTTGATGCCCAATTGGCGATAACCGCCGGTGAAGGCGGCGTGTCGTCCGCGACCGCGACCGGGGCGCGCAACGCCGGGATGCGGGCCGCGTTCGAGACGCAGTTGCGGATGGCGCAGAATCTTTTTGGAGAAGGGTCGCGTCTCCGGGGGGAGGGGAGTCCTTCTTCGGCGGGCGGCGCAATGGCGGGCGAGCCCTTTGTGGGCGACGCCATGATGTACGAGGCCCTGACCACCATCGCCAGGCTCATGCAGGCCGAGTCGCAGCACGACCCGCAAGGCCCTTCCGGCGCGAAACCGGCGAACGCGCCCGGCCCCGGCGTCGATGCCGCGTCGGCCGCGTCGTCTCCGGCCGCGCCGGACCTCTCCGGCCTGGGCGCGCTCTCGGCCCGGTTCGAATCGGGCGACGAGGGCGTGGCCTCCGTCGGCTACGACCGCACGGGCGGCACCTCCTACGGCGTCTACCAGATCGCCTCCAAGCCCGGCACCATGGACCGGTTTCTCGACTATCTGGGCAAGGAGGCCCCCGGCTGGGCAGACCGGCTGCGCGAGGCGGGCCCGGCCGACACCGGCTCCGCGTCGGGCGGAATGCCCGCCGCCTGGCAGGCCATCGCCGCCGAGAACCCGGAGCGGTTCGGCGCGCTCCAGCACGATTTCATCTCCAGCGAGACCTATGCCCCGGCCCGGAGCATGATCCTGGAGCAGACCGGCCTCGACTTCGACAACGCGCCTCCGGCCCTGCGCGAGGTGCTTTGGAGCACGGCGGTGCAGCACGGCCCCACGGGCGCGGCCCGCATCTTCGGCAAGGTCATCGACCGCTTCGTGGGTGCGGTCTCGGGGGGGGACTTCAATTCACGGCTCATCGAAGGCGTCTACGACAGCCGCAAGGGCCAGTTCGGCTCCTCCACCGCCCGCGTCCGCCAGGCCGTGGCCAACCGGCTGGATACCGAAAAGCAGCTCGCGCTGAACCTGCTCGGCACGCGGTCGCTGAATCGGATGGTGTAGGAATGCCTCCGGCGGCCCTACCGGGGGTCGCCTCCGGCGGGGCCAAAGAACCTCTTGAAAGAGGTTCTCTGGACTCTCCAGAACTTTTTAGCTCCGCTTTGCGGGGGGGCTTGTTGGGGGGGGCTGGCTGGGCCGGTCCTTTTCTTATTCTATGGGTTTGGCCAGTTTCTTTTCCAGGGATGCATCCAGTTCGACGCGCAGGGTGCCCTCGCGCTGGTCCACGCGGACCTGGCCCTGGGCGAAGCCCTTGACCTTGCGCACGTCCTTGACCAGGGCGTACATCACGTCCGCCTTGCGCTCCTCGCTGCGGGAGCTCTTCAGCCCGCAGAGGATGGCCGCCTCGGCCAGGGTGCTTTCCGGCACTTCCTGGCCCGGATGGTCGCGCTTGAGAATGAGGTGGGAGCTGGGGCCCTCCGCCAGGTGGAACCAGTAGTCGAAGGGGCTTGCGGCCTTGCTCAACATGGCGTGGTTGGCCTGCTTGTTCTTGCCACGGATCAGGGTGAACCCGTCCGAGGAGCGGAACAGGGAGACGGCCAGCCCACGGTAGCGCGTGGGCAGCGGCGAGGCGGCGGGCGCGTCGGCGTCGCGCGGGGCGGGAAAGTCCTCGGGCAGCCGACCTTCCTCCACGGCCGCCAACTGGTCCAACAGCTCCCGGCGGCGGCGCTCCACGTGCGGGAAACCGCGCCGGGCCTTGGCCGCCAGGCGGAAATAGCGCTCCATGTTCTCGGTCACGGAGAGGTGGGGATTGAGCGGCACGGTCATCGGGCCGCGCTCCGGGTGGTCCACCACCACGGACTCCAGCCCCTCGGCGTCCTTGAGCCGGTAGAGGGCGGCCTGGAGCGCCTCGCCGCGC
>NZ_JAQUWN010000095.1 GCF_028692895.1 Pseudodesulfovibrio sp.
AAGTGGCTTCAGTTCTTCGGACCACCGAGCGACGATTTTACGGTGGACATGTTAACGAGCTACGCAGCTCTCTCGGCCCAGGCCAGAGGGGGTACACCCTTGGACGGAATTGGACGAGCAACCATAAGAAAAGCCCCTGACTAAGGGGCCTTCCGGACGTCCACGAATTTCTCAGGACTAAAATATGGCGGAGAGGGAGGGATTCGAACCCCCGGGCGGGTTGCCCCGTCTCTGGTTTTCAAGACCAGCGCAATAAACCGAACTCTGCCACCTCTCCGGGGGGCGAGCGGCCTGGAGGCCGCGTCTGCAAGGGTAGAAGGTTGTAGAAATCAAGGCAGGGGTTGTCAAGACGAATGGAACACCCCTTCCTGCGCCGGGGTCACGGCACGGATTGGGGAAAACCGTTCTTCCGTTTGACACTTTTCCGTGCATCCCGTAAGAAAAAATTACCTTAATTCACACAAAAACGACCGGCAAGCCATGAAATCCGTACAAGAAGTCTTCGCCAGCTATTTAAGCGACAAGAATCTGAAGATGACCCCACAGCGGCGGCTCATCCTCGACACGCTCCTCAGGCACAGCGAACACCTTTCCTCGGAAGAGCTCTACTCCAAGGTCAAGAAACGGGACAAATCCGTCGGTCAGGCCACGGTCTACCGTACCCTCAAGCTGCTCTGCGAGTCCGGGCTGGTCGAGCCCCTGGACTTCGCCGATGGCCTCACCCGCTATGAAATGAGCTATGGCGAGGACCACCACGACCACCTCATCTGCGAACGGTGCGGCAAGAATATCGAAATCTACGACGCAACCATCGAGAAGCAGCAGATCCAGCTCGCCAAGGAGCACGGCTTCACCCTGCTCCGGCACAAGATGTACCTCTACGGAATCTGCCCGGATTGCCGCAGGGAGAACGCCTAGCCCGCGCCCGTCCCCCCGCATGTTCCTCGCCTATTCCTCAATGTGCGAGAGGAATTCCGAAAGCGGCTTGAGTTCGCCCTGCAGGCTTTCCCAGGCATACCGATTGCCCGACTTCTCGCCGTGGGCGGTGAACTGGATGCCCAGCCCGATGGCTCCGCCCTTGCCCTTGAAGCGGCTGCGTATCGTCCCCATCACATTGAAGTAGGTGAACTTCTTGGTCTTCGGATTCCAGACGCTGACCCGGAGGACCAGTTGGTTGCCCTGTGAAAGCGGCGGTAGCTGGCCCTTGGGGTGCAGGATGAAGAGGCGCATGCCGCCCGCCGAGATGTTCTCCACGGAAAGCCGCATCTTGTCGCCGTATCGGGAGGGGTCGTTGATGGTCTGGAGGTCCGGGCGGCTCATCCAGAAGGTCTTGCGCTTGCGGCCGTCCCACGCCTTGACGCGCACCGCGCCCTCCCGGGCCCGCTGCCGGGCGTGCTTGCGCCGGATGACGAACTTGTAGCTGATCGGCGTCAGCAGGGTAATGGCCTTGATGGTGGACCCGCGTTTGACCGCGCTGCCGATCAGGGTGAAAAAGGCGTTGATCCGCTTCCCGTTGTAGGTGAAGGGCTTGCAATAGCAGATGACGCGCTGGTTCTTGAGCTTCAGGCCGGTGGGGCTTACCGCCACCAGTTGGAGCTTCATTTTCCCGTTGAGCACCTCGGTGACACGGGCGTTGGCCAGCTTGCGCCCCTCGCCCGAGCCGGAATGGAGGTAGACGTCAAGCATCACACCCTTGGTCACCAGGTAATTTTCGACGATACGGCCGCTGTGTGGGGCGAAGACACGGGCGAAGAAGCGCAGGAAGGCGAAGGTGAAAATATGGCGGTAGAACCAAGCCGCGACAACGGCCACCACGGGCACGACGAACGAGAGGATCTTGGTGAACACGCTCAACATGTCGAGCCGTCCGCCCACGCCCCCGAAGTTGCGCTGCACGTCGCGCAGGTAGTCTAGCTGCGCCCAGAGATCGATCATTTCGCCACGCCCGGTTCAAGGAATTGACGGCAACCCGCCGTCGAGCCTTACCTTTGCAATTACAATACCTGCCGCATCACTATATCACGGGAGCATACGGACGCAAGCGGGCAAACGACCGGGGGCAGCCTCCCCAAAGCCTCCCGAAACGTACCGGCGTGCGTCACCCGCCCCTCTCCCTCCGCCACCCTTGCCATAAATCCGGACAGGGGGGAACGGGAAAAGGGTTCCGGCTCAACGCACGGCCAGGCCGATCCAGTTGGCGGCCACGGCGCGGCAGAATGCGTCCGACGCGGCCGCCAGCAGCGGCAGCCGGGCGCGCATGGAGGCGAAGAAGGCGTCGTCGTACCGGTCGCGGCACTTGGCGCAGTCGTCGATCCCGCCCTGGCCGAAGAGGTCGAGCCAGTTCCCGGCGATGGCCGAGTCGGCCTCCAGGTGAAACTGGAACCCGTAGGACCAGTTGCCGATGCGGAAGCACTGGTTGGCGCACTCCCGGCCCCGGACCAGGAGCTCGGCTCCCTCGGGCAAATCGAAGGAGTCCTCGTGAAACGCCATGACCGGCGGCACCCCGTCGATCCCGGCGAAGACCGGGTCCGCGCGGCCCGCATCGGTCAGATCAAGGGCCACGTAGCCATACTCCGGGGTCTGCATGTGCCGGACGGCGGCCCCGTGGGCGCGGGCCAGGAGCCGACAGCCCAGGCTGATGCCCGCAACGGGCCTGCCCGCCGAGTCGAAGTCGCGCATGAGTCGCAGAAGCGGCCCGAAATATGGGATGTCATCGTCATAGGCGTGCTGCGGCCCGCCCAGGACGACCAGGCCGTCGTAGCCCTCCGGGGAGCCGGGCAGCGGCTCGCCGTCCATGGCCGCGACCTCGCGCAGGACCGCACCGCGCCGCTCCAGCTCCTTGCAGAAATTCCCGCCCGGCGCGCGGTCGGCGTTGCGGACGACCAGAATGCGCGCGTCCTTCTCCTCCACCGGCAGCACGGCCACCGGCGTCTCGTAGAACGGCGTTCCGTCGCCCACCTTGCTGGCCAGGTCCAGGGTCAGGAGGTTGAGTCCGTGCCCGGCCTTGATCCACCCGCCCCGCTCGGCGATGACCACGTCCGAACGCATGTCCGGGTCGGCCGCAAGCCGCGCCCGCACCCGGCCCACCGGGCTGGCCACCAGCACGACCTCGCCGTCCCGGAGCCCCTTCCTCCGCGCCTCGTCGGCGTTGAGCCGGACCTCGGGCAGCGGCTCGTGCCCGGCTGCGGTCCGCTCGGAGCCGATGCAGCCGTGGGGCGCGATGGTCAGGAACTTGTAGGGATAGCGCTCGTCCTGGCCGCGCTCCGCCGGGGTGAACTCGGTCATGAACTGGAACCGGCCGCTCCGGGTCCTGTAGACCCCGTCCGCATGGGGGACCATGGGCGCGTCCAGGCGCAGCGCGCCCTTGCGCAGGCTCCCGAGGTCGCCGCCCTGCTCCCAGATGGGGGCGCAGATGGCCCCGAGCCACTCGTCCACAGGGCGGCGGAACTCATCGGCGAACGGAAAGCGCGCGGCCAGCTCGCAAAACATGCGGAATTCCGACTTGCACTCGCCCACCGGCTCGATGGCGCGGTTCACCGGCCCCACGTAGTTATGCCCGTACCCGGCCACCACGTCGTCCTCCTCCAGGAAGGTCGTGGCGGGCAAAAAGACGTCGGCCAGGTCAGCGGTGTCGTCCATGAAATGGCCGGAGTAGACCACCAGCTCCATTTTGCGGAAGGCCTCGGCGATGCGCGCGGAATTGGGAGCCATGCACAGCGGGTTGCCCGCCGTGACGTAGATCATGCGGATTTCCGGATCGCGCGCGTTCAGGATCTCCTCGCCCACCTTGGGGATGAGCAGGGTCCGATGGTCCGGGTGCAGGTGGTCGCCCCACCACCGCCGGTCGTAGGGGCCGTATTCCTCGAACCCCTGGCTGACGCCGCCGCCGGGCACGCCGATGTTGCCGCTGATGGCCCCCAGGGCGTCGATGGGCCGGATCATGTGGTGGGCGTACTCGTAACGGTGCAGACCCCAGCCGAGCAGCGTGGCCGTGGGCTTCTGCCGCATCAGCACATTGGCAAGGAGCAGGCAGTCCTTGGCCGGCACCCCGGCCAGGTCGCAGAGCTCCTCCACGGCGTAGCGGTCCAGGATGGCCCGGTATTCGTCGAAGCCCACGCTACGCCGGGCAATGAAGTCGCGGTCCTCGGCCCCGGCGGCCAGGATGAGCTTGGCCGCGGCCATGGCCAGGTAGCCGTCGCCGCCCGGCCGGGGCTTGATGTGGTGGTCGGCCAGGGCCACGGACCGGCTGCGGGCCGGGTCGATGACGATGACCGTGCCGCCGCGCTTCTTGATCTCGCGGACGATGGGGACCAGGGAAATGTTGGTGGAGACCGGGTTGCGCGCCCAGAGGATGATGGAGTTGCTGTTCAGGTGGTCCAGGGGATCGTGGGAGACGCGCTCGCCGAAATCGAGGTTCTGGGCCCCCTGTCCCGCCCCGCCGCACAGGGAGCCGCGCATGGTGGTCGCCCCGCCGAACAAGTTGAAGAAATACTTGTTGAGCAGCTTGAGGGCCGTGCGTTCGCCGTATCCCTGGTAGTAAAGCACGGCCTCCGGCCCGGACTCCGCCTTGATGCGCCGCATGGCGGCTGCGACCAGGTCCAGCGCCTCGTCCCAGGAGACCTGCTCCCACTCGCCGCTTTTGCGGATCATGGGGTGGATGATGCGCTCCGGGCTGTAGACGCGGCGGACGTACTTGTCGGCCTTGTGGCAGGCCGCGCCACGGGTCAGGGGGTGGGCCGGGTCGCCCGCGAGCCGGACCAGGCGGCCGTCCTCCACGGTGGCCACGAGGCCGCAGGTGTTGGGACAGTCCCTGGTGCAACTGGTAACGATGGTGCGCTTGGTCATGGCATCTTCCCTCTACTTCCCCGACGCCTCGGGGGCAACCGGAACCTGGCCGCCCTTCCCGCGCCACGGGCGAGCCGCGCAACGCCGTGGAGACGACGGTCGTCGCGGCGGGCAAGGAACCGGCCATCCACCCCAGACGTCCGCCGGGCCACCATAGCGTCTCCGGCCCGGCGGGGATTCACGCCAGGAACCGGCGACAATCCATCCCCGCCTTGCCTTTTCCACTGGCCGGGCATAGGGTGCGCGCGAGGGAATCTCCATGCTCAGACCGAATCTCAGGCAATCCATCGTCATCGGTATCGCCGTCTTCGTCTTCGCCTTCGGGTGCATCGCGCTCCTTTCGCTGTCCAATCTCGACCGCCTCCAGCAGGAGGTGTTCCTGGTGGAGCGCACGGACGACCTGCGCAACCTGATCCTGGAAATCCGGCGGGAGGAGAAGAACTACTTCCTCTACCACGACCGGGTCATGTTCTCCCTGAACCGGACCAACATCGAAAAGGCGGACGCCATCCTCGGCGACCTCGCGGCAGAGATCGACCAGGCCGGCGGCCGGGAGCACGGCGAGACCCTGAAGCAGGGGCTGGCCCTGTACCGCGCCCTGCTCGACCGGTTCGAGGCGGACGCCGAGATCATCAAGGAGGACGGCCCGCGCGCCAAGGCCATCCGCGAAGCGGGCCAGGGGCTGCTGGAGCACTCGCGGGCCATCGCCGAATTCGAGCGCGAGTCCATCCTGGGCATCAACCGGAGGCTGCGGACAACCCTGCTCATCGCCATGGGCGTGGGCGCAATGGTGGTCCTGGTCCTGGTCTACTTCGTGTCCAAGAGCATCCTCTCCCCGCTCCGCCAGGTCCAGGAGGCGACCCGCCGGATCGCCCGGGGCACCTTCGCCCCCTTCCCGGTGAGCAACGCCCACGACGAGATCCAGCAGGTCTACGTAGCCCTCAACTCCATGGTCGAGGAGCTCCAGAAACGTCAGGCCCAGCTAGTCCAGGCCCAGAAGCTGTCGTCCATCGGCACGCTCGCCTCGGGCATCGCCCACCAGCTCAACAACCCGCTCAACAACATTTCCACCTCGGCCCAGATCCTGGCCGAGGAGACCGTGGGCCAGAACGAGTTCGCGGACAAGATGATGAACAACATCGCCCAGGAGACCCTGCGGGCGCGCGACATCGTCAAGGGGCTGCTGGAATTCTCGCGGCACAAGGACTTCGCCCCGGCCCCCTACCCCATCGCATCCGTGCTGGAAGGGGCCGTGCGCCTGGTCTCCAGCCAGACCGGGCCGCGCATCGCCATCAACCTGGACGTGCCGGACCACCTGACCATGCTCGTGGACCGCCAGCGGCTCCAGGAAGCCTTCATCAACCTGATCCTGAACGCCATCCAGGCCATCGGCCCCGAGGGCGGCGTCATCGACATCAAGGCCGCACGCGACGAGGAGTTCGAGGTCATCACCATCGCCGACACCGGCGAAGGCATGAGCCCCGAGACCCTGCAACGCGTCTTCGACCCGTTCTTCTCCACCAAGGAAGTGGGCCAGGGAACCGGGCTCGGCCTCTACATCGTTTACGGCATCATCGAAAAGCACCAGGGGGCCATCCACGTGGAGAGCACGCCCGGCAAGGGCACGACCTTCTCCATCCGGCTGCCCCTCATGAAAGAGGACCAAGCATGACCGCAGCCTCCATCCTCGTCGTCGAGGACGAGCGCATCGCCAGGGAGAACCTGACCCACATCCTGACCAACAGCGGCCACCGGGTCTCGGCCATGGCCTCGGCCGAGGAGGGGTTGCGCGAGCTGGAAGCCGAGGAATACGACCTGGTCATCACCGACCTGATGCTCCCCGGCATGGACGGCATCCAGATGCTGGAGCGGGCGCGGGCCAAGCACCCGCCGACCATGGTCATCGTGGTCACCGGCCACGCCACCGTGACCAACGCGGTGGAGGCCATGCAGAAAGGCGCGCACTCCTACATCGAAAAGCCCTTCAAGCTCGACGAGTTGCGGCTCCAGGTGGAGCGCGCCCTGGAGCAGCACGCCCTGTCGGCCGAGGTGCTCCGGCTGCGCCGCCTCCTGGACGAAGGCAAGAGCGACATCCCGCTGGTGGGCCAGAGCGAGACCTTCGTCCAGCTCAAGAAGACCGTGCGCCAACTGGCCCAGATGAACTGCAACGTGCTCATCCAGGGCGAGACCGGCACCGGAAAGGAGCTGGTGGCCCGAGGCATCCACCAGCTCAGCCCCCGCTCGGAGGAGCGGTTCATGGCCATCAACTGCGGCACCTTCACGGCCGAACTCATGGACAAGGAGCTCTTCGGCCACGAAAAGGAGGCCTTCACCGGCGCCAACCGGGGCCAGAAGGGCATCCTCGAAGTGGCGGACGGGGGCACGGTATTCTTCGACGAGATCGGCGAACTGCCGCTGAACATGCAGGTCAAGCTGCTCCGGGTCCTCCAGGAGCGGACCTTCCTGCGCGTGGGCGGCACCCGCGAAATTCCGGTGGACATCCGCGTGGTGGCGGCCACCAACTGCGACCTGCGCGAGATGGTCGACCGGGGCGAGTTCCGCCAGGACCTCTTCTACCGCCTGAACGTGGTCACCCTGCACGCCCCACCCCTGCGCGAGCACCGCGAGGACATCCCCATCCTGATCGGACATTTCCTGGAAAAGCACCGCCAGCCGGGGCAGACCATCGCCTCCATCGCCCAGGACGCCCTGGACATCCTGATGCGCTATCCCTTCCCCGGCAACGTGCGCGAGCTGGAGAACATCGTGGAGCGCGCCCTGGCCCTCGGCCAGGGGACGGTCTTCACCAAGGACCTGCTCCCCGTCGAGGTGAGCGAGAACCAGATCGAGGACCCGCTGCCCACGCTGGAAAACATGGAAAAGGCGCACATCCGCAAGGTCCTGGCGGCCTCCAGCGGCAACAAGACCCAGGCAGCGCGCATCCTCGGCATCGACCGGGTCTCCCTGTGGCGCAAGATCAAGCGCTACGGCCTGGAATAGCCTCGCAAAGGGCGATCTCGGCCGCCTGCTCCACCCCGGAGACCAGGCGGATGTCCAGCCCCTGGACCACATCCTCCTCCAGAGCCTCCACCCTGGCCGCGCACCCCTGCGGCAGGATCACCACGCCCATGCCCGCCGCCTGTGCGGCCATGAGCTTCTCGCGCACCCCGCCCACAGGCAGGACCTCGCCCAGCAGCGAGAGCTCGCCGGTGACGGCCACGTCCTGGCGCACCGGGCGGCCCGTGAGCAGGGAAAGCAGCGCCAGGGTGATGGTCAACCCGGCGGACGGCCCCTCCTTGGTCACGGCCCCGGCCGGGATATGCACGTGCAGGTCCGAGGTCTCGTAGAAATCGGGATCGATGCCGTACTGCTCCGCATGGCTGCGGATGTAGCTGAGCGCGGTCTGGGCCGACTCGCGCAGGACCTCGCCCAGAGAGCCGGTCAGCAGGAGCTGCTTGCTGCCGCGCATGCGCGCGGTCTCCACGAAGATTATCTCGCCCCCGTTCTCGGTCCAGACCAGGCTGGTGGCCAGCCCGACCTTGGGCTCGGCCTGGGCTGACGTGCGGGAAAACGGCGGCGGGCCCAGCAGCGCCTCCACCATGGCCGCGTCCACCACCGCGCCGCTCTCGCCCTCGGCAAGCCTCCGCTTGGCCAGCTTGCGGCACAGGGCGGCCAACTGCATCTTGAGCCCGCGCAGCCCGGCCTCGCGGGTGTAGTCGGCCACGATGCGCGAGAGGGCGTCGGGCGTGACCGTGACGCCCTCGTCCTCCAGGCCGTGCCGGCGAAGCTGGTCGGGCGCCAGGTAGCGCGCGGAAATCTCTTCCTTCTCGCGCCGGGTGTAGCTGGAAAATTCGATGACCTCCATACGGTCGCGCAGGGGGCCGGGTAGCCGCTCCACCATGTTGGCCGTGCAGATGAACAGCGCCCCCGAGAGGTCGAAAGGCAGGCCGAGGTAGTGGTCCACGAAGGCGTTGTTCTGCTCTGGGTCGAGCATCTCCAGCAGGACCGAGGCCGCGTCGCCCTTGAAGTCCTGGACCGCCTTGTCCACCTCGTCGAGCATGATGACGGGATTGCGGAACCCGGCCTTCTGCAGCCCCTGGATGATTCGGCCGGGCATGGCCCCCACGTAGGTCCGGCGGTGGCCGCGCAGCTCGGCCTCGTCATGCAGCCCGGCCAGGGAAAGGCGGAAGAACTTGCGGCCCATGGCCTCGGCGATGGCCTGTCCGATGGAGGTCTTGCCCACACCCGGCGGGCCGGTGAAACAGAGTATGGGCCCCTTGAGGTGGCGGGCGCGCAGGTTCTGCTCGTAGAGCTCCTTCACGTGGGCGCGCAGCCTGGTCAGGTTGACCGGCTTGCCCAGGTACTGGTCCGCACCCTGGCGCATGGCGGCCACGGCCGTCTTCACGGTGGCGTAGCCGGTAATCATGATGACCTTGGTGTCCGGCCAGCGCTTGCGCAGCTCCTGGAGCAGGTCCATGCCGTCCATGCCGTCCATCTTGAGGTCCGAGACCACGATGTCCGCCGCCTCGCGCTCCATGGCGGCCACGGCCTCCAGCCCGTTGGGCACGGCCTCCACGGCGTACCCATCGGCCTGAAAGACGATGGACAGGTTCTCGCGGGCGATGAGCTCGTCGTCCACCAGCAGTATGCGGCCGCTCTTCCGCCCGCGCAGGTTCTTGACCGCCAGGAACTCCAGGATGCGCTCCTTGACCTGGCGCAGGCCGAAGTGGCGGGCGTTAAGAATCTGCTCGGCCCGGCCGATGTCCAGGTCGTCCTTGGTGGTGGCGTTCCAGGGCAGGGAGAGGATGCACTCGATGTAGGATGAACCGATGGCGTATTCGGGCGAGGCGGGGTCCACGCTCTCGATGCGCTCGCACTCCACGCGCGCGGCCCCGAGGATCTCCGGGGGCAGCCCCGCCTCCTCGACTTTCTCCCGAAGCGCGCTCCTCGGGGCGGGAGCCGGTGTTTCCGGCCGGGAGGCCGCCGACGCGCCCGGCTCCGTCTCCGAAGCCGGTGAGGACCCTTTTCCGAACCACCGCATGAACGCCTCCTGTCGGGGACGGCATCGCTGGCCCGAAACGGGGCCAAGACGCCGCAGCTTTTCGCACTACTCCTCTATACCATGCGCAAAATGCCTTGTTAAGGGTGCAATTCGCAACGACCGGCATCCGGGACGCCCCAGGCGGGGTCTGCCGCCGCATTTTTCCTCACCGAAAGCGGCCGTCGGGGTGAAAAAAATGCAATGTCCCACAATTACAGGATGATATCGATAAACTTTTTCCTCCCTGTTCCGCCCCCGATTTCCTGAGTGCCACCCCAAAAAGCCCTTATTCTGCCTCGCGAGCCGAATCTGCCGTTGCAGAGTGCATCACACAAAAATGTCGACAAGCGTGAATCTACGTGGCC
>NZ_JAQUWN010000096.1 GCF_028692895.1 Pseudodesulfovibrio sp.
AGAGGGGAAACTTTTACAAAAGTTTCCCCTCTCCCCTTCCCCCGGCCGCCGGAGGCACCCTATTTGACCTGTTTCAGCGTGACGCCGTGCTCCCTATCGGGGCGCAGCTCGAAGATGTGGTCGGCGGCGGCGGCGAAGAGGTCGATGGGGTGGTGGCTGATGACGAGCAATTGCAGGCCCAGGCGGGCGGCGATCTCGTTGATGAGCTGCATGAAGCGGGGGATGAGCGCGGGCCGCAGCCAGCAGTCCTGCTCGTCCAGGACGAGGAAGGGGCGGTGACGCGCCTCTTCGAGCTGGGAGAGGGCGATGAGGCGCAGGCCGACGGAGAGGATGTTGCAGACCGAGCCGCCCTGGCCGGTCATGATGTCTTCGATCTGGTCCTCGTCGCCCTGGTTCCGGATCTGGAAATGGATTTGCAGCCGGTTGTTCTTGACCTCGCGCAGGCTGGTGACCACGCGGTCCTGGCCCAGGACTTCGCGGATGGCGTGGGTCAGGTTGGCCTCCACCTCGTCCAGGATCTTGCCGAACAGGGCGGTGGAGAGCTCCTCCAGGGCCTGGCGCGCGGCAGGGGCCAGGGTCAGGAAGTCGCGCGCGCCCGCGAGGGCGTCGCGCAGCCGGGCGTGCTCGGCGTGGTGCGCCTCGGCCAGGGCGGCGAGGCGGTCGTAGCGGCGCTCGGCCTCGCGCAGGTCCGGCAGGTCGGGCTGAGCGGACTGGTCGGGCAGGCCCGTGGAGGTCACCGGCGGTTCCCTCCGGCGTCCTTTTCCACGGCGGAAAGGTCGGCCTGAATCTGTTGGACATGCTGGCGGTACTCGGCGACAACCTGCTCGTTTTCCAGGCGTTTTGTCTCCAAAAGACCTTGCAGTTCTTCAAGGTCGTCGGTGCCGTATTCGGTCCGGGCCTGGGCCTTGAGGGCGTCGAGCTGCTGGGTCAGGTTGCGCATGTCCTGCTCGGCGCGGACCTTCTGGTCGCGCAGTTGTTCGTATTGGCGGCGCAGGTCGTTAAGTTCCTGTTCCAGTTGGGAATCCCTGCTTGTCGCTGTTTGGTTGGGGTTAGTCGGCACCGTGTATGACCTCCTCGTAGAGTTCCCAGATGAGCGCGCCCTCGGGCGTCTCCCGGTTCAGGTTTTGCTCCAGAAATTGCTTGAGCCCCGTGCCCTCGTGGGTCCGCCGCCAGGCCAGCCGCTCCAGCCCCTTGATGAAGCTGGAATCGCCCTCGGTTTCCTGTTCCTCGGGCGGCAGGTCCTGGTCCGGGAAGACTTGGTCGAAGGGCAGGAAGGGGACCACCCATTTTTCCAGTTCCGCGCAGCCGGGGGTCCAGATGGCGGCGGCGGGCTCGCGCACCATGGACCTGCGGGTGAAGGTCAGGCGGGTGACGTTGCCGGGATTGGCCCAGGTGGTCTGCCCGTTGGCCACGGTCTGCTGCGGCCGGTGGATGTGGCCGTTGATGACCCAGTCGATGCCGGGCAGTTCCTTGATGGCGTAGGCCCGTTCCAGGAATTCGGGAAAGCGGATGTTGTGGTGGGTCAGCCAGACCACGGTTTCGGGGTCGCCCTCCGCGCGCTCGTAGCCCTTGGGCAGCGGCGCGCCGTCCGGGCTGGCGCAGACCAGGGCGCGCCCCTGCGGGGTTTCGAGGACGAACTGCGGGCCGTCCTCCTTCATGAGCGTGAGCACCCCGGCGGTCTCCAGGACCGCAATGGACACGTCGTCGGTGAACCGGGACTGGTACTTGTCGTGGTTGCCCACCAGGGCCCGGACGCGCCGGCAGCCCTCCCGCCCGCCGAAGAGGCGCATCAGCTCCACAAGCATCTTGTTGGAGTTGTCGCGCGGCCAGTGAAAGAGGTCGCCCAGGAGCACCGGAACCATCCCCAGCTCGTCGGCCCGCCCGAGACAGGCGGCCAGCTTGCCCATGATCTGATCGAGATAGCCGTCGAGCCGCTGGCCCGGCGGATTGTCGGCCAGGTGCGGGTCCGCGACGAGGAAGAGGCCGTTGCCGCGCACGATCTCAAGCGTCATGGGACCTCCCGTGATCGAGGAACGAGGCCAGGTTGAGGTTCGCGCCGCAGGTGGGGCACTGGCCGAGCTCGTCCACCACCCGGCCGATGCGTTCCTCAACCTTCCGCAACGCGGTCTCCAACTCATTCAGGCGGGTCCCGGCGCGCGCGCCCTCCCCGGCCAGGCGGCGCAGGTCCGCCACCAGGGCGATGAGCGGGGCGTGGTCCGCCAGCGCGGGCGCTTCCGCAACGGACCGCAACCGGTCGCAGGTCGCCCCGGCCCGGCGGACGTCGCGCCCGAGCCCGCGCATCCCGTCCAGGAGCGCGGCCAGCGGGCCGGTCCGCGCCAGGGCGGGCGCGTCATGCAGGTCGGCCAAGCGCGCGGCGCGCGCCTCTGCCTCGCGCAGGGCCCCGTCCAGATGGACGCAGCGGTTGCAGAGGGTAGCCAGGCGCACGGCGTCGAAGGGCGCGGGAGGGGCCTGGACAGGGGCCAGCGCGCCGTGGGCCCGGCGGCTCTGGTCCAGCCCGGCCTCAACCTGGCCCATCTGGCGGATCAGCCGGTCCAACCCGGCGACTTCCTTGATTTTCGGCGGTCCGGCCAAGGCGTCGCAGACCGCTACGGCCGCCCGGCGGCGTTCCAGGGCCCGGCCAGTCTCGTCCAGCCGCTGCCGGAGCGCGGCCAGGGCCGGAATCTCGGCCCGGAGCCGGGCCGCGTCCGTTTCCAGCGCGCGGGCGGCGTCGAGTCCGAGGGAAATGTCCGGCAGCGGGGCCAGGGCGTCCAGGGCGGCCTCCACGGCCTCCCGCCGTTCCTCCAGGTCGCGTTCGCGCCGCTTGGCGTCCTGGGTGCGCGCCTTGAGCCGGTTCTGCATGGCCAGCAGGTGGGCGCTCTCTGACGACGCGGCGAAGAAGGCGGCGGCATCGGAATCCGGCCGGTTAAGCAAAAACACCGGCTCCCGCTGATTGCCGATGTGAACGTCTACCGTCTTCTCTCCCTCCAACTCGATCACATCCAATCGAAGCGCGGCCAGGACCTCATCGGGCGGACGGCGACGAATCTTCCAGAACTCCTCAGGCTTTTCCGCGCCGGGCGCCCAGAGTTCATACCCTGCGGACGCTTTTTTACGAATCCAGACTATCCGGGTGCCGTCGTCCATAACCACGGTAACCCGCGCCTCCTTGGCTCCATGGCGAATGAAGCTGCGTGGCGCGGGATTCGTGGCCACACAGCGCAACGCCTCCACCACCGCCGACTTGCCCGTATTGTTCGGGCCGGTCAGGGCGGTGACGCCGGGGCCGAGGGGAAGCTCGGTCCGCTCATGGGCCATGAAGTTCTCAAGGATGATGCTGGTAATCACGATCTATCCGTTTGATTTCATGCAATTCAAAACTTATCGGAAACCTATCGTCATCACGGGTAGCGAGGCCGCTTGCAGCACCCGTCATACCACACTTCCACACCGATTTCGGCCATCTTCTCGTTGTTGGCGCGCCACCGCTCGGCCAGGGGACCGGGCAAGCCGTGGCGGTCGCAGGGGAACTCCGGGCACTCGAAACAGTAGTCCACCCCGTGCTCGCGCGCGCAGTCCGGGACCTTGCAGGACTGGAACAGGCAGCCCTGGCCCCGGCAGCCGCCGCAGGAGCCCGAGGCCAGGAAATCCAGCAGCTCGCGGAACCCGGCGTAGTGGCCGAAGGCCGGGTTCATGGGCGCGAACCGCTCGGCGTAGGGCGCGAAGTTTTCGCCCAGCGCCTCTGCCAGGGCGGCGGCGGAACGCCGGACCGGGCCGCCCGCATAGGCCACGCAGCGTCCGCAGCACAGGCCGCACGGGGCCAGACGGGCGCGGACCAGCTCGTCGGCCGCGGGCGCGCGCCCGGCGTCGCGCAGCAGGGCCAGCGCGGCCTCGGCCGACTCGGCGCACAGGGAGACGCAGGTCTTCTTCACGCCCTGGTTGCGGTAGCGGTCCTGGCCCTCGGGGGTGCGGAAGTCGCAGCCGGTCAGGTCGAAACAATTCAGGGAGCCGAAGGCGTCCCGGAACCAGTCCAGCATCTCCCGGGTCAGCTCGTAGGCCGCCTCGCGGTCCCGGCCGATCTCGTCGGGGCCGTCGGCGGTTGAGGCCAGCAGGCCGATCCCCATGATGGCCCCGGAGAGCGCTCCGCACTGCCCCTTGGTCCGGGCCACGCCGCTGCAAAAGCCCGAGGCTGCGGCCAGCGCGGGCCCAAGGTCGCGGCCCGAGGCCTCGGCCATGATCCGCAGCACGGTCTCGGCGCACAGAAGCTTGCCCCGGCCGAACCACGCTTCCGCCTTGGCTCTGGAACCATCCGTCATCGTTCTTCGCCCTCCGGCTCGCCGCGATTGCAGCCCAGAAACGGGCAAAAGGCAAGGGCCTCGTCGGTGAGCCGGGTCTGTTTGCCCGTCCCCCGGTGAAGGATGAGCGGCGGCTCGGCCCTGAGCCCCGGCCGGGCGGCCTTGACCGCCTCGACAAGGACCATGCGCGCCTCCTCGCCCGGACGGGCGTGGACCATACGCAGCCGTTTTGGCTCCAGCCCGGTCCGGGCCAGGTCGGCCAGGAGCCCGGCCAGCCGTTCCGGCAGGTGGACGAAGGAGAACTTGCCCCGGGTCTTGAGCGCCAGGGCCGCGCACCGGGCGAACCGGGCGAACTCCCCGCGCCCCTCGAACCGGGCCGTGGCCCGCTCCTCGCCCCGGCTGACGCGGCCCGCGCCGAGCCGCCTGTACGGCGGGTTGGCCACCACGAAATCAAGAACCCGCTCGGGCCGCCAGTCGGCCACGTCGGCCCGGACCACCTGAAATTTCTCCTGGAAATGCAGGGCGTCCGCATTGGCCAGCGCCGCGTCGGCCGCTGCCGGATCAAGCTCCACGCCGGTCAGGGCCAGGCCCGGCTGGCGGAGCAGCAGCCCCAGGCCGACCACGCCGCAGCCGCAGCCCAGGTCCGCGCCCACGTTCCGCCGCCCAGGCCGGGCGAAACAGGCCAGGAGCAGCGAATCCAGGGAAAAGCGGTAGCCGCCCTCGGGCTGGGCCAGGCCGCGCGGGAAGCGCGCCCGCCGGTCGAGCACCGCCAGGGTGTCCGCCCGGTTCATGCGCGGCCCTTCGCCAACCGGCGGCGGATGCGGCCAGCCACCATCTCGGTGAACAGCCGGGCCTCGGGCTGGCGCATGGCGTGGGCCAGGAAGATGTAGGCAACGGCCCAGGCCGGGATGAGCAGCAGGCACCAGGGCGACCAGGCGGCGGTCAGCGCGGCCGCGAGCCAGACCAGCGCGCTCAGCCCCACGGTCTTGGCCGTGGACGAAAGGCCGAGGAGCGCGCTCTTGCGGCGGCGCGTCAGGGCCGCGTAGAGCAACATGAAATTGAGCAGCGAGGAGAGACTCACGGCCAGAGCCAGGCCGACATGGGCCATGGACTGCATCAGCCAGAGGCCGAGCCCGACGTTGGCGGCCAGGCAGACCACGGCGATCTTGACCGGGGTCCGGGTGTCCTCCAGGGCGTAGAAACTGGCCACCAGAGGGCGCGACAGGGCGATGAACGGGAGCCCGGCGCTATAGGCCACAAGGGCGGCGGCCGTGGCCCGCACCGCCTCGGCCGAGAAGGCGCCGCGCTGGAAGAGCAGGGCGATGAGCGGGTCGGCCAGGGCGATGAGCCCGGCGGCCGCGGGCAGGGCGATGAACAGGGTCAGGCCCAGCGACAGGGACAGGGCCTCGTCGTACTCCGCCATCTCGCCGCGCGCGGCCAGCCTGGCCAGGCTGGGCAGGGCCGCCGTGGACACCGCGATGCCGAACACGCCCAGGGGAAACTGGACCAGCCGGTCGGCGTAATAGAGATAGGAGACCGAGCCCACGGGAAGAAAGGAAGCGAGCAGCGTGCCGAGCAGGATGTTGACCTGGTAGACAGCCGCGCCGAAGACCGTGGGCAGCATGAGCAGTCCCATGCGGGCCACGCCCTTGTTGCGCCAGGACCACGGCCCGCGCCAGGAAAACCCGGCCCTGGAGAGGAAGGGCTGCTGAAGCAGCCACTGGCCGACGCCGCCCGCGAGCACGCCCCAGGCCATGACGTAGGCCACGTTCCACCCCGCCCAGTAACCGAGCAGCGCGGCCGAGATGAGGGCGACGTTCAGGACGATGGGGGCCAGGGCCGGAGCCAGGAAGTGGTTGCCGGAATTGAGGATTCCCATGCACAGAGCCACGCTGCAAATGAAGATGACGTAGGGGAAGCAAATGCGCACCAGGTCGATGGTGGCCTGGAACTGGACAGCGTTGCCGAGGAATCCGGGGGCGATTGCCATGGTGATGGGCCGGGCCAGGACCTCGGCCAGCAGGGTGATGCCGCCCAGGATCACCGCCAGCCAGATCATGGCCGATCGGGCCATCTCCTGGGCCGCCTCCTCGCCCTCTTCTTCCTTAACACGCGAATATACCGGGATAAAAGCCATGGTCAGCGACCCTTCCCCGAAGAGCCGCCGCAGCAGGTTCGGAATGCGGAAGGCCACGAAGAAGGCGTCGGCGAACAGCCCGGCCCCCAAGGCGAAGGCCACGATGACGTCCCTAATGAACCCCAACACGCGCGAAAGCAGGGTCGCCCCCGCCACCACTGCAGCGTTTTTCGCTATGATTCGTCCGTGCTCACTCATGTTGCGGCCCTGTTTTCACCCCGATCACCAACTATATGATTTTATTGGTCGGCACTTTTCTAGACTTTTAGTAGATTTTCTCTAACATCCAATGTTTGCGGATGGATGGCTTCAACTCATCCCAGACCGAGCGCCGTCTACGCCGCAATTCTTTTCTTTCTTCGTTCTCAACAGCATAACATTCCGCTTTTCAAAAATTTATGTCAATTCACCCCGCCGCGTTGCCCTGCCCTGCCCGACATCGGTCCGGTCCCGCCGTTTCGGCCCGGCCCAGTCCTGCCGGACGGGAGGCGCGGACGCTGGACCCGCCGATGAACCGCAACCGACTTTCGCAGATGGTTGCGGTTACCGTTTTCCGCGCTCCCCGGCCTGGCAATGGGGGCAGAAGGTGGAGGTCCGCCCCGCCACCTTGCGGGCCTCCAGCGGGGTGCCGCAGACCCTGCACGGCTCGCCTTTCCTGCCGTAAACATTGAAACTGTTTTGAAACGCTCCGGCGTCGCCGTCCGCATTGACGTAGTCGCGGATGGAACTGCCGTTCTCGGCGATGGCCTGGCGCAGCACGGCCTGGAGCTCGCAACACAGGGTGCGCAGCCGCTCCGGGGCCACGCGGTCGGCCCTGGCCTCGGGGTGGAGACCCGCCCGGAACAGGGACTCGTCCGCATAGATGTTGCCGACGCCCGCCACCACGGACTGGTCGAGGAGTCTTCCCTTGAGGCAGCCTCCCTTGCAGCCGATTCGTCCGGCCAGCTCGGCCGGGTCCGTGGCCAGGGGCTCGGGCCCGACCTTGCGCAGGAACTCCCAGTTCATCAGCTCGCCGGGCGGGAAGGCGCGGACGTAACCGAACCGGCGCATGTCCGAAAAGGAGAGCTGGGACCCGTCGTCGAGCAGGAGGAGGAGCCGGTCGTGCCCGTTCGGCGCGCGCGCCGGGCCGTGGACCACCCGGCCGGTCATCTTGAGGTGGAAGGCCAGGGTCCAGCCGTTGTCCAAGTCCATGAGCAGGACCTTGGCCCGCCGGTGGACGCGGGCGATGGTGCGGCCCTCGATGCGCGGGAGAAGCTCCACGGCCGGGTCGCTCAGGCGCGTCAGTTCGGCATGGGCGGCGCGGACCACGGTCCTCCCCTTCAGGGTGCGGTCCAGGCCGCGGGCGATGACTTCCACTTCGGGCAGTTCGGGCATGGCTTGCTCTACCTGAAAAGCGTGCCAGTGAAAAGCGTCCGGCGCTCTTCCGGAAGGGGCCGCGGCGTTCGGCAGGACAGGAGGAGGCGTTGAGCCCCCAACGGCGCGGGACGGCTTCCACCTCGTCTTATGCATGAGACAAGCCTGCATCCGGAGGAAACCCGGCGATTACCGATTGGATAGCGCGCTATATTTTATTTCAGGCCGCCAAACGACTCGCGCCTCGACTCTGCGCCGGTCCGCAGCGCCGCGCCGACGCCTGGCTCCCGGCGCGGCCTACGGGCGGAAGGCTGCCAGCAGGGCCTGTTCGTCCTTCTTCGCCGTGCTGATCCAGAAGACCAGGTCGCCCTCGCACCAGATGAGATGAACCTGGCCCATGCCCTCGAAACGGTAGACCGGCACCCCGCCCCGGTCCAGGCGGCGGGGGCTGCGGAAGGGCGAGTTCGGGTTATCCACCATCTTGTGGACCATCAACCCGGTCTGGCGGCTCGCCTCGGGCGCCGAGGCCACGCGGGAGACCCAGACCTCGGCGGGCCGCTCGCCGCCCACGTCCGAGGGCCGGGCGTAGCGCCCGATGACGCTGGCCTCGGCGGGCAGGGCCTTGCCGTGCAGCTTGTCCACCTCGGCCTGGGCGGCCGGGCCGTCGATGCGCTGGACCAGGATCAGCTCCCCCACCCTGTCGGGCAGGAGGCGCACCAGGTCCGCGGCATGGGCGTAAAGGGGCGAAAACAACAATAACGGCAACAAAAACCACGCGCGGTGTTGCATTGTTTATTCCTTGGCGGGCGCGGAAGCGTCCCGGACGGGTTTGGCGGCGGATTCGGCGGCCTTGGGCTTGGCCACGCCCAGCCGACCGACGTCCACGGCAAGCAGTTCGTTGCCGCGCCGGATCTTGAAGACCAGGGGGGCGTCCGCCTCGTGGACCTTGAAGCCCGCCCGGTGCAGGTCGTAGAGGTGGTCCAGGACCACGCCCGAGGCCTCCAGAAGCACATCGCCGGGCCTGAGCCCGGCCTTGTCCGCCCGGGAGCCGCGCGTCACGCGCTCCACCAGCAGGCCGGACCGGCCGTCGTCGGTCAGGAGCGCGCCCATCTTGGAGTTGTAACTATCCGGGCTATAAAAGAAGACATCGCCAGCATCCGCGTCGAACTCCCCGCCGCGCCAGGGCATGACCAGGAGGATGCGCGCGCCGGGGTCGAAGCGCCGGATGCGCCGGGCGATGCCCCAGCCGCGCTCCACGTGGCCAGTGCCCGCCACCACGAAGACCGGCCAGTCGTATTCCTTGCGCAGCCGCACCGCCTCCTCGGCCATCTTGGAATCCCAGATGGACTGAACCAGGCGGAACCGCTCGCGGGCCGTGGCGTTGTCCGCGTCAGCGCCCTCGTGCCGGGCGTAAATCTCGTCGAGCAGGGCCGCCTGCTCCGGGGCCGGCGGCACGATCTCGCGCGGGAGCCAGGCCCGCTCGTCCTCGCCCAGGCCGCCCAACCCCTCGCGCGCCACCTTGCGGGCCACGGACGAGGGCACGTTGAGCCCGGCCACGGGCAGGCTGTCCCGCCTGATGATGGCGAAGAGCGGGCGGAAGAGGGAAAACGGGTAGCCCCAGGTTGTGGTCCATTGCAGTTCTTCGGGGAGGTCGTCCACCTCCACCTGGCCCTTGCAGAAATCGTCCAGCTCGTGCTGTTTGGTCACGGGGACCATCTCCAGTCCCACGGACGGGGGCCGGTCCGTGGCCGCCAGGGCCGCGAGCAGGGTTTGCTGTACCTTGTGGTCCCAGACGTTGCGGTGCCCCTCGCCCACCAGGATGTAGTCCGCACCCCGCGCCATTGCCGTGATCTCGGCCAGGCCAAGCTGATCGCCGTACTTGGAGACGAAGTCCCCCTTTTGCGGAAGGAAGGTCACGTCCAGGCGGGGCGGCTCCACGCGCTTGGCGCAGGCCCCCAGGCCCAGGATAAGGGCGGCGAGCAGGGCCAGGGCCGTCAGGCCGGGGCCGGTTCCGCAACGGTTGCGGTCGTTCATGGTTCCCCTCGATTGGATGGATGCCAGATGGCCATGGGCAGCCCCTCGGCGTCGGCCTCTGGCGCGTCGAGCCCCTTGGGATAGAAACGCGGCCGCCGTTCGCTCTCTCGCGCGGCCACGGCCAGGATGCAGGCGTCGAGCATGTCGTCGCACGCCACCTCGGTCCTGAGGTGGGCCCGGCGGGCGTCGGCCAGCAAAAACTCCACTTCCGGCATGAAATTCCGGACGATCCGGAAGCGCTCGAAGCCGCCGAGCCAGTCCTTCTTGGCAAAGGACGGGAACCCGCCGCCCAGGCGGCCGAAGCAGAGTTCCGGATGGGACTCGTAGACCAGATCCCGCACCTCGGGATGGGCTCGCAGGAAAGTGTCGACTTCTCGAATCTTTTTCACAAGGCCCA
>NZ_JAQUWN010000097.1 GCF_028692895.1 Pseudodesulfovibrio sp.
GCCAAGCGGGGGGCCTCCGCGCGGGAGGCCCCCCTGTTCACGCCTGGGGGTTGTTGTTGCAGGATGCGGCTAGCTGCCGTTGACCACCGTGACCGTGCCGGCCGTGTTGGTGGCCACCATCAGGTCCACGGCCGCGGCCATGGACGCGCCCGAGCAGGCCACCACGATGTCGCCGGTGTCGAGGTTGTAGTCCTCCACCGCCTGGTCGAAGTAGCCCGAGGCCGCGATGGTCGCGACCAGGTCCTCGCTCCGGTAGATGAACAACTGCTGGCCGGGAACGCCGCCCATCAGCCGCATGTCTTCGCTCTTGTATGCCATGTCGTTTGCTCCTTCATGGATTGCGGGGGAGCCGCGCTCCCCCGGTTGGGGTTGGGATCGGCTAGACGATGGTCGCGTCGTCGTCGCACTGGATGGACACCACGCCGTCGGCGTCGATGAGGCAGGCCCCGGCGCTGAGCATGTGGTCCACGAGGTGGGCCGCCTTCTCCGGCACCCAGTCCATGAAGGCCTGGATGTCCTGGCCCTCGGCCAGGCCCAGGGCGTTCTTGTGGTAGATGTAGCAGGAGCGGGCGCCGTCGCTGACGGGCAGGCCGTTGTGGAACATCCAGGTGATGCCGAGCCAGGTGCGCGATTCCGTGCCCTTGAGCCAGGCGTACTGCTCACCCGCGAAGTCGCTGGACTTGAACTCCTGGATGTTCAGCAGCTCGTTCCACTGGTGCGGGCCGACCACGGCGAAGCGGTGGCCGTCGTCGGCCACGTCGCCCGCGTTGAGGATGCCGAAGGCCTGGAGGATCTTGTCCTTGGTCAGGCCGGTGGCCGCCTCGGCCACCACGTTGGTGGCCCCGCCCAGCTTGTCGATGAGCAGCTCGTCGATCTTGCGGCCCAGGGCCCAGGCCCCGGCGTCGGCCGCCACCTGCTTTTCGTCGAGCTTGTCCTTGATCTCGTCCAGCTTGTCCACGTATTCGGCGGCGTACCAGTCCGAGAGGGTGCAGGACACGCTGGTGTGGTCGAGGTTCATGAGCGGCACGTTGCCGTGGCGGGTCTTCTTGCCCGCCGCGCCCTTGCCGACCTTCTGGAACACGCATTTGGAGCCCACCACGCCGGTCTGGACCCGCACGGTGTTGCGCATCTTGGAGCCGCGCTCCTGATACGCCTGGTGAACGATGGCGCTGTATTCGGTGACGAACGCCTGATCGATGTAATTGGACATGTAGTCTGTTCTCCTTTCATTTTTGTCGTTGAAACCGCCGGGTCTCCGCTCGGGCGGACGCCGGGTGTCCGGCGGCGGGCGCGGAACCGTTCCGCGCGCGCCGCCGGGCCGGGGTCGCACCTCCGGGCCGGTCGCGGACACCATAACCCCGGTTTTCGGCTCAGGGAAAAACGGCAAAAATAAACAGGCGAGCGGGTAAAAAAGGCATAAGAAAGCGTGTTGACAGGGGGTCGAAAACGGCCGTCCCGGCCACCTTGCGGCAGCCGGGACGGAGAGCGGGAAAATACGGGAGCGGACGGAAGGCGGCGCTCAGCCAGCCGTTGAGAAAGGGGACCGCAGACTGTTCAAAAAGGGTGAGATGCTAGGCGCAAGAGAAGTTCAAGGCCGAATCGTACTCCCCGTACGCGAGGATTTGAACTTTTCGCAGCAACGACGCAGATCGCCGTTTTTCAACAGTCTGCTAGATGGGCAGGCCCTTGGACAGGCGGTATTCCTTCATCCGGTCGAGCAGCGCGGTGGGCACGTCGAGCCCGCCCCGGCCCTTGCCCAGGCTGATGGCGGGCTTGACCGAGCCGTGGAAGTCCGAGCCGCCGCTGACCAGCAGGCCGAGGCGGTCGGCCATGTCCTTGTACGCCTCGGTCTGGGCCGGGGTGTGCTCGGAGTAGTAGACCTCCACCCCGTCCAGGCCGTAGCCCATGAGCTCGCGCACCAGGGCCTCGGTCTCGTCGATCTTGAGCCCTAGGGCGAAGGGATGTGCCAGGATGGCCGTGGCCCCGATGGATTTGAGGATGCCGAGCGCCTTCTCGGGCCTGAGCTTGCGCTTGGGCACGTAGGCCCGGCCGTTGTCGCCCAGCCAGACCTTGAAGGCCTCGTCGATGGACGAGACCACGCCGAGCGCCAGCAGCTCCTGGGCGAAATGGGGACGGCCGATGGTCCCCCCGGCCCGGGCGGCCACCCGCTCGTAGGTGATGTTGATCCCGAGGGTGCGCAGCTTTTCCACGATCTCGTGGTTGCGGGTCAGGCGGCCCTCGATGACCCAGTCGAAGGCGGCCTGGAGCTCCACCGGGTTCTCCGGGACCCACAGGGCCACCACGTGCATCCAGCCCGCGCCCTCGGGCGACTCCAGGCTCAGCTCGCAGCCGGGGATGACCTCCATGCCCAGCTCGCGCCCGGCGGCCAGGGCCTCGGGCACGCCCTTGAAGGTGTCGTGGTCGGTCAGGGCGATGGCGTCCAGACCGGTCTCCTTGGCCAGCCGGACCAGTTCGGCGGGCGCGAGGGTGCCGTCCGAGGCCGTGGAATGGGTGTGCAGATCGATGCTCATGTGTCCTGCCTGGTTCGGGTTGAATCCCGCATACTAGCCGGGAAGGGGTCGCAGGTAAAGCGGGTGGGGGAAACGGAGCCCAAGGCCGGGCGAATAGGCCCCGGTTGCCTGCCCGCACGCGGCCGTGTATGGTCCGGGCACCAAGGAGGACGCCATGGCGCTCAAGAAGGAACTCGTGGAAATACTGGCCTGTCCCAAGTGCAAGGGCGGCCTCGTGGAAACGCCCGCCGGGGACGGGCTCGCCTGCAAGGCTTGCAAGGTGGTCTACCCGGTGCGCGACGACATCCCGGTCATGCTCGTGGACCAGGCCGTGCCCGAGGAGGCGTGGACCGGGTCGAAGTAGCTCCGGCCGCGAATGGGCTTTCCGGCTCCGCACCCGTTTTTCGGGTGCGGAGCTTTTTTTTCCACAGGCCCGCTTGACTGGCGAAAAAGGGTGCCTATCTTTTCGTTCAAGCAAGCGAAAAGGAGGACCGAATCATGGTTATCGATTTCAATACGCTCTACAATTTTCCTTCCCGGTTCGACCGGATGTTTCAGGAGTTCTTCAGGTCCCCCATGGGCGACGACCGCCGTTTCGCCTATCCTCCGCTCAATCTGAGCAACGATGATGAGGCCATATACGTGCGCGCCGAACTGCCCGGGGTGAAGATCGAGGACATCGAACTGACCCTGACGGACAAGACCCTGGTGCTCAAGGGCGAGCGTTCCGCTCCCCAGGGCAAGTACTATCGCCAGGAGCGCCCGAGCGGCGTTTTCAACAGGGTTATCAACATCGGCGTCCCGGTGGATCGGGACAAGGTCACCGCCGCCATGACCGATGGCGTGCTCACCGTGACCCTGCCCAAGGCCGACGAGGTCAAGCCCCGGTCCATCAACATCGAAATCGCCTAATTGGAGGTGCGGAAATGAGCGAGATCACCAAGAAGGAAGAACGGAACGTTCCGCGCTATCGGCCCGCAACCGACATTCTGGAACGCGAGGACGGCTTTTACATCTACATTGACCTGCCCGGCGTGAAGCGCGAGGACATGACCATCGACCTCCAGGAGGACGAGCTGACCGTCACCGGCGTCTCCCGCCTGGGCCAGGGCGAGGGCGAGCACTTCGTGGAAATGCAGTTCGGCGACAGCGAATACGTCCGGTCCATCTCCATCACGGACATCGTGGACCGCGAGCGCATCAAGGCCAACCTGGAAAACGGCGTGCTGGAGCTGCTCCTGCCCAAGGTCGAGAAGACCCAGCCCAAGCGGATCGAGATCCAGGCCGGATAACGTCTCAACGCAACCCCCTTGCTCCATAACGAGAGACCCCCGGTTCCGCGAGGAACCGGGGGTCTTTCGTTGCGATTCAAGCCCGGGCTATTGGACGTTCATGCCGTCGATGAGCTTGCGGAGCTCGTTGGAGAGGCGGGCCAGCTCGGCGATGGCCTCGGCCGCCTGGTTCATGCCCTCGGCGGTCTCGTTGGCGATCTGGTTGATGTCGTCCACGGCCCGGTTGATCTCCTCGCTGGCCGCAGACTGCTCCTCGGCCGCCGTGGCGATGGACTGGACCTGGCCCGAGGCGGCGTCCGAGAACTCCACGATCTGGCCCAGGGCCTCGCCGGACCGGTTGGCCAGGTCCGTGGCCTGGTTCACGGCCTCGGCCGCAGTGTCCACGCTCCTGATATTCTCGGCGGCCACGGCCTGGATGGCCTGGATGGCGGTGCCGACCTCCTTGGTGGCGGACATGGTCTTTTCGGCCAGCTTGCGCACCTCGTCGGCCACCACGGCGAAGCCCCGGCCCGCCTCGCCCGCGCGGGCGGCCTCGATGGCCGCGTTGAGCGCCAGCAGGTTGGTCTGGTCCGCGATGTCCTCGATGACGTTCATGATCTGGCCGATGTCCTTGGTCTGGTCGCCCAGTTGGCCCATGCTCTGCTTGAGCGTGACCGTCAGGGCGTTGACCTGGCTGATGGCGTCGGTGGCGCGGGCGACCACGATGGCCCCTTCCTGGGCCCGTTCCTTGGCCTTGGCCGCGGATTCGGCGGAGCTGGAGGAGTTGCGGGCCACCTCCAGGACCGTGGCGTTCATCTCCTCCATGGCCGTGGCGGTCTGGGTGGTGCGGTCGCGCTGGATGTCGGCCCCGCTGCTGACCTGATCGGCCTGGGAGGAGAGCTCGTCGGCCGCGCTGGTGACCTGCTCGGCGATGATCTGGGCCTCGTTGGCGATGCGCTGCATGGTGGAGAGCAGGTCCTGGGCCTTGGCCTCCTGGGCCTTGGCCTCGCCCATGGCCGCTTCGGCGTCGGCCTGGGCGCGCTCGGCCTCCTCCTTCTTCTGGGCGGCCTCGGTCATCTTGGCCTTGAGGTTGGCGACCATGGCCTCGATGGCCTCCTTGACCACGCGCAGCTCGGCGGCGAAGGCGCCTTCGGGCCGGGCGTCGAGGTCGCCCCCGGCCACGGCCTGGGCATAGCCCCGGATGCGGAACAGGGGGCCGACCACGTTCACCCGCACCAGGAAGGTGATGGCTCCCGCGAGCAGGAGGAGGATGAGCAGGGTCTCGCCCGCAGTGTAGAATTCGGAGCTGAGGACCTTGGCGTTGGCCGCCTCCAGCGAGGCGACGATCTCGAACGCGCCGTGAATCTCGCCTTCCTTCCAGCCCTCCCTGGTGCCGCCCAGGGGGTCCTTGCTCCCTGCGGGATCGCCGTGGCAGTAAAGGCAGTCCTTGGTCAGCCGGATGGGCCGGAAATATCGGATCAGGTCGTCCTCCACCAGAACCTTCTCGTCGAGGCCGTCCCGCTTCATCTCTTCAAGCACGGCCCGCTCCAGCTCGGTGGGCGCGTTGTCGGGATTGCGCGGCGAGACCTTGGGCACCCGGAACGCGTAATGCAGCTCCTCGGCCTTGAGCTTGGTCATGTTGATGGCCGTGATGATGGGCACGGCCTCAAGCAGGGATTCCCTGGAATCGAACTGGTCAAAGGGCTTGATGACGCCCATGGACAGCTTTTTGGACATCTCGTCGCGCGCGGCCTCGGCCATGAGCAGCACGGCCTTGCTCTGTTGGAGGATGTCCTCCCGGGCGCTCTGCTTGATCTGCACGACCTGCTGCACGGCCAGGACCAGGGCGATGACCAGGGGACCGGTCAGCGCCAACCCCAGCACCTTCCATTTGAGACTGACGTTTGCCAACATGAAAACCTCTCGGATCGAAGCCGGTGAATGGAAGTCGACAACCGCCGGGCGGCGGCCGCCGCAGAAAAATTAATGATAACCAGTGCCGGATGGCAAGGGTTTTCTATGGGTTCGGGCCCGACGGATCAGATGGCCCAGGTCTCCAGATCGATGAGCCCGAGCCGGGCCGCGTAGCGGATCAGCTCCACAGTGCTCTGCAACCCGAGCTTCTTCATCAGGTTGGTGCGGTGGTTCTCCACGGTCTTGGGGCTGATGAAGAGCTTGGCGGCCACGTCCTTGGCGGTCAGCCCCTCGGCCAGGTGGCGCATGACCTCCTGCTCCCGCGCGGTGAGGGTGGCGTAGGGCTCCAGGTCGTCGCGCACGCTGTCGGGTTTGCTCTGCATGAGCTTGAAGACCACTTCCTGGGACAGGGCGTTGTCCAGGAACAGGTCGCCCCGGACCACGGTCTCCAGCCCCTTGAGCAGGTTTTCGGCCGCCGATTCCTTGATAAGGTAGCCCACGGCCCCGGAGCGGAAGGCCTCGACGATGTAGTCGGCCTCGGAGTGCATGGAAATGATGACGAACCGGGTGCGGGGCAGGGCTTCCTTGAGCTCTCGGATCATCTGGATGCCGTTCTTGCCGGGCATGGAGATGTCCACCAGCATGATGTCCGGCAGGTGCTTGCGACCGAGCCGGAGGCCTTCGCCCCCGTTGCCGGCCTCGGCCACGACCTTGTAGCGGTCGTCCCTGCTGATGATGGCCTTGAGGCCCTCCCGGAACAGGGGGTGGTCGTCAACGATCATGATGTCCATGGTTCCTACTGCCTCCTGTCCCGTTCGAGGGGAATGGTGAAGACGACCCGCGTCCCCTTGCCGGGCAGGGACTGGATCTCCATGGTCCCGCCGTTGAGGCGGGCCCGCTCCTCCATGCTGCGGACGCCCATGCGGTTCTCTCTGGCGGCCTCGGGCAGCCGGGTCTCCAGGTCGAACCCCCGGCCGTTGTCCTCGATGCGCAGGATGATGTCCGGGTGGCTCTTCACGGCGCGAACCGTGACCTTGGTGGCGTCCGCATGCTTGACCACGTTGTTGATGCTCTCTTGCAGCATACGGTAGACGTTGATCTCCGCATCGCTTTCCAGTGTCCCACTTTCCATCCCGGCCGAAAAAAAGTCAATGAAAAGGCCTGTCCGTCGCGCCACCTCCTGGCAGTAGTTCTCCAGCGCGCGGACCAGGCCGAGCTGGTCCAGAGCCGGAGGGCGCAGGCCGTAGGCGATGGAGCGGACGTCGGCCACGGTCTTCTTGACCACCCTGGCCGCGGATTCGCCGCGCTGGAAGAGCTCCGCGTCCACGCCATCGTGCCCGTCGAACAGGGTCTTGAGCTTGAGGACGATGGAGGAGAGGTCCTGGGCCACGTTGTCGTGCAGGTCGCGGGCGATGCGCTGGCGCTCGGCCTCCTGGACGCGGATGATGTCCTTGGTCAGGGAGAGGATCTGCTCCTGGGCCTTCTCGCGCTCGGCCACCTCCTCCTTGAGCTTGAGGTTGGCCCGCGACAGCTCGGCCGTGCGCAGGACGATCCGCTCCTCCATCCTGGCGTGGATGGCCCGGAGCTCCGCCTCCAGCGACTTGTGGGCGGTGATGTCGGTCAGGATCGCCAGCTCCGCCTCGCGGCCGCCCCACAGGATAGACTTGACCCCGACAGCGACCCACTTGACGCCCCCGTCCCGGGTCCGCACCCGGCAAGTGACCGTCCGCCGAAAGCGCGGCGAGACCGGGGGCCCGTCCCCGAAATCGCGGATGAGGTGACGGTCCTCGGGCAGGACCAGTTCCAGGGGATCGCGGCTCGCCAGCTCCTCCAGGGTGTAACCGAGGATGTGGGTGGTGGCCTCGTTGATGAACAGAGGCTCGGCGTCGCGGCTGACGATGACGCCCTCCCGGGCGTTCTCCACCAGGGCGCGGTAGCGGCCCTCGGACTCCTTGAGCGCCTGCTCCGCCCGCTTGCGCGGGGTGACGTCGATGAGGGAGACGATGACCCGTGACAGGGTCTCGCGGTACTCGGGCGGCACGGCGAAATGCACGGCCACCCAGATGATGTCGCCATGGAAGGTGCGGTGGGTGATCTCGCCCCGGTACTCGTGCCCGCCCGAGGCCAGCAGGACCATCTCCTCGGCAAAGGCGGCCATGGAGCTTTCGGTCAGGACGCGATCCAGGTTGCCGAGCAGCTCGTCCCGGCCGGAGGCCCCGAGCATCTCCAGAGTGGCCCTGTTGACGTCCACCACGTCCACCAGGGTGGCGCATTTGGCCAGGTCCTCGGGATGGCTGGCGAAATGCTCGCGGAAATCGGCCACGCCCGAGGCCTTCAGCTCCTCGAAGAAAAACTTCAAACGGGTCAGGTCCTCTTCCCACAGGGAGATAGGCGAGTCCTCGAACAGGTCCCGGAAGCGCCGCTCGCTCCACTGAAGGGCTGTCTCGGCCTTCTTGCGCGCCGAGATGTCCCGGGCCACGCCGAGGTAGCCGATGGGCCTGCCGTCGCGGCCGAGCAACCGGCTGACGACCACCTCGGCCCAGGCCACGGAGCCGTCCTTGCGCACCAGCTCCAGCTCGGTGCGGTGGGTGACGTCGTACTGGCCGCGCTCCTCCAGGGCCCGGCGCTGGGCGCGCAGGTCCGCCACCAGCCGCATGGAGCCGGGGGTGAACAGGGCCCGATCCGGAAGGCGGCCCATCTCCTCCTGGGTATAGCCCCAGAGGTGACGGACGGACGGGGTGACGTAGGTGAAAGTCAGGTCGTTGTCCTGGGTCCAGACCACGTCGGTGATGTTCTCGGCCAGCAGCCGGTACTTGCGCTCGCTCTCCCGAATGGCCTCCTCCGCCAGCTTCTGGCTGGTCACGTCCGAAACCAGGCCCTCGATGGCCACGGGCGCGCCGTCCTCGTCCGTGACCAGGATGATCCGCTGGTGCATCCAGCGCACCTCCCCGGACTTGTGCACGCACTGGAACTCATAGGCCGGACGGATCTCGCCGCGCAGGATTTCCTTCCAGCATTCCTCGAAATATTCCCGCCAGTCCTCCTGCATGATGTCCCGGGCCAGCAGCGGGGTGTCCCGGTATTCCTGGAGGGTGTAGCCGGTCACCCGCTCCACCGACGGGCTCAGGTAGTCGTAGGTCCCCTCGGGCACGCGCATGCGGAAAAAGATGTCGCTGGTGGAATTCCGGATGAAGTTGAGGCTCTCGCGGGCCGTGGCCAGCTCGGACTCCGCCTCGTGGCGGGCCGTGATGTCGGTGAGCACGCCCTCGATGGCTATGGGCTTTTTATCACAGTCCCGCACCAGGGAGACGCGCTGGTTGAGCCACTTGGTGGCCCCGGTCGCGTCGATGATAGGAAAGTCGTACTCGGCCCGCACCGTGCCCGCCAGGTATTCGTCCCACCACAATTCCAGCACGGACCGCCAGTCCTCCGGGGCCAGGTAGCGGAGGAAGCGCGGGGTGTCGTAGAACTCCTGGACCGAAAAGCCGGTGATGGCGCTCACGGCCGGGCTGATGTAGTCGTACCGGCCGTCGGTGAGCCGCAGACGAAACAGGCAGTCGGAGATGTTCTCTGCCAGGAAACGCAGGTGCCGCTCGACGTGGTCCAGGGCGTTGCGCAACCTCCTGGCCTCGGACACGTCGCGCATGACCGAGATGACGTGGGTGAGCTTGCCGGATTCGTCCACCACCGGGTCGAACCGGCCCCAGACCGGCCACCGCCTCCCACCCTTGCTGCGGATGACGTACTCCCCCTCCCAGCTCTCCCCGGCCCGGAGGAGGGGCATGACCTGCTCCTGGTAGAGCCGCCGGGTCTCGTCCGGCAGGATGTGGCCCGGCGGGGAGTTCAGGACCTCCTCCCGACTGTACCCCAAGAAATCCGAAAAGGCGCGGTTGAAGAGCAGCGGCTTGAGCTCCGCGTTGCGCACGGCCATGGCCACGCCCGAGGCGTTCAGAAGCTGGCGGAACAGGTTGGGGTTGGACTCCAGCTCGGCGATCTGCTCCCGGAGCCGGGGCCCGGTTTCGGTGTCGTGCGTCATCTCATCCTGCCGGTTGAAGGCGGGGAAAGGGGGGGCTGCCGAAAGCGAACCCTACCCCATCGCCGCCGCGAAGAAAAGCCGCCTAGCGGGCCAGGCTGTTTATCCAGGACGCGGCCAGCCGGGCGTGGTCCTCGGCCACCTGCTCCATCCAGGCGGAGACGCCCGCTTCCGCCCCGGCGATCTCCCGGCTGCCCGACTCCGGGGCCAGGACGATGGTGAAGGGGCGTTTCCCCTTGTCGCGCAGCTTCTCCAGGGTGGCGATGAAGGGCCGCCATGCCCTGGTCTCCCGCCCGGTGACGATCCACAGGACCGGCATGTCGAGCCTGCGCAGCCGATCCGGGCCGGGCATGTCGGCCGGGCGCACCGCATCGTTGAGCAGACAGACCAGGAAGGCGGG
>NZ_JAQUWN010000098.1 GCF_028692895.1 Pseudodesulfovibrio sp.
CGCCCGCATGCCCTCCTCCCTGCTTTCCGGGCAGCGGCGCGAGCGCAACATCGCCTCCATGGTCGCCAACCGGCTGCCGCTCGACATGATCGAGCTGCTCAAGACGGCGGGCGCGCTGGGCGACGATCTGGGCTGGGAGGTCTACGCGGTGGGCGGCTTCGTGCGCGACATCCTGCTGAGCCGCCCCAACCACGACCTGGACATCGTGGTCGAGGGCGACGGCATCCGCTTCGCCAGGCAACTGGCCCTGCGCCTGGGCGGCCGGGTCAAGTCCCACCTCAAGTTCAAGACCGCCGTGGTCATCATGGACAGCGGCCAGCGTGTGGACGTGGCCACGGCCCGGCTCGAATACTATGAATATCCCGCCGCCCTGCCCACTGTGGAGCTCTCTTCCATCAAGATGGACCTCTTCCGCCGGGACTTCACCATGAACGCCCTGGCCCTGCGCATCAATCCCGGCCGGTTCGGCCAACTGGTGGATTTTTTCGGGGCCGAGCAGGACATCCGCAACAAGATCATCCGCGTCCTCCATTCCCTGAGCTTCGTGGAGGACCCGACCCGCATCCTGCGCGCCATCCGCTTCGAACGGCGCTATGATTTCCAGATAGGCGGCCAGACCATGCGGCTTATCAAGAACGCCTTGAATCTCGAGCTGTTCAGCAAGCTTTCCGGCACCAGGGTGATGCATGAGCTGCGCCTGATCATGGAGGAGGAAGACCCGCTCGCCTGCCTGAACCGCATGGAAGAGCTGGGGATCATGGAGGCCATCCACCCGGAGCTCAAGCTGAGGAACGACCGGGTTCAGGTCTTAATGGAACTGGTCAAGGTCAAACACTGGTACAAGCTTCTCTACCTCGACCCGCCGGTGATAACCTGGAAGCTCTATTTCCTGGCCCTGACCATGGGCGTCAAGCGCGAGGACATCGCCGGAGTCACCCGCCGTCTCCACTTCACGGACAAGGAGGACCGCGAGTTCCGCCAGCTCCGGGACCAGGTGGGCGACGCGCTGATGCGCCTGATGGGCTGGAACGAGGAGACCGCCGGGCTGAGCGGGCTCTACACCATCCTGAACCCCATTCCGGTGGAGGGCGTTCTCTTTCTGATGGCCCGCAGCAAGAAGGAGTACATTCGGCGCAATATTTCACAGTATCTCAGCAGGCTGCGCTACATCAAGATCGAGATCACCGGCCGGGACCTCCAGGAGATGAACATCGCGCCCGGCCCCGTGTACGCGGCCATCCTGGAGAAGGTGCACATGGCCAAGATCGACGGCAGGGCGGAAGGCCGCGAGGAGCAGCTCGCCCTGGCCGGACGGCTGTATCGCACCATGGGGGCGAATAGCGAGGAGTGATGCAGCATTCCTGCTTGCCCTGCCGTTGCAAGCCGTGTAAAAAAATCAATCAATTGCATGTTCGTTAACCGGTATTGAATCAGGCGGTGCGGTTATGGAAGTTCTGTGGGCCCCCTGGCGGCTCAATTACATACTCGGTCCCAAGCCGGAGGAATGCGTTTTCTGCATCCCCGAGCACACGGACGAGGACGCCGAGCGGTGCATCCTGGCCAGGGGTGAACATTGCTTTGTCATTATGAATAAATTCCCGTATAACAACGGACATCTTCTGGTGACGCCCTACCGGCACGTCAGCAGTCTGCTCGACCTCACCGTCGAGGAGTCCAACGACTGCATGACGTGGCTTCGGCACAGCGTCTCCGTATTGGAAAAGGCGTTTCATCCTCATGGGATAAATGTGGGATTGAATCTGGGGGAGGCCGCCGGGGCCGGCATTGCGCAGCACATGCATTTCCAGATCGTGCCGCGATGGAACGGGGACGCCTCGTTCATGGCCGTGTTCGGGGAAACCTCCGTGATCCCGGAACACCTCGTGTCCACCTACAATCGGCTCAAGCCGCTGTTTGATGCCATCACAGCGTAAGGAGTGTCGCATGCGTTTCGTCAAAGTTGTATTTCTGTTGGTCCTTTTCGTCTTCTCCATCCTGTTCTTCAGCCAGAACAACGACGTTCTGCTGCAGGCGCTGACGCTGAAGCTCGAAATCCCCTACGTCATGACCCTGCACTCCATTCCCCTGCCCTTCGGCGTGCTGATCCTCGCGGCCTTTGTCGCCGGCTCCCTGCTGACCCTGTGCTACTTCCTGGCCGATAAGTTCCGCTCCGCCGCCAAGCTGCGCGAGTGCAAGACCCGGCTTGCCAGCCTGGAGCAGGAGGTCAACTCCCTGCGCAACATGCCCATCAGCGAAAGCCAGCCCTACGGCGCCTCCACCGAGGAAGCCAAGGAAGAAGGGAACTAGGCGGAAACCCATGGCCTGGAATCTCTTCGGTCGCAAGAAAGCCAACGGTTTCGAGAGAAGCCGGAAGGCCGTCCGCGAGGCCGGAGGCGGCGAGACGCTTCCGGTCCAGGATACCCGTGCGGCCATCGAAGAGCTGAGCCAGGTCGTCAAGAACGATCCCGAGGCCGTGGAAATCTACCTGGCGCTGGGCAGTCTGTACCGCTCCCAGGGCGAGATCGAGCGCGCCATCCAGATTCGCAACAGCCTGATCCTGAGGCCGGGCCTTGACCGCGAGTTCAAGGCCCGCGCCCTGTTCGAGCTGGGGCGCGACTTCCGCCGGGCCGGGTTCCTGGACCGGGCGGAAAAGGCGTTCCTGGAGTCACGCTCCCACGGGCATGACGTTACGGCCATCCATTACGAGATGGCCCGCCTCGCCGCCGAGCGGGGCAACTACGAGAAGGCCGCCGAGTCCTACGGCCAGCTCGGCCTGCCCCTGCCGCAGGCCCATTACCTCGTCCGGTTGGCCATGGACTATTTCGAGGAAGGCAACGATTCCCAGGCCCACCGGGCCCTGCGCCACGCCATCCGGGCCTATCCCGGCGCGGTGGAGGCGTGGCTGGAACAGATGATCCAGGCTTACAAGTCCGGCAGTGAACGCAAGCTGGCCGACATTCTGCGCAACGCGCTGGACAACGTGGCCCCGGAACTGCGCTTCGTTCTTCTGGAGGGGCTGCTCCAGACCCTGGACAGGGCCGAACGCGAGCGCGCCCTGCCCGCCGGGGACGAGGCCGCCTGGACGCATGCCTGCGCCGACGAGGCGGTGACCAAGGCCCTGCTCCCGGTCATCGATTCCCAGGAGCCCGACGTGCTGCTCCTCTACTACGGCGCGGCCTTCCTGCTGCGCGTCGGCGACGAGGAAAACGCCAAGATGTGGCTGGAGAAGGCGCTGGTCATGCACCCCGACTTCTGGCTGGCCCGGCTGGAGCTCTTCGAGCTGTCGCGGCCCGACCAGACCCTGACGCCCTTCTTCAAGGAACAGCTTTCCTTTTTCATGGACCGCGCCCGCAAGATCAACCGTTTTTTCTGCCGCCGCTGCGGCCTCAAGCGCGACCAGCTCTTCTTCAACTGCCCCCGGTGCCGTAGCTGGCACTCTATCGCCTTCCGCACGGACTTCACCCAGTAGGCCCGGCCGACCCGTCGTATTTTCGTGGCACAGACAAAACTGACCCCCATGCTCGAACAGTACCTCCGCTTCAAGGAGGAGAACCCGGGCGCGCTCCTGTTTTTCCGCATGGGGGATTTCTACGAGCTTTTCTTCGAGGACGCGGAGACCGTGTCCAGGGCCGTGCAGATCGCCCTGACCAGCCGCAATCCCAACAACGAGAATCCCATTCCCATGTGCGGGGTGCCCCACCACTCGGTGGAGCCGTACCTGACGCAGCTCCTCGACAAGGGCTACAAGATCGCCATCTGCGACCAGATCGAGGACCCCAAGGAGGCCAAGGGGCTGGTCAAGCGGGCCGTGACCCGGGTGCTGACCCCCGGCACAGTGGTCGAGGACTCGAACCTCAAGTCCAAGGAAAACAACTACCTGGCGTCCCTGTTTTGGGACGCGGCCAAGGGCGCGGGCGGCGTGGCCTGGCTCGACTTCTCCACGGGCCAGTGGTCCGGGCTGGAGGGCCGCCGCGAGCCGGAGCTTTGGCAGTGGCTGGTCAAGGTCAACCCGCGCGAGCTGCTCCTGGCCCAGGGCGGCAAGGTCCCGCCGCAGTACAACGAGCTTTCCGCCCAGGTGACCTCGGTCCCGCCGGGCCTCTATTTCGACGCCGCGGCCTCGGCCCGGCGCATCAACGAGCTGCAGGGAACGGCCGGGCTGGCGCTGCACGACCTGGACAACAAGCCCGAGCTGGTCCGGGCCTGCGGCGCGCTGCTGACCTACCTGGAGCACACCCAGAAGGGCGAGTTCGGCCACCTGGGCGAGTTCCGGCCCGTGAACCTGGGCCGCCACCTGCTCCTGGACGAGGTCACCGAGCGCAACCTGGAGATCTTCCGCCGTCTGGACGGCCGGTCCGGCAAGGGCACGCTCTGGCGGGTCCTGGACCGGACCTTGACCCCCATGGGCGGACGTTTGCTGGAGGCGAGGCTGCGCCAGCCCTGGCGCGAGCTCGCGCCTATCGAGAAGACCCAGCAGTGCGTGGCCTTCCTCTTCGCCCGCGACCCGTTGCGGGCGGACCTGCGCGCCGCCCTGAACTCGATCTACGACCTGGAGCGGCTCTCCACCCGCGTCTTCCTCGGCCGGGCTACGCCCCGGGATTTCGCGGCCCTGCGCCAGAGCCTGCCCATGCTGGTCCGGCTGCGCGTCCTGCTGGAGGGCCAGGACCTGGCCGACGCCGCGGAACTGCGCCGGGTGCTGGACGGCTGGGACGACATGGAGGACCTCTCCACCCTGCTCGCCTCGGCCCTGGTGGACTCCCCGCCCCCGGTGATCACCGACGGCGGCCTGTTCCGCAAGGGGTTCGATCCCCGGCTGGACGAGTTGATCGAGCTCAACGAGCATGGCGAGGACCGGCTGAACGCGCTGCACCGCCGCGAGGTGGAGCAAAGCGGCATCCCCAAGCTCCGGCTCGGCTTCAACAAGGTTTTCGGCTATTATTTCGAGGTGTCCAAGGCCTACAAGGGCCAGGTGCCGGACCACTTCGTCCGGCGGCAGACCCTGGTCAACTGCGAGCGGTACATCACGCCGGACCTCAAGGAGATGGAGGACCGCATCCTCTCGGCCTCCGAGGAGCGCAAGCAGCTCGAATACGCCCTGTTCCAGCAACTGCGCGAGCGCCTAGCCGCCGCGCGGACCCGTTTCCTGTTCATGGCTGACGCCGTGGCCGCCCTGGACTACTGGCAGGGGCTGGCCGAGGCCGCGCGGGTCAACGAGTGGAACCGCCCGGAGCTGCACGAGGGGCTGGAGATCGAGATCGAGGCCGGGCGGCACCCCGTGGTGGAGGACGCCATGGGCGCGGCCAACTACATCCCCGGCGACCTGACCATGGGCCGCGACAAGCGCATCCTGCTCATCACCGGCCCGAACATGGCGGGCAAGTCCACGGTGCTCCGCCAGGTGGCCATCCTGGTCATCATGGCCCAGATCGGCTCCTTCGTCCCGGCCCGGCGGGCCCGGCTCGGCCTGGCGGACCGCGTCTTCTCCCGCGTGGGCGCGTCGGACAACCTGGCCCAGGGCCATTCCACCTTCATGGTGGAGATGACCGAAACCGCGCGCATTCTGCGCCAGGCCACCATGCGCAGCCTGGTCATCCTGGACGAGATCGGCCGGGGCACCAGCACCTACGACGGACTCTCCCTGGCCTGGGCCGTGGTGGAGGAACTCTCCACCAGGGCTCGCGGCGGCATCCGCACCCTTTTCGCCACGCATTATCATGAGTTGACCGCCCTGGAGGGCAAGATCGACGGCCTGCGCAACCTGAACATCGCGGTCAAGGAATGGAAGGGCGATATCGTCTTCCTGCGCCGCCTGGTGCCCGGTCCGGCGGACCGCAGCTACGGCATCGAAGTGGCCAAGCTGGCCGGGGTGCCGAGAAGCGTCGTGGACCGCGCGCGGGAAATCCTTGCGAACCTCGAAGAAAAATCGCAGGATGAACGTTCCGGGGGGGCCGTACAGCGCGCGTCGCAACGGCTGCTGCCCGGCTTTGGAGCCCCGCCCATCGAGATCGGCCCGGAGCTCACCGAGCATCCGATCATCACCCAGTTGACCGAACTCGACGTGGACGGCATGACGCCCATCCAGGCGCTGATGCTCCTCAACCAGTGGAAGGACATGATAAAGGGATAGCATGCGCCGGAAGACCGCCCTGCCCCTCCTGCTGGCGTTTCTCGTCGCCCTGCTCGCCTCGGGCTGTGCTCTGGGCAAGAAGGAATGGCCCGAGCCGCAACTGCGGGAAGACAATTTTTCGCTGAAGCTGGCCGCCGCTGAAAAGCGGGACGGCTGCCTGCTCCTCGACGTCATGGTCGCCGGGGCCAAGGAACGGCTCTACCGGGTCAGCATCGAGTATGAGGCCGTGGGAGACGCCGAGGGCGAGGGCTGCATCGGCTGCCCGTTTGTGCCGCGCAACGCCAAGCACATCACGCGCGACAGCGCCGAGTTCAAGCTGGAGGGCCGCCGCCTCTCCATTTCCCTGTGCGGGCTGGACCCGTACAAGACATATCGCTTCCGGGTCACCGGGCAGAGCGAACTGCCGACAGTTCCGTTGGTTCACACGGATGTCTATATTACCGAAAACTAGTTTTCTGCGAGGAGAACCCATTCATGCATCATTTCCAGTACCGTGACGGCAGGCTGTACGCCGAGGAAGTCAGCGTAACCGCCCTCGCCGAGGAATACGGCACCCCGCTGTACCTCTATTCGGCCGCCACGTTCCGCCGCCATTTCAAGGCCTTCGACTCCGCCTTCGACGGCATCGAGCACCTGACCTGCTTCTCGGTCAAGGCCAACTCCAACCTGGCCGTGCTCAGGCTGCTGGGCGAGATGGGCGCGGGCATGGACATCGTTTCCGGCGGCGAACTCTATCGCGCCCTCAAGGCGGGCGTTCCGGCCGGGCGCATCGTATACTCCGGCGTGGGCAAGCGCCCCTCGGAGATCCGCGAAGCCCTGGAGGCGGGCATCCTGATGTTCAACGTCGAGTCCGTGGCCGAGCTGCACAAGATCAACGAGGTGGCCGGGAGCATGGGCAAGACGGCCAAGATCAGCTTCCGCATCAATCCCGACGTGGACCCGCAGACCCATCCCTACATCTCCACGGGCATGAAGAAGAACAAGTTCGGCCTGGACATCGACCACTCCCTTGAGGCCTACGAACTGGCTGCGGGGATGGAGCACATCGACCCTGTCGGCATGGATTGCCACATCGGCTCCCAACTGACGAGCCTCGATCCCTTCCTGGAGGCCCTGGACAAGCTCCTGGTCTTCTATGGCCGCCTCAAGGACATGGGGCTGAACATCACCTACCTCGACCTGGGCGGAGGGCTCGGCATTCCCTACGACTCCGAGGAACCGCCCCACCCCTCCGAGTTCGGCCAGGCCCTGCGCAAGCGGCTCGAAGGCGTGCCCCTGAAGCTCATCCTGGAGCCGGGCCGCGTCGTGGCCGGCAACTCGGGCGTGCTCATCACCGAGGTGGTCTACACCAAGTCCAACCCCAGCAAGAACTTCCTCATCGTGGACGCGGGCATGAACGACCTGATCCGTCCGAGCCTCTACGGCTCCTATCACAAGATCGAAGAAGTTGAGCACCACGGGCGTTCCGCCTCGCTCTACGACGTGGTCGGCCCCATCTGCGAGTCCGGCGACTTCCTGGCGCGCGACCGCGAGCTGCCCGAGGTCCAGGCCGGGGAGCGGCTGGCGGTATACTCCGCCGGGGCCTACGGCTTCGTCATGTCGTCCAACTACAACTCCCGGCCGCGCGCCTGCGAGCTGCTGGTGGACGGCGACAAGGTCACGGTGGCCCGAAAGCGGGAGACCTACGAGGACCTGGTCGAAAACGAGTGCTAACCAACGGGCCGGGGATTCGTCTCCGGCCCTTTTGTTCGAGGCTTCATGGCGCGACTGAACTCCTTCTTCCTGCCGCCCGAGGCGTGGCCGGGCCAGCCCGGTGAAACGGTCCGGCTGGACGGCGGCGAGGCCCACCACATCCACACCGTGCTCCGCTCCCGGGTGGGCGACGAGGTGCGTCTTTTCGACGGGGACGGCCACGAGGGCGCATTCCGCATCCTCGCGCTGCGCAAGAACCGGGCGGAGCTGGAGGCTCTGCGTCTGGACGAGCACACGGCCCCGGCCTCGGGCGTGACCCTGGCCATCGGCTGGGGCAAGTCCAAGCGGCGGCCCTATCTTTTTGAAAAAGCGGTTGAACTGAAGGCGCTCGGCCTGGCCTTCTGGACCGCCTCCCGCAGCCAGGGCGAGGTCCCGGACGACGCCAAGGAATCCTGGCGGGACAAGTGCGTCCAGGCGGCCAAGCAGTGCGGCAACCCGTTTCTACCCCGCCTCGCGCTGCTGCCCGGCGGCATTCCCGAACTCCTGGCGTTTGCGGCCGGGTTCGACCGATGTTATCTTGCCTGGGAGGCTGCGGAGGCCACTGCGCCGCTCACGCCTGGCCACCTGGCCGGTTGCCGCAGCCTGGTGGTCATCGGCCCGGAGGGCGGCCTGGAGCCGGACGAGGCCCGCGCCCTCATCGACGGAGGCTTCGCCCCAATGACGCTGGGGGACAGCATCCTTCGCTGGGAAACCGCCGCCACCTATTGCCTGAGCCTTGGATTCTTTGCCGGACAGGATATAAAATGAAGCTGGAAATAGAAGAGAATCAACCACTTGCCGACCGCATTCGGCCCGCCACCATGGAGGAGTTCGTCGGCCAGGGGCACATCCGCAACCGGATTGAGGCCTTTGCCCAGTCCAAGCGATTGCCCAGCCTGCTCCTGTTCGGCCCGCCGGGCTGCGGCAAGTCCACCCTCGCCCTGCTCCTTGCCTCGCTGACCGGCAAGAAGAGCCTGCGGGTCAGCGCGCCCGAAGCCGGGCTGACCGCCCTGCGCAAGCAACTGCCCGGCCACGACGTTCTCATTCTGGACGAGCTGCATCGCTTCTCCAAGGCCCAGCAGGATTTTTTCCTTCCCATCCTGGAGAGTGGCGAGATCACGCTGCTGGCCACCACCACCGAGAACCCGTCCTTCAGCGTCACCCGCCAGCTCCTCTCGCGGCTGCATGTCCTCCGGCTACGGCCACTGACCAAGGCCGAACTGCTTCAGGTGGCGCATCGCGGGGCCGAGGCGCTCTCCCTGGACCTGGAGGAGGAGTGCTACGAGATCCTGGCCTCCATGGGCGGCGGTGATGCGCGCACCCTGTTGAATTTGCTGGAGTACACGGCCGAGCTCCCCCGCGCCAAGCGCACGCCGGAGAGCCTGCGCGACTCCCTGCCCGAGATCGTGGTCCGGGGCGACCGCGACGGCGACTCCCACTACGAGCTGGCCTCGGCCCTGATCAAGTCCATCCGGGGCAGCGACCCGGACGCGGCCCTCTATTACCTGGCCTGCCTGCTGGAAAGCGGCGAGGACCCGCGTTTCGTCACCAGGCGACTCATCATCTCGTCCTCGGAGGACATCGGACTTGGCAACCCGGCGGCCCTGCCCATGGCCGTGGCCTGCCACCAGGCCGTGGAGGCCATCGGCATGCCCGAGGGGTTCATTCCCATGGCCGAAACGGCGGTCTACCTTGCCCTGTCGCCCAAGAGCAACTCCACCTACGCCGCCTACCGCACCACCCAGCAGGAGGTTCGCGAGAACGGACCAGCCCCGGTGCCGCTCCACCTGCGCAACGCCACTACCGCGCTGCAGCGCGAGTGGGGTTACGGCCACGGCTATCTCTACCCGCACAACTTCCCCAAGGCGTGGGCGGACCAGGACTACCTTCCCCAGGAGGTCAAAGGCCGCCGCTTCTACCACCCCAAGGAACAGGGTGAGGAGCCCAAGCTTCTGGCCTGGCTGCGGCAGTTCAAGAAGCAGTTCTAAGTGATCGTATTTACTTTGAAAGAAACGCCGACTTCATTTTGAAGGCGGCGTTTCTTCATGCGGCGCTTTAAGAAAAGTCAACCTCGTTTTGCGTAGAGTTTGCGCCATTCGTCCAGAAACAGGATGGCCGTGTCCAGGTCGGAAAGTGTGCCCTGCTGCTGGCGCACGGCCCAGACCA
>NZ_JAQUWN010000099.1 GCF_028692895.1 Pseudodesulfovibrio sp.
CCGGGGGAAGGGGAGAGGGGAAACTTTTGTAAAAGTTTCCCCTCTCCCCTTCCCCCGGCCCCCCATCCCCTCTCTCCTTCAAAACTTTTTGGCTCCGCTGCGCGGGGCGGGTTATCGATAGGTTGGCGGACGCCGACCGTGTCGGATGACGCGTATCATTCTGGAATGGGGGGGGGGATACCTTTTACAAAGAAATCAGGAGGATGAAAAACGGTGAAGCGGACCTGGAAGCTTCGAAGGGGATGGGAGATGGAGGGACCGGGGCTTACCGGAAAAGAGATTCCTCGCCTTCCAGTTCGACGATGCGCCAGCCCTCGGAGTCCTTGGACAGGACAAAGGTCGAGTCGTCCTCCAGGTTCTTGTCCAGGATGATCCTGTCGCCCTTGGGGACCTGCACGCGATAGGTGCCGAAGGCGCGCACCTTGAGCCAGTCGCCCTCCTTCTCCACCAGCTCGAAGCCGAGGTTGGAGGTGTCCACCCTGGCGTCGCGCAGCAGCCTGTAGGTGCCCTGCTGGCGCTGCATCTCCTTGAGCACCTCGAAGCGGAAGTCGTTGCGGTCGCGCACGTCCTTGGCGAAGAGCTCGGCGTAGTCGTCGGCCAGCGAGGTCTGGCGCACGTAGAACTCGCGCAGCAGGGCCACGACCTCCGGCGGCACGATCCGGTCCGGGTCCGCTGGCGGCGGGGCCGGGATGAACCCGGACTTGGGCAGGTTCTCGGCCTCGTCCCCGCCCGGCGGCGCGGTCAGGGAAAGGTAAAGCTTCAGCTCGGACACGGCCAGCTTCATCTTGGAGGTGCGGTCCCCCTTGGGAAAGACCTCGTCCACCTGGATGCGCAGGCTCTTGAAGGGACGGCCCCGGCAGACCACCACCTGCTCGCCCGGCTCGTCGCGCAGCCAGAACTGGGTCTCGATGCCGTCGGGATAGATGATGCGGCCGGAGCGGATGCGCCGGTAACGCTCGAACTCGCCCTCGGCCTGGTTGCCGTTGAAGATGCCCAGCTTCTCCACCCGCACGGGCACGCCGAAGGCAAGGTCGATCCACTGCCCACGGCCAGGCCCGATGCCGCCGCCGATCCAGGCCGTGCCGGGATCGCCGTCCAGCAGGTTCTCCGGCGCGCCGGGCAGGCCGAAGTCCACCTTGACGCTGGACACCGTGACCGTGACGTCCATGGCCGGGGCCGGGGACGCGGCCAGGAGGCCGATCAGGCAGGCGAGGGAAAGCAGGAAGCGGGCGATGCGCTGGAACATGGCGGCACCCTAGCACAGCCGGCGGCGGATCGTCTTCACAAAAGGAGGGCCGCGCTCAGCGGTCGCGCACGTCGAGGATGAGCCACTTTCCGTCCTCGCGGACCAGGGTGACGTCGCTGTCCACCGCGAACTCGAAGGCCTTGTCGCCCACGTAGTAGCGGTAGGGGCCGTGCACCCGGACCGTGACCCGTCCGTCGCCCTCCTCGGGCCGGTCGAAGCTGAGCCCGATGTGCTCCAGCATGGCCAGGTGGTGGTCGGCGAAGTCGCCCCCGGCCCGCATCTCCTCCTGGAGCTTCAGGAACGCGGCCCGCTCCCGCTCGCGCACGGCCGGGGCGAACAGGGACGGATAGCTGTCGTGCAGCGTGGTCAGCAGGCCGAAATAGCGCTTGATCTCGGCCACCAGCTCCAGGTCGAGCCAGGGCGAGATGTTCCCCATGGCAAGCTCCCTGTCCGGCGGGACCTCATGCGCCGGACGCAGTCGGGTGATGGCCCCGCCGTCCGAAGCCGCGGGCGCTGGCTTGGCCGCCTTCTTCTTGGGGGCGGCCGCCTTTTTCGGCGCGGCCTCGGGCTTTTCCTTCCGGGCGGGCTGGGCCGGTTTCACGTCCGGGGCCGGGGCGGCCTTCGGCTGCGGCGCGGCCCGCATCTCCACCTCCGGGGCGGGCTCGGGCCTGGGCGCGGGCTTGGCTTCGAGCGCTGGCGCGGCCTTCGGCCCGGGCTTCGGCGCGGACGCTGGCGCGGCCTTGGGCGCGGGCTTGAGGGCCGGGGCCGGTTCGGCGGCGGGTTCCGGTGCGGGCGGCGCGGCTTCGGGAGCGGCGGCCGGTGGCGCGGCGGTTTCGGACGCGGTCTGGACCGGCGTTTCGGCGGCGGCCTCCGGGGTGCCGAGGACGCGGATTTCGGACACGGCCACCTTGGCGTCGCCCATGGCGTCGTCGCGGCCGTCCGGGTCCACGCCGGTAATGATGATCCTGAGGGAGGTGGCGGTGCGGGGTTCGAGGGGGACGCGCTGCTCCCCGGCGGCGGGCTTGAGGCTGAACTTCCGGCGCGTGCCGTCCGGAAAGATGACCACGCCGCGCGTCAGGCGGCGGAACTTGCCGAACTGCCCGGCGGCCTGGTTGCCCGTGGCCACGGACAGGCCGTCCACCCGCACCGGGCCGGGGAAAGCCAGTTCGATCCACTTGCCCGGCCCCACGCCCGTGCCGCCGCCCACCCAGGCCGTGGCCGGGTCGCCGTCCACCAGCCGGGCGGGCGTGAAATTCCCTTGGAAATTCGCGGCGTCGGCAGTGACACCGGCCACGGAACCGGCCAGAGCGGGCCCGCAGGCCAGCACCAGCGCGGCCAGGGCGAGGAAGAGCGATTCGTTCAGGCGCAACATCGACATAACGGTTCCGATAGCAGAAAAACCAGTCCTTTGGCTCCCCTTTTTATCGGCCGCGCCCGGAGAATCTTAACCCGCCGTTTTCCCCCGCCTGCCACGTCAGCGGGCGACCACGCCGTTGATGCGCCACCCCTCGTCCCCGTTGACGAAGGAGAACTGCGCGTCCACCCGGAACCCGAAGGTCCGGCCGTCCCCGGTGAAGCGGTACAGCCCGCGCACCGGCAGCATGGCCGCCTTGCCCCGGAGCACGGGCTTGCCCAGGGCCAGGCCCGACGGGTCGCCCTGGGCCGGGCCGGTCACGGGCAGCCGCCCGGCGCGCCGGTCGTCGCGCAGCAGGTCGAGCCCCCTGCGCTCCCGCTCGCGCACGGCCGGGGCGAAGACGTCGAGGTAACCGTCGTCCAGGGAGGCCAGGCCGTTGAAATAGCCGAAGACCAGGTCGCGCATCCACGGCTGGACCCCGGGGGACGGGGCGGGCGCGGGCGGGGCCTCGGCCCCGGCGGGCACGGCGGTCCGGAGCCAGGCCGAACCGGGCTTGGTGGCCGCGAAATAGTCCATGCCGCCCGGCGCGGCGGCCGGGGCCTTCTGCACGGGCAGGGTCTCGGTCCGGGAGGGCCCGGCCGCGACCGTCGCCCCCAGCGGCCCGGCGTCGTCAAAGGCGCGGACCTCGGACACGGCCACCTTGTCGTCCCCTTCCCCGCCCGGAGCCGGGGGGCCGGAGACGCCTGCGATGGCGATCCGGAAGCCGTCCACCGTGACCGGGGGAAAGACCACGTCCTGCTCGCCCGGCTCGGGCCGGAGCACGAACCAGTGCACGGCCCGGTCGGGCAGGATGAGCGCGGCGGCGGTGACGCAGCGGAACTCGCCGAAGCGGCCCGGCGCCTGGTTGCCGTTGGCGATGCGCAGCCGGGTGATGGGCCGGGGGCCGGGCAGAGTGAAGGTCAGGACCTTGCCGGGCCCGACGCCCTTGCCGCCGCCCACCCAGGCCGTGGCCGGATCGCCGTCCACCAGCCGGTCCGGCGAGCCCCATTCCTTGAAGCTGTCGGCCTCGGCCCGGAGCCCGGCGACCTCCCCGGCCAGCGCGGACGGGACCGGGACCAGGGCCAGGAAGGCGGCGGCGAGCAGCGGGATCAGTATGGCGCGCATGGCGTCCCTCCGGAAAGAACAAGGGGAGCCTTGCGGCTCCCCCTGCATATGGATTCGTCTAGTAGCGGTAGTGATCGGGCTTGAAGGGGCCTTCCACGTCCACCCCGATGTAGTCGGCCTGCTTCCGGGTCAGCTTCTCCAGCGTGACGCCGAGGCGGGCGAGGTGCAGCCGGGCCACTTCCTCGTCCAGCTTCTTGGGCAGGATCATGACCTTGGGGTCGTAGTCGTTCTTGGCCAGATCCATCTGGGCCAGCACCTGGTTGGTGAAGGAGTTGGACATGACGAAGCTCGGGTGGCCGGTGGCGCAGCCCAGGTTGACCAGACGGCCCTCGGCCAGGATTATCAGGGACTTGCCGGACTTCAGGGTCCACTTGTCCACCTGCGGCTTGACGGTCTTCTTGACGCAGCCGGGGGTCTTCTCCAGGTAGATCATCTCGATCTCGGAGTCGAAGTGGCCGATGTTGCAGAGGATGGCCTCGTCCTTCATGGCCTCCATGTGCTCGCCGGTGACAACGTGATAGTTGCCGGTGCAGGTGACGAAGATGTCGCCGCGCGGGGCCGCGTCCGCCATGGTGGTGACCTCGAAGCCTTCCATGGCCGCCTGGAGGGCGCAGATGGGGTCGATCTCGGTGACCAGGACGCGCGCGCCGAAGCCGCGCATGGACTGGGCGCAACCCTTGCCCACGTCGCCGTAGCCGACCACGACCACGACCTTGCCCGCCACCATGATGTCAGTGGCGCGCTTGATGCCGTCGGCCAGGGACTCGCGGCAGCCGTAAAGGTTGTCGAACTTGGACTTGGTCACGGAGTCGTTGACGTTGATGGCCGGGAAGAGCAGCTCGCCGGTGCGCTGCATCTCATAGAGGCGATGCACGCCGGTGGTGGTCTCCTCGGACACGCCGCGCACCTTCTCGGAAATGCGGGTCCACTTGGAGGGATCGGCCTTCACCGAGGCGGCCAGACGGTCCATGATGATCTGGAACTCGTGCACGTCGTACTGCCGGTCGCACAGGGAAGGGTCCTTCTCGACCTTGACGCCCTGGTGGATGAGCAGGGTGGCGTCGCCGCCGTCGTCCACGATCAGGTCCGGGCCGGAGCCGTCGGGCCAGGTCAGAGCCTGCTCGGTGCACCACCAGTAGTCCTCCAGGGTCTCGCCCTTCCAGGCGAAGACCTTGGCCAGCCCGGCCTCGGCAACGGCGGCCGCGGCGTGGTCCTGGGTGGAGAAGATGTTGCAGGACGCCCAGCGGATGTCCGCGCCCAGGGCGTGCAGGCACTTGATGAGCATGGCCGTCTGGATGGTCATGTGCAGCGAGCCGGTGATCTTGAAGCCCTTCAGCGGCTTCTCGTCGCCGTACTTCTCGATGATGGCCATCAGGCCCGGCATCTCGCGCTCGGAAAGCTGCATTTCCATGAGGCCCCACTCGGCCAGCTTCATGTCGGCGACCATGTGGTCGAGGGTCGGTTCCAAAGGTTTGACGTTGGTGGACATGGTATCCCTCCCTTCTTGAGGTAGTTTGCTAGAGTTTGACGGCCTCGTACAGGACGACGACGAGGCCCTTGTTCACGGCGAAATCCGTGGACTTCACCAGGGAAAATCCTTCCTGTTCCAGCCAGGTGCGCATCTTCTCGCGCGGAATGCCGAGCCGCCGGTCCCCGTAGTCGCTGCGCATGACCTCGACCTCGTGCTGGTCGAACTCGGCGATGAGCAGCCGCCCGTCGGGCCGGAGCACGCGGGCCGCCTCGCGGAGCGCGTCCTCGGGCCGCGCCAGGTGGTGCAGCACCAGGGACATGACCGTGCAATCCGCCTCCTGGTCGCGCAGGGGCAGGTGCGTGGTCTCGCCGATGCGCAGACTCATGTGGGCGTCGTCCGGAAACCGCTCCCCGGCCAGCTCCAGCATGCGCGGCGAGTTGTCCACGCCGATGACCATGTCCGCGTGCTCGGCCATGATCTCCAGCAGGTCGCCCGTGCCGCAGCCGATGTCCGCCGCCGTGCCGCACCGGGGCAGCCGCTGCCGGATCTCCCGGCTGAGGTCCAGCCCGCCCAGGATCTCGGCGGTCATGCGGCCCCACTCGGGCGCGATGTCGTCGAAGAAGCGGCGCGTGGCCGCCGTGCGCTCGCGGATGACCTTGTCCGCCCGGTTGCGGTCGCGCCGGAGCTCCTCGCCGTCAAGCAGGGAGGCCACGCCGTCCAGAAAATCACGGCCCGGCCCATCCTCGCTGGCGCGATAGAACGCCCACAGCCCGTCGCGGCGGACGTCCACCAGCCCGGACTCGGCCAATATCTTCAAATGTCGCGAGATGCGCGACTGCCCCATGTCCATGACCTGCACGATCTCGCCCACGTTCAGCTCGTAGGCGAGGAGCACGTTGACCAGCCGGACCCGGGTTTCATCGGCAAGCGCTTTGCAATATTTGATAATTTCCATCTCGGCCGCCTATATCAGGATATCTTGATATACGGAATATTCGGTTTCTAGCCCACAAGGCCGGACCCGTCAAGGAGAAAAAGGAACCGGCGTCCGGCCGGGATCGGGCGATGGTAACCGGGCAATCATTTTACATTAATACTTGCCCGACCCGCCTGAAATTGCGATAGTTGGCTGGAGTAGGGAATGACAAGTCCGGCCGGATTCCGGCCGCACAAGGAGACCGCATGTTCAAGAAGATACTTCTGGCCGCCACTCCGCAGATCGCCCCCGAGGCCGCGCCCCAGGCAGCGTTCGACCTCGCCCGCCAGCACGACGCCGAACTGGTCGTCTACCACGCCCTGCCCCTGTGCCAGAACGCGTGGTGCACGTTCGAGGACATCGTCCCCGAGGAAAAGCTGGTCGAATCCGCGCGGCAAAAGATCGCCGCGACCTTCGCCCAGGGGCTGGAGGGCACCCGGCACGAGGTGCGCGTAGTCACCGGCCCGGCCCACGAGAAGCTGCTCAAGATCATCCACACCGAGGGCGTCGACCTGGTGGTCATGGGCCACCACACCGGCTCCATGATCCGGCCCGACCGCATGTGGGGCACGGTCGACACCTCCATCCGCAAGGTCTGCTCCAACGTGTTCAGCCCGGTCCTGGTGGTCACCCAACCCTCGCCGCAGATGGCCGGGATCAAGCGCATCCTCATGGCCACGGACTTCTCCACCCCCTCGGACTCGGCCCTGTGCTACGCCGTGCAACTGGCCCGCCAGACCGGGGCGCACATCGACGTCTTCCACGTCCTGGACGTGGGCGCCCGCTGCCCCGAGCCCAAGTACTACATGCAGGACATGAACGTCTTCATCGAAGAGGCCAAGGCCAAGATGGAGAAGCGCTACGCCAAGCCGCTGACCGGCATCAGCCACACCTTCGACTGCTGGGAAGGCGCGCCCTACACCGAAATCCTCAAGAAGGCCCGCTGGTCCGGGGCCGACGTCATCGTCATGGCCCAATATTCCTCCAGCCAGGAACCGGCCGCCGCCACCGTGGGCTCCACGGTCATCCAGGTGGCCCTCTCGCCCGGCTGCCCGACGCTGATCGTCAACTACCGGGCCCGGGTCTGCATGTAGCAACGCATCGCAAGCGCCCCCGGCGGAACCTCCGCCGGGGGCGCTTCGCATTGGCCGCCCGCCCCGCGCCGGGGAGGCTGCTCGGGTGAAACTTTTTCCGGCCCGATCGATCATTACCCATAACAAATCAACCGTTAACCCTCCGATGGAGTGACAGATGAAACCCTTTCGCCTCTCCGCCATCCTCGTCCTCGCCCTCCTGCTGGGCGCGTGCGGCGCCGCCACCCAGAACATCCCCGTCAGCAGCAACCCGGACGGCGCGGACGTCCTGGCCGACGGCCAGCCCGTGGGCACCACGCCCTGCAACGTCACGCTGGAAAAGACCCAGCCCCACATCCTGACCCTGAAGAAGGACGGCTACCGCCAGGTGGACGTCCAGATCACCCGCAAGTACGACACCGCCACCGTGGCCCGCAACGCCACCAACGCCGGAATGTGGTCCAGCTCCAACGGAGCCAATACCGACGGCGCGGTGGCCAACGCCCTGATGAACGTGAGCGCGGACGAGCAGTCGGGCAACGCCTACGTGCTCTCGCCCGCCTCGGTGGTGGTCACCCTCCGCCCCGTGAACCAGGTGGCCCAGGCCGCCGGCGGGCAGGGCCAGATCGTCATCTCCCCGGATCAGCTCGACCCGGCCGACCGGGCCCGATTCGAAAACGCCGAAAAGGCGGACGTCCAGACCACCGAGCCCGCCACCCTGGGCGACGCGGTGCGGGACGACCCGGCGGGGGCGCTGGAGGACGCGGCCAAGGCCGCGGCCGTGGCCGCCCCCACCGTGGGCACCAAGAAGGAATGGAAGAGCAGCAAGAGCTCCGAGTCCTTAGGCAACGGCTCCTACAGCAAGACCACGACCTCCACCAAGGCCAGCGTGGGCGTCAGCGTCAACCCGGTGGAGGCCGGGCTCGGCGTCCTCGACCTGCTCAAGAACGCGGAACAGCCCGCCGGCCAGGACTCCGGCCAGGCGAGCGACCAGGGCGGCGATTCGGCCCAGTAGCGGTTATTCGGGCGACCCCCGAGGGCTCCGCCGGTTGCGACGGGGCCCTTTTCTCGCCCGGACGCCCCTCTTGCCCACAGCGGCCGTTCCTGCGATAACGGTGGCGGGCGCGGCCCTGATCAGGGTCGGCCGAAACCCCTGCGAGGCGGACGTGGCAAGACGCATATCCAGGCTCACCGGCCTGCTCCTCATCCTGGCGTGCGCCCTGGCCGCCTGCGGCGTGCCCAAACAGAAGATCCCGGTCTCGACCAACCCCATGGGGGCCACGGTCTGGGCCGACGGCCGCAAGATCTGCACCACGCCCTGCGCGGTCTCCCTGGACCGCCGGGGCGACCACCTCCTGACCATCGCCAAGGAGGGGTACGAGCAGGTGGACCTGACCGTGACCCGCCGCTTCAAGCCGGACCGCGCGCTGCGCGACGGGCTCATCGGCGGCATCCTGAAGGGCGGCCAGCCCGAGGACGTGGGCAAGGAGGTGGCCCGCGAGGTGGACGAGCAGGAACGCAGCGGCGAGGCCTACGAACTGGTGCCCCCGGTGGTCACCGTAACCCTCCGGCCGGCGCCCTGACATGGCCTACCTCCGCCACTTCAACCGCGCCGGGCGCATGAGCCGCACCGTGCGCCTGGGCAACACCCTGCCCCGCTTCCTGGACCGGCTGGACACCACGGGCGGCATGGCCCTGGTCCGGCTGTGGAACCACTGGGGCGAACTCATGGGCGAGATGGCCGCCCTGGCGCGCCCCCTGGGCCACCGCCGCCGCACGCTCATCCTGGCGGCCGGGGACCCCATGGTCATGCAGGAGGCGCAGTTCCTGGCCCCCATGATCCTCGCCAGGGTGACCGAATTTTTGGGTGAGGAAGTCTTTGACAAAGTGACCTTCGAGCTGCTAAACGGCAGGACTCCTTTGGACGGAGCAATCCGGCTGGAGGCCCCAGAGCCTCCGAGGAAACTTAAAAAGCCCGAGAAATTGGGTGAGTTGGAATTGGACCCGGACTCCCCGCTGGGGAAATGCTACCGGGCGTACAGGCGGATGTTCGACAAGGATTGAGACGCCGCCGCGAACTTTTTAAGGAGTACACCATGAGCGAAGAAGTAAAAGAAATCGCCTTTGACGAGCTTGGCCTGACCAAGCCCCTGGAAAAGATGACCACCAAGGAGCTGCGCGCCCTGTGCATCGAGAAGCTCCCGATGATCGTCGGCGCTTCCGGCAAGAGCAAGGAAGAGCTGGTCGCGGCCATCAAGGATCTCTTCGGCATCGTCGAGGAGCAGCAGACCTCCCCGTACAAAAAGCAGATCAGCGACATCAAGCGGCAGATCCGCACCCTGCGCGCCGACAAGGACGCCCAGGAAAACCGCACGGTTCGCGATCGCATCCGCCGCAAGATCAACAAACTGAAGAAGCGCACCCGGCAGCTCGCCAAGGCTGTTTAATAGTTGCGCAAAAAAGAAGTTGACATAAGGGCGACCACCCTTTAAATCATCACTTCGCTACTGGGCTGTCGTTCAATTGGCAGGACGACGGGTTCTGGCTCCGTTAATCAAGGTTCGAGTCCTTGCAGCCCAGCCAAATTGCGTCCCCATCGTCTAGCCTGGTCCAGGACGACGGCCTTTCACGCCGT
>NZ_JAQUWN010000100.1 GCF_028692895.1 Pseudodesulfovibrio sp.
CAATAAAGGCTTCCACAAACCGGCAAACTGATGATACCGAAATACTAGCCATGTCGGCCCTCCTTTGAGCTTCACTATTTACTGATATGTGTATCAGCTTAAGCCTGGGAGTGCCGACATGGTATTTCTATTGGCGTTCGAGCCAGGCGCGGATGCGGCGTGCGGCGTTCTCCCGCAAATTTTCGAAGAAGAGGGCGTAGTCGAAGGCGTGGTACACCCCGGCGGGGAAGGCGGCGGAGTGGAGCTCCACCAGAGCCGGATCGGACGGGGCCACCACCAGGCCCGCGCCAACGATCTGCGCCGAGGTGAAGCCGGGAAGGGTGCGGAACTCGCCGTCAGGCCCGCCGAGGCGCGCGCCGAGATTGAGGGTGGCCGGGGCGAGGCGTCCGTCTGTGGTCCAACTGAGCGGATTGACCGAGAGCGCGCCCGGCAGGATGGTCGGGGCGTCCTGCTGATGCCCGGCGGCCACGGTGTTGTAGGTGATGAAGCAGCCTGTCTGGTCCGGGGCTGCGCACAGGGCGAGGCGCGGGTTGGCATCCAGGTCGGCTTGCGTGACGGACCAGCCGATGAGGTAGGCGGCCACCAGCCGGTCCTCGAAGCCGAAGCTGCCCCATTTACTCAGGAAGAGGGCGGCCAGGACGTCGGAACCCTGGCTGTGCCCGGCCAGGATGAACGGGCGGCCGTGGTTGTAGTGGGCGAGATAGTAGGAGAAGGCGCGCCACACGTCGTCCTCGCCGTAGCCGAGCAGGGCGTTGCGTTCGGCCTCGGGCAGGGTAAGGGCGGCCAGGTTCATCTGGCGGTATTTCGGGGCATAGAGGTTGGCCTGGCCCGAGAACACGGCGGCCTGGTTCGCAAGGGTGGACGCGGCGGCGGGCAGGGCGTCGCTGGCCGCGGTGTCCATGAGCCAGTGGGACTGGTCGTGGAGCACGGTGGGGTAGACCCAGAACACGTCCACGGGGTGGGCGTCCGGATCGTCCGGCAGGGCGAGCCAGGCGGCGTCCCGCGCATAGTCGGGCGCGGCCGGGACCGTGGCCGGGTCGAACCGGGGCGGGCCGCCCGCCGGGGCCGCCCCGGCCAGCAGGGCCAGGGCGAGGAGCAGGGCGGCGAGAATCCCCGGCGCGCGCCGCACGGCTAGGCCTCCAGGCAGCGTTTGACGGCCGTGACCACGTCGGCCACGTCGTCGTCCGTGAGCTTGGGCGAGAGGGGCAGGCTGACGGTCTGTCGGCCCAGGGCCACGGCCTGGGGCGTGTCCTCCAGCTTCCAGCCGAAGCGGTCACGATAGTACGGGTGCTCGGGAATGGAGAGGTAGTGCACGCCGCAGCCGATGTTCTCCGCGTTCATGCGGACCAGGAACTGGTCGCGGTCGATGCCTGCGTAGACCGGGTCGATCATCAGGGTATAGAGGTGCCGCGCGTGGCGGGTCTCCGGCTCCTCGGGCGCGGGCTTGCCCACGGGCAGGGCCGCGAAGGCCTGCTGGTACATGTCCCATATCTCGCAGCGGCGCTTGAAGTTCTCCTCGACCCGCTTGAGTTGGTGGATGCCGATGGCGGCCTGGATGTCCATCATGTTGTACTTGAACCCCGCGTGGATGACCTCGTAGTGCTTGTAGCCCTCGTCCGAGAAGCGCTTCCAGGCGTCGGCGGACATGCCGTGCAGGCCGAGCACCTTGACGGTGCGGATGTCGTCCGCGTCGCGGGTGACGACCATGCCGCCCTCGCCGGTGCAGACGTTCTTGGTCACGTAGAAGGAGAAGCAGCCGAAGTCGCCGAAGGTCCCGGCGTGGCGGCCCTTGTAGGTGGTCTCGATGGCGTGGGCGCAGTCCTCGACGACCTTGAGGCCGTGCTCGCGGGCCAGGGCCATGATCGGGTCCATGTCGCAGGCGCGGCCCGCGAAGTGGACGGGCAGGATGGCCCGGGTGCGGTCCGTGATCTTTGCGCGGATGGAGGCCGGGTCGATGTTCTGGGTCACGGGGTCGACGTCGGCCAGGACCGGGGTGCACCCGGCGTGGATGATGGCGTTGACCGAGGCGCAGAAGGTGAGCGGGGTGGTGATGACCTCGTCGCCGGGCTTCAGGTCCAGGGCGACCAGGGCGAGGTGCAGGGCGGCGGTGCAGGAGTTGCAGGCCGCTGCGTGGTCTGCGCCGACGTAGGCGGCGAAGTCCTTCTCGAACCGGGCGACCTTGGGGCCGGTGCCGAGCCAGCCCGACTTGAGGGAGGCGGTGACCTCGTCGATCTCGTCCTGAGTGATGAGGGGCGCGCCGAAGACCAGGAAATTCTCTTTGGAACGAACAGGCATGTCCGTATAGCTCCTTGTGGGTGTTGCGAATGGTGTGGTCTAGCAGATTCGGGGAGCGGGGTAAACGGCAGGGGGACGACGAGGGCTTGGGGGGTCAGGCCTGCACGTCGGGTGAACCGGAATTGCTGGGGGAGACGTTTTGTTTGGAAATTACCATCGCTACGGTGGCCATCAGTACTTCATCGGTGTACCGCCGGTAATACTTCGCAAACCCGACAAAAAACGTATATGCGAGCAGGGCGCTGGACAGGAGGAATAATACGTCGTGATCGAAGGGATGGAAACTGATGCATGTATACCCAGACAGTCTGAGGCCGACTGAGCCTAAGTTGACGAGGAAAAAGAGAGAGAAAATAAGCGTCATTGTTCTTGAAAAGCCGTAAAGGGCCACATAGTTTTGCATCTTTCTAGAGTGCGCGGATTCATTTTCATATGTATAGTGGTAAAGATATTTGAAGAAGTTGGCGTTACTGTTCACTAGCGATTCTGGATTCTCTGTTAGGAGGCCGAGGACTTTGTATGTATGCCGTTTTAGGATGCTAAGTTCGTCAGGATAACGGTACCTTTTGAAATACTTTTTCTCTAGTCCAAGGCATTTCCCGAAAAGGAGATCAAGAATCAAAACAGGGAAGAGAAAAACAAGGAAGAAGAAAAGATAGAAGTGCCCTCGGTAACCGTCATCGAACAAGCACTCGATGAACGTTTTTTGGGGTACGGCATATCTGACCTTGGAGGGGTAGCCGCTTCGCCATATAAGATATTTTTCAACCAATTCGCCGGAAATAATGCTGAGAGCAAAGCCGAAGACATAGGAAAACAGAATGAACACTATGGCGATCAGCCATTGGTAGGTGGACGACTCGTCTTGCAAGTCTACAGGGTTAAGTCCGCATTTGCTGAAGACCAGCAGCACTCCAAGGCTGAAGATCGCGCCTGGGGCGAAATATCCAAGGAAGTCATAGAGGGAAAAGGGATTCTGTTCCATTTTGCCCGATCCGGCTTGAGGGTGATGAAGGTCGCTCCTCGTATACAGGGGGCAAGAATGGGTATCAAGCCTGTAGGGTGTAATCCGCCGGGCTCCGCTGGAGATAGGTTGGAGTTGAGGGGGATGCCCCGGCCATCCGCCCGGCCGCCTAAAAGGCCCAGGACACGCCGGAGGTCAGGGCCAGGTCCGGGGCGGCGTAGCGGTCGTTGCCCACGGCTGCGGTGGCGCGGGAGTAGCACTCCACCCGGTCGCTTGGCCGGTACTTGAGCCCGCCGCCGAACTCGCCCCAGTCGCGGTCGATCCGCGCCCCGCCGTAGGTGAAGTCGCTCAGTCCCACCAGGTGGCCGCTCATGGACGGCCCCTTCGTCTCGAACCGGTGCGACCAGGCCGCCCAGGTCCATAGGTCCAGGTCGTCCCGGGCCGAGCAGCGCAGCTCCGCGCCCAGCCGGGACTTGTTCATGACGTCGCGCCGCTCCTTGAAGTGGACCGGGAACGGGGTGCCGGTCTCGGTGTAGGCGTCCAGGATCATGGCCTGGAGGTCGTACTCCAGGTAAGGCTGCACGGCCAGGACCGGGGTCAGAGGGTGGACCCAGCCCAGGTGGCCGCTCAGGGAGACGACGTGCCCCTTGGTGGCCCCCGAGGCCACGGTGGAGCCCGCGCCGTTGGGATAGCCCCGGTCGAGGGTCAGGCTGGCCCGCTCGTAGAGGGCCCCGAGCTTGACGCGCCAGCCCGTGGGCTCCGGGGCGTAGCTCAGGAACGCGCCGGGCCCGAACATGTTCGACTGCTGGTTGCCGCCGTACAGGGTGTCCACCGAGCGGCGGCCCAGGAAGAGGCCGGAGCCCAGGACCAGACCGTCCGCCAGCCCGGCCGATATGCCGAGGCCGCCCTCGCCGCCCTGGTCGCGGCCGGGCAGGGACGCGTCGCCGAGCAGCGAGCCGGTCAGCCAGAACCGGACCGCGCCCGGCTCGGGCAGGTGGTCCGCCTGGTCCATGAGCCCGCGCATGGTGCCCATGGCCATGTAGGAGATGTCCGAGGCCACGGCCGAAAGTTCGCCGAGGGACTGGCCAAGGGCCGAGGCCGTGGTGACGCCCGCATCGCGGATCAGGAAGGTGGCCACGGCCCCGGTGGCGTCGTAGCCGTTGCCCACGATGGTCTGGCCGTCGCCGGACACGTCGATGGCCTCGTGGATGAAGAGGCCGGTCATGTCCACGCCCGCGTCCGCGAGCATGGCGTTCAGGGAGCGCATCCCCAGGCTGGTCCAGACGAACCCCTCGCTGACGCCGTCCGGGTTGTCGGACATGCCCACGACGATGGAGCCGTCGTCGGACACGGCGTAGGCCTCGGAGCTGAGGCCGCCCAGGGTGCCGAGGCCGACCATGCCCGTGGCGTCGGTCCAGCGGAAGCCCTCGTACAGGTAGTTTGCGGACGACGACCGCCCGACGACCACGGAGCCGTCCGCATTGACGCCATAGGCATCGGAAAAGTCGAAAAGGACGCTGCTCAGGACGCCCAGTCCCACGCTGCCGGAGGCGGAGGTCCAACGGTAGGCCTCGTCGCGCGCGCCGGTGTCGCTGACGCCGACCACCACCGTGCCGTCGCCGTTCACGGCGTAGGCGGAGGAGCCGACGCCGCCCGCCAGCGGCGTGATGAGGACCATGCCGCCCCCCGTGGTCCAGTGGAAGCTCTGGTCGACGTTCGCCCCGTCCACGGCCACGCCGACCACGACCCGGCCGTCGCCGCTGACCGCATAGGCCTCGGAATCCGCGCCGCCGAAGGTGCCGAGGTCGATCATGCCCGTGGCCCGCGTCCAGCAGTAGGCACGGTCGCGCCCCAGCCCGTCCTGGCTGGTGCCCGCGACCACGTCGCCGTCGCTGCTGACGCCGTAGGCATAGGAATAGGCGCCGCCCAGGGCGCCAAGGGATTCCATGCCGCCGTCGGGCGTCCAGCGGAAGGCGATGGGGTTGCCCCCCGCGTTTTCGCTGTCGCCCACCACCGTGCCGGACGCGGTCACGCCGTAGCCGTAGGTGTCCCCGGCCGCGAGGTGGCCCGGCCGGACCAGTTCCACGGCCCCGGCCGGGCCGGCCAGGGCGAGGAGCGCCAGCAGGGCGGCCGCCGGGAAGATGACGGCTGGCAGGGAGTTCCGGCCGGTCACGGGGCCTGCTCCCCGCTCCCTCCCGGCGGGCGGGCGCGGCGGGCAAGCCTCCTTCGCCCGGCCCGGGGCTGGTCGGTCATGGCGTTCCCCCGATGGTTTTCCGTTGGCATTGTTTCGGATATAGATGACGCCAGGCTGCGAAAAGTTTCCTTTGCGACGACCGCGTGACACAGGGTGTCGGCAGTTGCGCTTTGAATCGGCTTTCGTTATGTAAGCTCCCCTGGCCCATTGCCGGGCCGGGAAAAACGCATCTGATTAGAGGTACCGCAATGATCAGACCAGATTTCGAAAAGATGAACGGACTCGTGCCGGCCATCGCCCAGGACGCCGAGACCGGCGAGGTCCTGATGATGGCCTACATGAACGAGGAATCCTGGAACAAGACGCTGGAGACGGGCGAGGTCCATTACTGGAGCCGGAGCCGTCAGGAACTGTGGCACAAGGGCGGTACCTCGGGCCATACGCAGAAGGTGAAGTCCATCCGCATCGATTGCGACGACGACACCCTGGTCCTGCTCATCGAGCAGATCGGCGGCGCGGCCTGCCATACGGGCTACCGCTCCTGCTTTTTCCGTGAATTGAAGGACGGCGTGGTGAGCGAATGCTCCCCGCATGTCTTCGACCCCAAAGAGGTATATAAGAAATGACCCAGCAATTACTTCGACTCGGCGTGCCCAAGGGCTCCCTCCAGGACGCGACCATCAAGCTGTTCGCCAAGGCGGGCTGGAAGATCAAGCTGCACGAGCGCAACTATTTTCCGGACATCGACGACGACCGCATCCGCTGCTCGCTCGCCCGCGCCCAGGAAATGTCCATGTACGTGGAGAACGGCACTTTCGACGTCGGCCTGACCGGCATGGACTGGATTCGCGAGAACAAGTCCGACGTGGTCATCGTGGACGACCTGATCTACTCCAAGGCGAGCAACCGCAAGGCCCGCTGGGTGCTGTGCGTGCGGGGCGACTCCCCGTACAAGCGGCCCGAGGACCTGGACGGCAAGAAGGTCGCCACCGAGCTGATGGGCTTCACCAAGGAATACTTCGCGGCCCAGAACATCAACGTGGACGTCTCGTTCTCCTGGGGCACCACCGAGGCCAAGGTGGTGGAAGGGCTCTGCGACGCCATCGTCGAGATCACCGAGACCGGCACCACGATCAAGGCCAACGGCCTGCGCATCATCGCCGAGCTGATGCAGACCAACACCCAGCTCATCGCCAACAGGAAGGCCTGGGAGGACCCGAAGAAGCGCCAGCTCATCGAGGAGATCAACATGCTCCTGCAGGGCGCGCTCCGGGCCGAGAAGATGGTCGGCCTCAAGATGAACCTGCCCAAGGACAAGCTCGGGGCCCTGAACGGCTCCCTGCCGAGCCTGAACTCGCCCACCGTGGCCGAGCTCCAGGACCCCAACTGGCTCTCCGTGGAGATCATGGTGGAGGAGAAGGTCGTGCGCGAGCTGATCCCCCAGCTGGTGGCCCACGGGGCCGAGGGCATCATCGAGTACCCGCTGAACAAGGTCATCTAGGCGGGGCTCCCGAAAGCAAAGGCAAGGCCGGGCGAACCGATGGTTCGCCCGGCCTTTTGTTTTTTTGTGGTGCGCCGTCCGGGGCCGAAGGCCAGGCTATTCCCGGCCCTGCGGAGCCGCGTCCGTCTTCTCCACCGAGACCAGTTTGAAGTCGTCCAGGGCGATGACGCCGAGCCCGGAAGCGAGGATCCAGGTCGTTTCGTAGACGACCTTGCCCTGCCGGGACGCCGTGCAGGCCACGATCACGACGCTCCGATCATCCCCCGCAACGCAATGCTGGCGTCTCTCCATCCCTTCGGCGTTGGCCAAAACGTGCGTGGTCCTGATGGCCGGGCCCAAAAACACCGCAGGCCGGTCCGTTTCCGCATGGCAGGGCCATGGCGCAAGCAGGACAAGCAGGGCGCAGCACAGCAGCACGATCTGCAGCTTCCTGACGAAACCTGAAGAGCCGGTGGTGGTGCGGATCAACCGTTCTGTTTTCCTCATGCGGTTATCGGCCGGGCTGGCGCAGGGCTCGTCCTGTGCGTGGGATGTGGGTGACGCCCCGAAAGCGCATGCCTTCGGGGCGCCGTTTCCACCCTATTGATTCAACGACCATATGAGAAGCGCTGCTCCCAGAATACCCGTCAAGATGAGAAGGATGCCATTTGCCAACGTTTCTGTCGGCGCAAGGCCCTCTTGCGTCGTCCACCAACGCTTCCATGAAAAACGGCGATCATCCGAATGCCGGTCCCGCCGCCAATCGGCGATATAGAGGTATCCGCCGATAAAACTAGCGATTCCGCCAATGAGATACACCCACTCTGCTGGGGTCATACGACTTTCCCTTCTCGTTTTGTTCAGGCCATACGGCTTCCGCCGTCTTGCTGCCCACCGTAGAACCGATGATGCCTCCCAGTTTGCTGCCATCTTTAAGTGGTTCCATTGGAATTTTATGGGGAGGTGTGATTGTAGCTAAATTTTTGCCAATTCTTTTTCCAACCACGCCGGTTGCCGCGCCCAGGATCCCTGCTCCACCAGCTTTGGCCACCTTTCCCACGTCGTCCACCGTTCCTTTCTTGATCATCTGGTTCCCCGCTTCATTCGCGGCTGCCGCTCCTGCTCCCCACAGCAATGTGGAGCCTATTCCGCCACCCAACGTGCTCACGGCCCCGGTCGCCATGCCAAGTCCAACGGATTTGGCGAAGTCCCATGTACTCATGGAGCCTTTTCCGTAGTCCCATTCGTCCCAGTGGTCATAGGCGTTGGACGCCCCACCGATGGCAGCCCCTGCAAGCGGGACCCAGGCGAACAGCCCCAATGGATCATTCCCATTCACCGGATCATCGAGGCAGTAGCCGTACCAGTCCGAGTCCCCGCCACTGTCGCCCATTGGGTCGAGGGCGGTCCACCTGTCGGTGACAGTCGTAGTCGCGCCAGCCGAACCTCACGAAGCCCAGGTCGCGGTCGTGCAGCCCTCCGGCGAAGCCGATGGGGATGCGGAGGTCGGGGTTGGTGTCCTCGATGATCCCGCCGAAGGGGGCGTGGAGGATTTACATGGAACCCAGTCGTAATTCCTCGTCGTAGCATCCCCCAGCTTTTGCGCTGTAGTTGGGCCGAATTCTACAGGTCAGAACGCCTTTGTACCGGGCTAGGAATTCCATAGGCTTTTTTACCGTTAGCTCTAGCGTCAAATCATTTCCGGCATCCGGAAACGGAAGGTCAAAGACCAGCAATGTGATATATGTGACTCCACGATAAAGAGCTCTATGACGTTGATCAGGTTGGGTTGTGAGACCTTCCGCCAATATTTTGCTGCCGGACATGAACCGATATGCCCAAAATCCATCACCCTCAAAGCCCCTGTGCGCCAACTTGCTATCGGGGACGGCAATCGCCAGACCATAACATGTACTGTAGGTGTATTTGATGGGTATGGTAATTGTTTCCCCTGTCTTGGTGGCATCAAAGGGAGCGTTGAAAATATCCCGATGAAACCGCTCGCTCATGAAAGAGGCTTGAAACCAATTCGTGTTGTAAAAATATACGCCTCCAGCAACTATGCATAAGAATGCTATCAGTAAGTGTCTCATTCGGCTTCCTTTCCACCAAGGGAGGTTCACCCCCCCCCTTGGTGGTGCCGGTTGTAATTAGTGCTTCTCTGCGGTGCGCAGAAAGCGATATCTTTCACGCAACCTGTCGGCGTAGTCCTGGCAGTTGTTCGATTTGCCGCCCATCTTGCATAATTTGTATTCTCCGGGGTCGAGACTCGCTTGAGCCTTTCTCATGCGATCATCATCGAAATGGGTGTCGTCAAGCTTGAAGTCTTTGATGTCCTCATTGAATCGTAATCCCCCATCAAAGAAGCCTACATTATCACCGCTTCCGTCCTCGTAGAATCCATGTTCGTGTTTCAATTCATAATTGCGTTTATCTGCTGTCGATCCATCGGTGCCTATCGCGGGTAGGAACGACAACCCTCTTTTGCCAAATCGAAACAACCCCAACGGGTCCACCCCGTTCACCGGATCGTCCAAACAATACCCATACCAGTCCGGATCGCCGCCCTTGTCGCCCATTGGGTCGAGGGCGGTCCACCTGTCGGTGAAGGTGTCGTAGTCGCGCCAGCCGAACCTCACGAAGCCCAGGTCGCGGTCGTGCAGCCCTCCGGCGAAGCCGATGGGGATGCGGAGGTCGGGGTTGGTGTCCTCGATGATCCCGCCGAAGGGGTCGTACAGGACCTCCTTTATCACGTCGCCGTCACTGTCGGCAACCACCCGCAGGGAACCGACCTGGTCGTAGAAGAGAGAGGCCACGGCCCCGTCCTCGCGCTGCATGGCGTAGGGCGTGCGCTCGCCGTCGCGGTAGGCGAAGCGGTAGCCGGACTCGCCGTCATGGAAACCGTCCAGGCGCAGGAGGTCGAGCCAGCGGTAGGCCTCCACGGGCTGGCCGTTGCAATACTTGACCGCCCGGCGG
>NZ_JAQUWN010000027.1 GCF_028692895.1 Pseudodesulfovibrio sp.
CGGCGGCGACGGCGCGGATACCCTGGCCTTCGACGGCGCGTCCGACACCCTGGCGCTGAACAACGTCACCTCGGTGGAATACCTTCAGCTCGGCACGACGTCCGTGGACATCGAGTCCACGCCGGACGCGCTGGTGGGCGCGGGCGGCACCCTGACCCTGGACGGATCCCAGACCGCCAGCGTGACCTTCTGGGCCTACAACGACACGGACAGCCACTTCTACCTGCTCGGCGGCGGCGGCAAGGACTACCTCAAGGGCGCGGACCTCGCCGACACCATCTTCGGCGGCGACGGCGACGACACCCTGCGCGGACTGGGCGGCGACGACAGCATCTTCGCCTACGGAGACGGCAACGACTCCATCGACGGCGGCGATGGCGACGACAGGATTTACATGGGCGTCCGGCTCGACGGCAACGACACCATCGACGGCGGCGCGGGCGACGACTCCCTCTACTACACCGACGCCGGGGGGACCTCCGAGCTCGACAACGTAAGCTTCGTGGAGCACGTCTACCTGGACGACGTGGACAACGTCATCGTCTATTCCGGCTCCGGCCTGGATGACGAGGAGACCATCACCATCATGGGCGACGACGTGGGCGCGTCGCACACCATTTCCTATGACGGCTCCTCGGCGGCCAAGTACCAGAACGTCATCGGCGGCCACGGCGACGACGCGCTGACAACCGGCGCTTACGACGACACCATCGAAGGCGGCGACGGCGCGGACGTCCTGACCGGCGGCGACGGCGACGACGCCTTCGTCTTCAACACCGGCGACGTGGACGCGGGCGAGGAAATCCACGGCGGGGCCGGCAACGACCGCATCCTGGTCCAGACCTCCACCTCCTTCGCCGACGCCGGGACCGTGGACGGCATCGAGGAACTGGCCGTCTCCGCCTCGCAGACCGCCACCCTCGATTTCGGCATGGAGAACGTCCTGACGGGCCTGACCGCCATCTACGGCGACGGCCAGGGCAGCTCCACCGGCGAGACCGTCCTGGTCCGTGACGTCGGCGGGGTCGACATCCTCAACCTCGGCGGCGACACCATCGCGATGAACGAATGGGACGCGAACGACCTCTTCAAGATCGAAGGGCTCGCGGGCGACGACGTCATCACCACCTGGAACGCCGCCACCTACATCGACGGCGGCGAAGGGGACGACTCGCTGACCGGCGGCGCGGGCGACGACACCCTGAAGGGCGGCGCGGGCGCGGACACCCTGGTCGGCGGGGCCGGGTTCGACATCCTCTCCTACGAGGGCGACACCACCGGCGTCACCATCGACCTGAACAACCTCACGGCCACGGGCGGCGACGCCACGGGCGACGTCATCTCCGCAGGCGACTTCGAGGGCGTCCGGGGCGGCGACGGCGACGACCAGTTGACGGGCACCTCGTCCGACGAATTCTTCGCGGGCGGCGCGGGCGACGACACCTTCCATGGCGGCGGGGGCGAGGACACCATCCTCGGCGGCTCCGGCACCGACTGGGTCTACTTCGAAAACGGCACCCCCTCGACCCTGGACAACATCGAGGGCGTCGAACACATCGTCCTCTCCGACGACACCGACCTCACGGCCCACGACGGTCTGGCGGACGCCGGATCGACCCTGACCGTGGACGGCATGGCCCTGACCGACGGCCAGGCCCTGCTCTGGGACGGCTCCACGGTCGGAAGCTTCGACCAGATCATCATCGGGGCCGAAGCGGACGACGCGCTCGTCGGGGGCGCGGGCGACGACAACCTGGTCGGCGGCGACGGGGCCGACTCCCTGGACGGCGGCGACGGGGCCGACTCCCTGGACGGCGGCGCGGGCCAGGACTGCCTGATCGGCGGCGCGGGCTCGGACTCCCTGGCCGGCGGCGACAACGACGAGGAGCGGCGCGAGCTCGACCTGGCCTCCTACGAGACGGCGGACCAGGCCATCAACGCCAACCTGACGACCGGCATCGTCACCTGCGGATCGGACACCGACACCCTGACCGGCATCGAGGCCGTGCGGGGCACCGCCCACGACGACACCTACACCGGCGACGACGGCTGGGCCAACGTCTTCTTCGACGGCGGCGGGTCCGACTCCATCAACGGCGGCTCGGTCCACGACTCCGATGCCGGGACGGGCTTCGACATCGTCTCCTACGAGTACGCCACGGGCGGAATCTCCGCGAGCATGACCGGCGCCAACGGCACGGTCGACGCCAGCGGCGAGACCGATACCCTGACCAACATCGACATGGTCTGGGGCTCGCACTTCGACGACACCTTCTCCGGCGACGGCGGCGACCAGGAGTTCATGCCCGGCGAGGGCGACGACATCGTGGACGGCGGCAGCGACCCCCTGAACGGCGGCGACTGGGACAAGGTCACCTACTGGGCCCTGAACAACGGCGTCACCTTCACCTGGGACGCGGGCGACAGCCGGTGGATCGTTGAAGGCGGGGACGCCATGTGGAGCGACACCCTGACCAACGTCGAGGAGCTTGAGGGCACGGCCGGGGACGACACCTTCACGGGCGGCGGCGGCAACGACTATTTCGGCGGCTGGGACGGCGCCAACACGTTCGACGGCGGCGCGGGCGTCGACACCGTCACCTACGAAGAAGACCCCGACGCCATCCAGGTCTGGCTGGGCGACGGCTACGTCGTCAACGGCTGGGGAGAGACCGACAGCGTGAACAATGTCGAGGTCATCGTCGGCTCCGACTACGGCGACACCCTGCACGGCAATTACGACAACAACACCTTCTACGGCGGCGACGGCGGGGATTCGTTCGGCAACATCGTGGGCGCGGACTCCCTCTACGGCGAGGATGGCGACGACACCTTCACCATCGGAGGCCAGGTCGGCGACGGCACGGTCATCGACGGCGGCGACGGCTCGGACACCGTCGAGATAAACGGCTCCGACACCCTCGACCTGACCAACCTCGCCACCCTCGACAACATCGAGAACCTGAGCATCTCCGGCGGCACCGTGGCCCAGCTTTCCGGCAACCTGCTCGACGGGCGCGACTGGAAGCTGAAGGGCCTGTCCGATTCCGGCAGCATCGCCACCCTTTCCGTGATCCTGGCTGCGGGCGACGTGGTGGACCTGACCCATCTCGACCTCACCGACTGGAACTACTTCGACGCCCTCTCGGTCCTCGGCTCCTCGGGCGACGAATCCGTCACCGGCACCGGCCATGGCGAGACCATGGCGGGCGACGAGGGCAACGACACCCTGTTCGGCAACGGCGGCCGCGACACCCTGATCGGCGGCCTGGGCAACGACAGCCTCTCGGGCGGCGACGGCGACGACCTGCTCATGGCCTACGGCGGGCAGGACACCAGCACGGGCGTCCACAGCTCGGACACCATCGACGGCGGCGCGGGCAACGACACCCTGACCGACACGGCCAGCGTGGACTTCTCGAACATGACCCTGTCGAACATCGAGGTCATCGAAATCCCGGACTACCAGGCCTTCACCTTCGGCGCGAGCCAGGTCTGCGGGTCGGGGTACGAGTTCGACGGCTCGGCCGACGCCACCCTGCTCATCCAGGGCACGGCGGGCAACGACGTCCTCTACCTGGACAGCATGGACTTTTCGAACATGCTCGGCGAATGGACCGTGCACATGGGCGACGGCAACGACGCGGTCTACGGCAGCAGCGAGGACGACTTCATCTACGGCGACGCGGGCAACGACACCCTCCAGGGCCTGGCGGGCGACGACTGGCTCGACGGCGGCGACGGCGCGGACCGATTCGTCTACCAGTATGCGGCGAACGTCATCCAGAGCACGAACGGCGACACCATCGAAAACTTCGAGGGCGGGACGGACATGATCCTGCTCACCGGCGACATGGCCGACACGCCCCTGCGCTGGTACGTGGACGACTCCATCCCCTACGACGGCGTCATCGACGGCGAAAGCACCGACCAGCCTTACCTGCACTTCGCCACGGACGGCAACGTCCTGACCTACGACGAACACCCGACGGACGCCGACGGCGCATATCAGGGCGTGGTGGCCAACATCTTCGGCGACTCGTTCAGCTTCAACGACGTCTTCGCCCGGGGCTCCACCATCACCAACCCCGGCGGCGACATCAACTGGGCGGGCGACACCACCGACGACACTTACGAGGGCACCACGGCCAACGAGCGGCTCTTCGGCGACGACGGCAACGACACCCTGCACGGCAACGACGGCAACGACGCGCTGATCGGCGGCAAGGGCGCTGACGTCCTGGACGGCGGCGTCGGCGAGGACACCATCTGCCACTCCTACGACCCGCAGGGCGTGACCGTGAACCTGTCCACCGGCCAGGCCACGGACGGATGGGGCTACACCGACACCTTCTCGAACATCGAACACGCCGTGGGCTCCGCCTACAACGACGTGCTCATCGGCAATTCCAGCGGCAACACGCTCTTCGGCGCGGGCGGCGACGACCTGCTCTCGGGCGGGGACAGCGCGGACAACCTGAGCGGCGGCCTGGGCAGCGACACATTCTCCATCCAGACCATCCCGGCCGCAGACTACGACGAAATCATGGACTTCAACGCCAACGTGGACAAGATCGGACTCAACGCCACGGCCTTCGACTTCTTCGACGGCGACACCTTCAACACCGACAACTTCTGCGCCCTCACCAGCTACGACGGCACCAACGCCACCTTCGGAGCCGGCGAGACCTCGGGCCTCGTATACCTCAGCAATGGCGACACCGGCCTGCTCTGGTACGAGTCGGACACATCCAACGACAGCACCCCGGACTACCTGGTTGCCCTCATCCACGAGGTGGACGACAACATGCAGCCGACCGACAACAACATCGACGCCGCCAGCTTCGTGGCGACCGCGATCTAGCCCCTGCTCCGCACGGATCACGACAAGGGCGGGCCCGCCTCCAAGGACGGGCCCGCCCTTTTTGCCGCCCCTCCGGAAACGCCCGCCGCCTTGACCCGCAACCCGCTTCCCTTTATCAACCTGGTAATGAATGAAACGGTGGTCATACTGATCCCGGCCTACCAGCCCCAAAACGCCCTCGTGACGCTCGTGGACGCGCTCCGGGCCAACGGCCCGCACCCCGTGGTCGTGGTCAACGACGGCAGCGCAGCCGGAACGGCCCCGGTCTTCGCCGAACTGAAAAAACGGAACGGCGTCACCGTCCTCATCCATGAAAAGAACATGGGCAAGGGCCAGGCCCTCAAGACCGGCCTCAACCACATCCTGCACGGCTTTCCGGAAGCGGTCGGCATCGTCACCGCCGACGCCGACGGCCAGCACCGCCCCGAGGACATCCTGGCCGTGGCCGACGCCCTGGTCCGATCGCCCGGCTCCCTGGTGCTCGGCACGCGGGACTTCGGCGGCGGGACCCCGCTGCGCAGCCGCATCGGCAACCTGCTGACCTCGAAGCTCTTCCGCTTCTTCCTGCGCTGTCCGCTGACCGACACCCAGACCGGCCTGCGCGGGCTCCCCCGCGAGTTCGCCCGCGACATCCTCTCCCTGCCCTCCTCGGGCTACGATTTCGAATTCGAGGCCCTGGCCAGGGCGTGCCGCCAGTCCGTCCCCCTGATCCAGGTGCCCATCGCCACGGTCTACCTCGACGGCAACCGGGGGTCGCATTTCAATCCGGTCCTGGATTCGATGAAAATATACTTCGTCTTCTTCCGGTTCATCACCTCCTCGCTGTTCGTCAGCCTCATCGACACCCTGGTCTTCTCGGCCTTTTTCTTCGCCTCGGGCACGCTGCTGTCGAGCATCCTGGCGGGCAGGATCGTGGCCGGGCTCTCCCAGTTCATCCTGTCCAAGAAATTCGTCTTCAACTCCGACCGGAGCATCCTCTGGGAGCTGCTCAAATACGCGATGCTCGTCACCGCCCTGACCACCGTCGCCTACCAGGGCATCAGCCTGCTCGTGGCAGCCGGATGCAACCCCTACCTCGCCAAGATCCTTGTCGACACGCTCCTGTTCTTCACCAGCTTCGCCCTCCAGAAGATCCTCGTCTTCATCCACTGACAGGACCGCGCACATGCAGACAGACTGGGACAAATACTACGAAACGCCCTTCTGGGCCTCCCGCTTCACCCGCGCCTACACCACCGGGCGGCTCGTCCGCCTGATGAGGCTCCACGGCCCGGCCCGGCCCTCGATCCTCGAATACGGCGGCGGCAACAGTTGCTTCTTCCGGGCCCTGCGCGACGCCCTCTCCCCGGCCGCCTACACCGTGATGGACAGCAACGCGAAGGCGGTCCGGATGTTCGCCGACGCCACGCGCGACGACCCGGCCGTCCGCGCCGTGCAGGGCAGCGTGCTGGACGCCCCGGACTCGACGATGCGGGCCGACATCGTGTTCAGCGCCGGGCTCATCGAGCATTTCGACCCGGCGGGCACCCGGCGGGCCGTCGAGACCCATTTCGCCGCCGCCCGGCCCGGCGGGCTGGTCATCCTGACCTTCCCCACCCCCACCCAGCTCTACCGGGCCATCCGCCGGGGAGCGGAGCGGCTCGGGCGCTGGGCGTTCCCCGACGAGCGCCCCCTGTCCGCCAGCGAGGTGGCCGACGCCCTCCCGCCCGGCGCGTCCGTCCTGGCGACCGGCATCCTGTGGCCCCTCCTGCTGACCCAAGGGATCATCGCCGCCCGCAACCCTTAACCACCCATGCCCATGCAGCCGAGACAAAACGACCTTTTCACCCGCTGGTTGCCCCTTGGCGTCATCGCCCTGGCGACCGTCGCCGCCTATGCGAACAGCCTCCAGGGAGGCTTCCTCCTCGACGACGGCAACTGCATCTACCAGAACCCGTCCATCACCCGTTTCTGGGACTCCTTCACTCCCCCGAGCTCGGTCAACATCTTCCGGCGGCAACTGGTCAACGTCTCCCTGGCCGTCAACTACGCCATCAGCGGCCTCGACGTCTGGAGTTACCACCTGCTCAACATGCTCATCCACCTGGGAGCGGCCCTGGCCCTCTTCGCCATCCTCCGGCGCATGCTGGCAGGGGAACGGACCGGCCGGTACGCGGCGGCGGCTCCCTGGCTGGCCATGGCCAGCGCCACCCTGTGGGCCGTCCATCCCCTCCAGACCCAGGCCGTCACCTATATCATCCAGCGGTGCGAATCACTGCTGGGGCTCTGCCTCCTGGCCAGCGTGCTCCTGGCCATGATCTCCATGGACCGGGCCAGGCCCCGCCCCTGGCAGGCGGGCTCCGTCGCCTGCTGCCTCCTGGGCGTCTTCGTCAAGGAGGCGATCGTCCTGGCCCCGGCGCTCATCCTGTTCTATGACCGCTGGTTCGTCAGCGACTCCCTCAAGGAGGGGCTGCGCCGACACCGGCTCCTCTACGCCGGGCACCTGGCCTGCCTGGCCGTCCTGGCCTTCAACCTCGGCCAGTACGTGTCGAGCGACACCACCGCGCAAAACTTTTCCGTGCTGGACTACGCCCTCTCCCAGCCCGAGGTCATCCTGCACTATCTGCGGCTGGCCGTCTGGCCGGTGGGGCTCTGCCTCGACTACCAATGGCCCGTCTCCCCCGTGGCGCGGGCCCTGCCCTTCGCGGCCGTGATCCTGCTGTGCCTCGCGGGCACGGTCCTGCTGATCCGTCGGCGCAGCGTCTACGGCTTCTTCCTGGGCTGGTTCTGGATCTGCCTGGCCCCGTCGTCCAGCTTCCTGCCCATCAACGACCTGGCCTTCGAGCACCGCATGTACCTGCCCCTGGCGGGGCTGACGACCCTGGCGTGCCTGGCCGTCCACGACCTGGCGCGCCTGGCCCGCCAACGGACCGGCGTCAACCTGACCATCGCGGCCCTGGCCCTCTGGGCGACGGCCGTCGCCGCCTGCGCCATGCTGACCTTCGCCCGCAACATGGACTACGCCCAGGGCGAGCTGTTCATGTGGCGGGACGTCATCGCCAAGCGGCCGGAGAACGCCAAGGCCCAGTCCCTGGTGGGCAAGGGGCTGGCCCAGTTGAACCGGATGGACGAGGCCATTCCCTATTACCTCACGGCCATCGGGCTGGAGCCGGACAACTTCTTCTTCCGCAACGACCTGGCCCTGATCTACGAAGCCGGAGGCGACCTGGACAAGGCCGAGGAGCAACTGCGGGCCATGATCCGGCTGCGCCCGGAAGTCCCCCTGCCCTACATCCGGCTCAGCCGTATGCTCTTCGCCCAGCGCCGCCAGGCCGAGGGCGTGGCCCTGCTTGAAGAGGCGGTACGGGCCAACCCGAAGCTGATCTCCATCCGGGCGAACCTCGCCCAATACTATTATCAGACCGGCCAGTACGCCAAGGCGGTCCCCCACCTGGAGGCCTACCTGGAGGCGACCCCGGACAACGCCGCCGCCCGGCGAATGTTGGAACAGATTCGCTGATCCGGCCCGCATCCTGAAAAAAACTGGAGGGTTGCGACGTCATGCCGCAACCCTTTCGTTTTTCTTTGCTTGCCGCCGACAGACGGCGGGCCTCCCCCCGAGCCCCCCGGACTCGTGTGCCGCACAGGTCGATTTCTCCTGTTTACCGGACTGCCCCACGGTTTGGCATAGCTATTTTCTTCTTTTTTCTCGCTCCCGTAACAATTTAATAACACGCTGAATCCACTGACTATATTCAGAAGAACATTCGTTTTTGCATTTCACCGTCATCGGGGAGCAAGCCTATAACCATCCTGTTATACACACAAAAAAATATCCGGTGCCAAAGCACGAGCAAGTGGTGAGCCATTGTGACGCGTCACGTCTTTTCCTAGGAATGCATTATGTCAAACGGAGCAGAATGCGCCCTTGCCCGAAAGTCGCCGGGCTCTCGCAGCCGCAAGGAGGCCGCCATGCATGAACTCGAAACCGTGCCCACCGGTCCCGAATGTCCTGAGCGCCCCGTCATGCGCCTGCACCTGTGGCTGGAGACGGGCGACGGCGTCCTCTTCGGCCTCGGTCGGTTGCAGCTATTGCGCAAGGTGGAGCAATGCGGCTCGCTGAAAGCCGCCGCCGAGTCCCTGGGCATGTCCTACCGGGGCGCCTGGGGCAAGATCAAGGCCACGGAAAAACTCTTCGGCGAAAAGCTCATCGAACGGGCCGGGAGCCGACGCGAGGGCTACCACCTGACCCTCTTCGGCAGCGGCCTGGCCCACGACTTTGACGAGTGGTTCCGGGAAGTGGAACGCTTCGCCCTGGAGAAAAGCGGCCAGTATCTTCCCTTCGCCCCGGTCAAATACCGCTGAAATGTTTTCGCCGTTTTTGCTATGTGTTAAATTTAACACATTGATATAATTTACTTTTATGCTATCGTGGCAATACCTGGGCGGCGTGCCCGGGACGAACGCTGCCGCGCCGCCCTGGCGGGGCACAAATTCAGGAGGCCACTGTTTATGCAACTCGACCGCCGAAGCTTCATGAAGCTCGCGGGCGTGGGTGCGGCGTCTCTCACCCTCGGCCAGCTCGGAGTCAGCCTGACTCCGGTCAAGGCCTATGCCGGTCAGCTCAAGATCACCGGCGCCAAAGAGGTTGTGACCGTCTGCCCCTTCTGCTCCGTAAGCTGCCACGTCATCGGCTACGTGAAGGACGGGAAGCTCGTCAGCACCGAAGGCGACCCGGACTACCCCATCAACGAGGGCGCGCTGTGCGCCAAGGGTGCGGCCATGTTCTCCATGACCACCGAGCACAACCGGCTGCACAAGCCCCTGTACCGCGCCCCCTACAGCGACAAGTGGGAAGAGAAGCCCTGGGACTGGATGCTCGACAAGATCGCCCGGCGCATCAAGGACACCCGCGACAAGGACATCATCCTCAAGGACAAGTCCGGCAAAACCGTCAACCGTCTCGAATCCATGTTCCTGCTGGGCACCTCCCACGCGGGCAACGAGGAATGCGCCATCGCACATCAGGCGATGCGCGGCCTGGGTGTCGTCCACATGGACCACCAGGCGCGTATCTGACACAGCGCCACAGTTGCGGCTCTGGGAGAGTCGTTCGGACGCGGTGCGATGACCAATCACTGGATCGACATCAAGAATGCCGATTCCATCCTCATAATGGGCAGCAATGCTGCCGAACATCATCCGATTTCCTTCAAGTGGGTGTTGCAGGCCAAGGACAAGGGAGCCACCGTCATGCACGTGGACCCGAAGTTCTCGCGCACGTCCGCCAGATCGGATTTCCATGTCCCCCTCAGGTCCGGCACGGACATCGCCTTCCTGGGAGGCATGATAAAGTACATCGTCGACAACGAGAAATACTTCAAGGAATACATCGTTGAATACACGAACGCCTCGCTCGTGGTGGGCAAGGACTTCGGATTCAAGGACGGCATTTTCACCGGCTACGACCCCAAGACCAGGACCTACGACAAGTCCAAGTGGGGCTTCGAGCTCGATGAAAACGGCGTGCCCAAGAGGGACAAGACCCTCAAGGACCCCCGCTGCGTCTTCCAACTGCTGAAGGAACACTACAGCCGCTACGACCTGGACACCGTCTCCACCACCACGGGCGTGACCAAGGAGAACCTGCTCAAGGTCTACAAGGCCTTCGCCGCCACCGGCAAGCCGGACAAGGCGGGCACCGTCATGTACGCCCTGGGCTGGACCCAGCACACCGTGGGCGTCCAGAACATCCGCTCGGCGGGCATCATCCAGCTCCTGCTGGGCAACATCGGCGTGGCGGGCGGCGGCATCAACGCCCTGCGCGGCGAACCCAACGTCCAGGGCTCCACCGACCACACCCTGCTGTACCACATCATCCCGGGTTACATGGCCATGCCGCACAACGGCTGGCAGACCTACGACGAGTATATCAAGGGCAACACCCCGGTGAGCAACGATCCCATGTCCGCCAACTGGTGGCAGCACAAGCCCAAGTACTTCGCCAGCCTGCTCAAGGCCTGGTACGGCGAGCACGCCACCAAGGAAAACGGCTTCTGCTACGAACTGCTGCCCAAGATCGAAAAGGGCGAGGACTATTCCTACCTCTTCCTGTTCGACCGCATGTACCGGGGCGAAATTCGCGGCGGCATCATCATCGGCCTCAACCCGATGAACTCCGTGCCCAACACCAACAAGCTGCGCAAGGCGCTGGACAACCTGGAGTGGCTGGTCACCTCCGAACTGCACAACACCGAGACCACGGACAACTGGCACCGCCCCGGCATCGACCCCAAGAAGGTCAAGACCGAGGTGTTCCTGCTCCCGTCCGCCCACCGTCTGGAGAAGGAAGGCTCGGTGACCAACTCCGGCCGCTGGCACCTCTGGCACTACAAGGCCGTGGAGCCCGCATACGAGGCCAAGCCCTTCGGCGACATGTTCTGCGGCTTCATGAAGCGCGTGCAGAAACTGTACGCGAAGGAGGGCGGCAAGCTCCCCGAGGCCGTGACCTGGCTGGACTACCCGGACAAGTACGACCCGGACGACCTGTGCGCCCGCATCAACGGCCGCTTCACCAAGGACACCGAGGTCAAGGGCAAGCTGTACAAGGCGGGCCAGCAGGTTCCGTCCTTCACCGCGCTGGCGGACGACGGCTCCACGTCCAGCCTGAACTGGCTGTACGCGGGCAGCTACACCGAGGAGGACGGCAACAAGTCCAAGCGCCGCAGCACCAAGCAGACCGAGATGCAGAAGAACATCGGCCTGTACCCGAACTGGGCCTGGTGCTGGCCGGTCAACCGCCGCATCCTCTACAACCGCGCCTCCGTGGACCTGAACGGCAAGCCGTACAACCCGGCCAAGGCCGTCATCGAGTGGAAGGACGGCAAGTGGATCGGCGACGTGCCCGACGGCGGCTGGCCGCCCATGGCCACCGGCAAGGGCAAGCACCCGTTCATCATGTCCAAGCACGGCTTCGGCCAGCTCTACGGCCCCGGCCGTCAGGACGGCCCGTTCTCCGAGCACTACGAGCCGGTGGAGACTCCCGTTGACAGCAACAAGTTCTCCAAGCAGCTCAACAGCCCGGTCTACAAGTTCGTGGCGAGCGAGATGGACAAGCTGGCCAAGCCCGCGGACCCGAACTACCCCATCGTCCTGACCACCTACAGCCTGACCGAGCATTGGTGCGGCGGCGGCGAGACCCGCAACGTGCCCAACCTGCTCGAAGCCGAGCCGCAGCTCTACGTCGAGATGAGCCCGGAACTGGCCAAGGAGAAGGGGATCAAGAACGGCGACGGCGTCATCATCGAGTCCATTCGCGGACGGGTCGAGGCCATCGCCATGGTGACCATCCGCATACGGCCGTTCCAGGTGCACGGCCGCACCATCCACGAAATCGGCATGCCGTTCTGCTTCGGCTGGACGACCCCCGGGACCGGCGACTCCACCAACCGGCTCACGCCGTCGGTGGGCGACCCGAACACCACCATCCCGGAGTTCAAGGCCTGCTGCGTCAACGTCCGCAAGGCCGACAAGCTCACCGAGCTCGCAACCTAGCGAAAGGAGAACGCCATGCCCAAGACCATACTCGTAGACACCTCCCGCTGCACCGCGTGCCGCGGATGTCAGATCGCCTGCAAGGAATGGCATGAGCTGCCGGCCAACAAGACCACCCAGTACCACTGGGGCAGCCACCAGAATCCGCAGGACCTCAACGCCTACAACTACAAACTCGTCCGGTTCAGCGAGCACCTCGACAACGGGACGGTCCGGTGGAACTTCTTCCCCGACCAGTGCCGCCACTGTGAGATCGCTCCCTGCAAGGAGACCGGCGACCTGTACATCGAGAACGCCATCGTCCAGGACGAAAAGACCGGGGCCATCCTCTACACGGAGAAGACCCGGAAGTTCAGCGACGAGCAGTTCAAGGAGATCAAGGAAGCCTGCCCGTACGACATCCCCCGCCGCGACGCCAAGACCGGCCTCCTGGCCAAGTGCACCATGTGCAACGAGCGCGTCCACGCCGGGATGCTCCCCGCCTGCGTGAAGGTCTGCCCCACCGGGGCCATGAACTTCGGCGAGCGCGAGGAGATGCTGAAGCTCGGGCAGGAACGGCTGGCCAAGCTCAAGGAGAAGTGGCCCGACGCCATGCTGGCCGACCCCGACTCGGTCAACGTCATCTACCTGCTCATCGACAAGCCGGAGAACTACCATAAGCACTCCGTGGCCGACGCGGGCCTCGGCCCGATGTCCAAGCAGCAGTTCCTCGCCACCCTGGCGAGGCCCTTCAAGGCCATGAAGGCCTAACGACAACCCGCCCTTCCGGCCGGGACGCGTCGCGCGTCCCGGCCCGGAAGGGTCCAAAGGACGCACATGCGCACGCAATCCGCCCTCGCCCGGGTCAACGACACCCTCACCCTCCTCACCGAACGCACCCCCGCCTACCGGGAGCTGACCGAACGGTTCGGCCCCCTGCTCCGCGCGGTGGCGCAAATGGCCGACGAGCTCGCCGACACCATGCCGAAACTCCCGGCCCCGGACCCGTCTCGGCTGGCCGCCGGGGTCTCCCTGCTGGTGGACGCGGACCTCGCCCCCTGCGGCGAGGCGCTCAAGCGTTCGGCCGCGGCGCTCCTGCCTGTCCTGGCGGACGCCCTGCGGCTGAACGGGGAGACGGCGGACCGGATCGCCGCGCATTTCGCGGCCTCGGACAACCTCGTGGGGCTTGCCCAGGCCAGGATTGAGGGCAACGCAAAACGCTTCGAGAACACCTCCGCGGAGCTGGGCGTCCAACCGGCGGCCACGCTCCTGTTCCTTTCGGAGACCATTTTCGCTCCCGTCCTCCGTGCTATAATCTCGGGCCTGGACAAGCCCCTGACCGACTCGGACTGGGATCAGGCCTACTGCCCGGTCTGCGGCTCCTCGCCGTCCATCTCCTACCTCTCGCCCAAGGAGGTCACGGGCCTCGACCAACTGGTGGGCGGCGGCGGCAAGAAGTATCTTCACTGCTCCCTGTGCGGCCAGAACTGGCGATACAAGCGCAACGCCTGCGCCGCCTGCGGCAACGACGAGAATCAGTCGCGCGAGGTGTTCACCTCGGACAAGACCCGCTTCGAACGGGTGGAGGCCTGCCACAAATGCGGGCACTACTGCCTGAGCATCGACCTGCGCGAGTGCGAGCCGCACCCGGACCTGGACGCCATCCAGGTGGGCCTGATCCACCTGGATATCTTCGCCCGCAAGAGCGGCCTCGTCCCCGTCACCGCCACGCTGTGGAACAGCGCGGAATAAAGGCCCCATGGGCACGCCGCACCTGAAACCCGTCCCCGCCCCTCCCCGGCAGCCCCGCGCCGGGGAAGGCGGGCTCTCGCGCCTGCATCCGACTACCCTGCAACGGTACGAGAACGGCCGACTCGTCTTCCGTGACGACGCCATCGCCGAGGAATCGACCCTGCGGCTGCTCATCAACGGGCAACAGGAGGCCCTGCTCTCCCGGACGCCTGGCGACGACCTGAACCTGGTGGCGGGCTACCTCTTCTGCACCTCCCGCATCCGCGAGGCCGGGGACTTGGCGTCCGTCGGCTTCAGCTACCGGGGCGTGGCCAGGGCCGAGGTCGGGCTCGACGCCCCGGCGGACATCCGGCGCATCTTTCCCTCGCCCCGGCCCGTGCGCATCGGGGCCCACCGGCTCTTCGAGTTCAAGGCGGCTTTCGAGCGCCGCCAGAACCTCTACCGCGACACCGGCTCCACCCACGCGGCCGCCCTGTTCACGGCCGACGGCCAGCTCATCGCCTTCGGCGAGGACGTCGGGCGACACAACGCCTTCGACAAGGCCATCGGCCGCGCCCTGCTGGAGGGGACCCTCGGGCAGGCGGCCATCGCCATGCTCTCCTCCCGCCTGGCCCTGGAGCTGGCGGTCAAGGCGGCCACGGCCAACATCCCGGTCCTCTGCGGCTTTTCCGCCGCCACCAGTTCGGGCGTCCGCTATGCCGAGGAGAACAACCTGACCCTGGTGGGCAGGCTGCGCAAGGAATCGTTCAACATATACGCCAACGGCTGGCGCATCCTCACCGGCGAGTCCGACAAGACAGAAAGGGCCGGCATCTTTCCCGCGCCCGCCCCTTGAATCCGGCAGGCGATTCGGGGTATCGTGGGGGCCATCACTCCCCGAAACCAAGGATGCGCCCATGCGACTTCCACGCCTGCTGCCCTTCCTCCTGGCTCTTTTCTGCCTCGCGGCGCCGGTCCGCGCCGCCGAACTGCCCGAAGGCTTCGTCCACGTCGGGGACCTCGTGCCCGGCGCGGTCCTCGACGTCCGCTACTGCACCGCCCACAACTTCGTGGGTGCGCCCGTAGACGGCTACCTGGCCCCGCAGGTCATCCTCAGCCGACCGGCGGCCGAAGCCCTGGCCGGGGTCCAGGAGGACCTCAAGGCCTTCGGGCTCGGGCTCAAGATTTACGACGGCTATCGGCCGCAACGGGCCGTGGACCACTTCGTGCGCTGGGGCCGGAACCTCAAGGACACCAAGATGAAGGCGGAATTCTATCCGGACGTGGACAAGAAGAACCTGTTCCGCGATGGGTACATCGCCACCCGGTCGGGCCACACGCGCGGCTCCACCGTGGACCTGACCGTCATCGACCTGCGGACGGGCCTTGACCTGGACATGGGCGGCCCCTTCGACTTCTTCGGCCGCCTCTCCTGGCCCGGCAACCTCGACCTGCCGCCGCAGGCCAGGGCCAACCGCGCCCTGCTGCGCGAGGCCATGGCCCGCCACGGGTTCAAGCCTCTCAGCGAGGAATGGTGGCACTTCACCCTGATCGACGAGCCCTTCCCGGACACCTACTTCGACTTCCCGGTGGAGTAGGGCCCGCCGCGACAGGCAGGCCCTACAGTCCGGCCCTACAGTCCGGCGATGAAGGCCCGCAGGTACTTGAAGGCGGTGAACAGGATGATGGCCACCAGCATCCACTTGATGACCCTGGCCGGAACGTGCTTCTGGCAGCGGGCCCCGAAGTACATGCCCGCCATGCCGCCCAGGCCGAAGAGGATGCCGAGCAGCCAGTCCGGCGAGACCGACATCTCGGGATAGATGGGGGCGATGGCCTGGAAGAAGACCACTCCGGCGATGGACGTGACGAAGGTGCCCATCAGGGCCGCCCCGGCCACGATGTAGACCGGCAGCCCGTACACGGCCACAAAGAACGGGGCGATGATCGAGCCGCCGCCGATGCCGTAGATGCCGCCCACGATGCCCACCCCGAAGCTCAGGGCGAAAATGCCCGGCGTGTGGATGACGAATTCCTCGCCATGGAAGCAGAAGGCGATCTCGCGCAGGTTCATTCTGCGGACCGACACGGCGGCCCCGGCGCCGCACGCGTCCCCCCGGTTGCGCACCAGGTCCTGGAACCGGCGCTCGGCCGCGGCCCGGTCCTGCCTGCCGTTGCGCCCCCTCGCCAGGTCCCAGACCATCCGGCCGCCGATGTAGAGCATGACCAGGGCCGCGAACCCCTTGAAGTTTGCCGGATCGGGCAGATACGCCACGCGCACCACCGCCCCGACGATCACACCCGGCAGGGTGCCGAGGATGACGACCCAGGCCAGGGGCCAGACCATCCGCCCTTCCTTCAGGTAGCGGTACACCCCGCTGGGAATGGCCACGATGTTGAAGAGATGGTTGGTCGCGCTCACCGACGGGGACGTGAACCCGAGAAAGCTCATCTGGAAGGGAAGAAGCAGGAATGCGCCGGAAACCCCGGCCATGGAGGTGAAAAAGGAGATGCCGAACGCCACCAGCGGCGGAATCCAGGGATCAACGGTAATGCCTGCGGTCGGGAAAAACATGGCTGCCTCCGATCATTGACACGATTATATAATATTCGTGTCAATGATAGATGTCTCGCGCTGGAAGTCAAGGGGAAAATCGTGTATGCAATTCCGGTTGGCGGGACTGGCCCGCCCGACGCAACGGAAAACACGGAGTGTTCCATGGCCGGAACAGGGACGGGCGGCGAAATCTATCTGGATTCGGTGCAGATGCAGACCCTGGAGCGGGCGTTCCGGGAGTGGGCCGAGGCGTCCCCCCGGCAGGACGTCCGCCTGTCGCGGCGGCGCATCCTGCTCCTCTTCCTGCTCATCCGCTACACCGGGGCCAAGCTGAACGAGACCCTCTCCCTGGACCTGCGGCGGGACATCGACACCGCCGGGTGCCGCGTCCACCTGCGCGGCGGGGACGAGGACGGCGCGTCGCGGGACATCCAGCTCTCGGAGAGCCTGGCCGGGGAGCTGCGCCGCGCCATGTCCGACCCGGACTTCATGGACTCCATCGACCACAGCTTCGACGTGGACCCGGCCTTTGTACGGCGCAAGTTCTACGAACGGGCCGAGGCGTGCGGGTTCGACAAGCGGCTGGGCAGCCCGGAGATGCTGCGCAAGGCCAGGGCCGTGGAACTGATGCAGGGCAACCTGCCCCTGCCCGCCGTGCAGCTCATGCTCGGCCAGTCCGTGGTTAGCCAGGCGGCGTCCAGCGGCTCCTTCTCCGAGTCCGACCTGCGCGAGGTGACGCGGCTCTACATGGACCGCGAGTCCGACCGCCGCACCAGCGCGCGCAACGCCTTCTACGGCAAGGTCACGGCCATCGCCAGGGGGGACATTCAGGCGCGCGTGGAGCTGGCCACGGCCGACGGCCACGCCGTGGCCACGCTCATCACCCTCAACAGCCTGGAGCGGCTCTGCCTGACCCCCGGCAAGCTGGTCACGGCCGAGGTCAAGGCCCCCTACGTCATGCTCGAACGCGGCGGGACAGCGTCCTCCAGCGCGGACAACGTCTTCGAGGGCGCCGTGGTCCGCATCGCCTCCGGAAAGATCAGCACCGAATACATCGTCCGCATCTCCGAGGCGGCCGAGCTCTGCTCCGTGGTCTCCACGGCCAGCGCAAACCGGCTCGACCTGCGCGTCGGCGATCCGGTCCGCGCCCTGTTCAACGGCTATTCCGTGGTCCTGCACGCCTAGCCGCCCGACGGCAGCAGACGCTCCCCACGGGAACCGCTTGCCACGGCGGCGACGTTTCATTACGGTTCACGTTGCATCGAAATACGACAGTGAACAGGAGCGGCCCCCCGTGCCCACCCTCGATCCCGCCATCCTCAAGTGGCTGCTGCCCGACACGGACAGCCTCACCGACCTCCTCGACGAACTGCCCCTGGGCGTGGCCGTCATGGGATGGGACGGCACCCTGCTCGCGGTCAACAAGACCTACGAGACCCTGACCGGGGCGGACCGCCAGTCCCTGGTGGGCCTCAAGTGCCTGCACGGCCTGCGCTGCGACTACTGCTTCAAGGGCTGCCCGGTCCTGGCCGGGTGGAAGAAGGTGGACGCCCGCAGCGCCGAGGCCAACATCATCAGCCGCAACCGCAACAAGGTCTACGTCCGCCTGACCATTTCGCCCATCCTTGGCGACAAGGGCGAGGTGCGCGGTGCGGTGGAGACCGTGTCCACCCGGGCCACCCACACCCTGGAGGAAGGGACCGCCGGGCTGACCGGACTCGGCAACCTTGTTGGCAACAGCCCGGAAATACAGCGCATCTTCACCATGGTCCCGGCCATCGCCCAGACCGACTCCTCGGTGCTCATCACCGGCGAAACCGGCACGGGCAAGGACATGCTCGCCGAGGAGATTCACAACGCCTCGGACCGCAACGACGGCCCGTTCATCAAGGTCAACTGCGGCGCCCTGCCCGACACCCTGCTGGAGTCCGAGCTCTTCGGCCACGCCAAGGGCGCGTTCACCGGCGCGGACCGGGCCAAGCCCGGCCGATTCCGCATGGCCCACGGCGGCACCCTCTTCCTCACCGAGATCGGCGACCTGCCCCTGGCCCTCCAGGTCAAGCTCCTCTCCTTCCTGGACGACAAGGTCATCTATCCCCTGGGCTCCACCAAGGGGTTCCACGCCGACGTGCGCGTCATCGTGGCCACCCACCGCGACCTGGAGGAGATGGTCCGCCAGCGCAGGTTCCGTCAGGACCTCCTCTACCGCCTGAACGTCATCCGCCTCCACCTGCCGCCCCTGCGCAACCGGGGGGACGACATCCACCTCCTCCAGGACCACTTCCTGAAGATGTTCCAGGCCCGGTTCGGCAAGAAGGTCGAGGGATTCTCGGCCAACGCCCAGGCCCTGCTGGAGGGCTATCCCTACCCCGGCAACGTCCGCGAGCTGCGCAACCTCATCGAGTACGCGGTCAATTTCTGCGACGGCAAACAGATCCACACCCACCACCTGCCCGGCTACCTGCTGCGCGCCCCGGCCGCCCCGTCGCCCGAGCCCGAGCCGGAGCCGGCCGGCCCCTCGGCCGCGCAGCCCGACGTCCGCCCGGCCCGGACCGAGAGCTGGGAGGAGGTGCAGCGCCGGATGGTCCTCGACGCCCTGGTCAAGACCGGGGGCCGCAAACGGCAGGCCGCCGAGCTGCTCGGCTGGGGCCGCTCCACCCTGTGGCGCAAGATGAAACACTACGGCATCGACTGAGGCGGCCATGGAAAAGATACTCATCCCCCTGCTGGACAGCGACGTGGCCCCCCGGTTCGACCTGGCCACCGACGTGCTCGTGGTCTCCTTCTCCCGCGAGACCCTGACCATGGGCACCATCAAGGAAAAGGTCGTGGTCCTGAACAACGCCTCGTCCGAGGCCGCCTGCCGCCTCGCCCTGAGCGAAAACGTCCGCACGGTCATCTGCGCGGGCATCGAGGCGGAATACCACGACTTCCTGACCTGGAAAGGAATCAAGGTCCTGGACGACGTCTGCGGACCCGTGGACCTGGTACTCGAATCCTACCTGACCGACGCCCTGGAAAAGGGCATGTGCTTCTACTGAGCCGACACCGTTTCTATACGTTTCAAAATGACACTTGGCCAAAAACGCGTTTTGGACCAAAACGTTTCATTTTGCTTCTAAGCGTTTCCGCACCCCATTCTCATTTTTCATTCAACATCCGGCAACAACTGAAAAACTTCATATTGGCATAGCCATTGCCTATAAGGGGCCAGTCGCGTGAGGAACGACAACCGCTTTTCAGGCAAGGGTATCATGCACGTATTGCTCATCGACGCCGACGACGACTTTCGCCGCAACCTGGCGGACAGACTGTCCAAACGCGGACTGACGGTTCTGGACACCGGGGACGCCGAAGAGGCCGCCCGACTGGCGCGCGGGGAAAACGCCGAGGCGATTCTGGCCGGGCTCTCCAGCCCCAAGGAACCGCTGCTCTATTTCCTGTCCGAACTCCGGCAGGAACGCCCGGAAAGCACCGTCATCCTCATCAACCACTCCGGCGAGGTGTCGCTCTCCATCGAGGCCATGAAACTTGGCGTCGTTGACGAGGCGGGCGTCCCCGTGGACCTGGAGGACCTGCTCGGGAAGCTCCGGGCGGCGGTTGCATCGAGGAAAAGCGGCCATTAGGGGTTTGTGAAGTTGTTACCGTTTGTTGGGAGGAAGGAAGATATGAAAGTCAAAGACCTGATGATCCCCGTGGGCGAGTACCGCACCGTCGGCGTGGACGCCATCTTCGGCGAAGTGGCCGCCGCGCTGGCGGACAGCGGCCACCGCGACGTCATCGTCGTGGACGGGGACGGCAATCTGGCGGGCGTGCTGACCATGATCGACATCATGCTCGCCCTGGAGCCCAATTACAAAAAGCTTGGCAAGAAGGACCTGGGGTCCGACACACTGTCCAACCGCTACGTGGCGGACATCTTCAAGGAGTTCGGCCTCTGGTCCGACACCCTGACCAAGGTCTGCCAGAACGGATATGGCACCAAGGTCTCCGAGGCCATGCACGTGCCCGCAGAGACCGACTACCTGGACGAGGAAGACGCGCTGGAGCACGCCATCCACCGCTTCATCATCGGGACGCACCAGCCCCTCATCGTCCGCAGGGACGGCGCCATCACCGGCGTGCTGCGCATGGGCGACGTCTTTGGCGAAATCACCAGGCGCATGCTCGCCTGCCACGTCAAGTAGGGGAGGAGGAAACCATGGAAGCAGCTCCCGCCATCAAACCCGCCTTTGACTGGAAGCGCCTGGTCTTCATGCTCATCGGCGCGACCCTGTTCACCGTCGTCTATTTCTCTCCCTCCTGGCCCGACGCCATCGACCCGATGGGCCAGCACTTCATCCTGTCCAAGGAGGCCAAGGGCGCCATCGCCGTCTTCCTCCTGGCCGGAACATGGTGGGTCTTCGAGGTCGTGCCCATCGGCGTCACCTCGCTGATGATCGGCATCCTCCAGGTCATGTTCCTGATCCGGCCCGCCAAGGTCGCCTTCAAGGACTTCATGGACCCGTCCGTGCTCTTCATCTTCGCCTCCATCATGATCGGCCTGGTCTTCACCAAGACCGGCCTGACCAAGCGGCTGGCATACAAGATGCTCGACATCGTGGGCGAGCGGACCTCCATGATCTATCTCGGCGTCTTCGTGGTCACGGCCGCGCTGACCCACATCATGGCCCACACCGCCGTGGCAGCCACCATCTATCCCCTGCTCCTCGCCATCTACGCCCTCTACGGCGAGGGCGACCGGCCCACCAAGTTCGGCAAGGGACTGTTCATCGGCATGGCCTATGTGGCCGGCGCGGGCTCCATCATCACCCTGCTCGGCGCGGCGCGCGGCGCGGTGGCCCTCGGCTTCTTCAAGGAAATCGTCCACGTCGAGGTCGGATTCTTCGAGCTCACCTACTACATGGCCCCCATCGGATGGGGCATGACCTTCCTGCTCTGGCTGTTCTTCATGATCTTCCTCAAGCCCGAAAAGGACCGCATCCCCGGCCTGCGCGAAAAGGCCCGCGAGCTCAACGCCAAGATGGGCAGCCTGACCCGCAACGAAATCATGGCCGCCGTCATCGTGGCCACCGTCATCATCATCATGTCCCTGCGCGCCTTCGTCCCCGCCCTCAAGGCCGTGGACAAGACCGCCATCATCCTCTGTTCCTCGGTCCTGTTCTTCGTCTTCAAGATCCTGGACCTCAAGGACCTGGAAGACATCCCCTGGAACATCATCCTGCTCTTCGCGGGCGCCATGTCCATCGGCTTCTGCCTGTGGGAGACCGGCGCGGCCAAGTGGATGGCCGTCAACTGGCTGGTCATGTTCCAGGAGGCCAACTGGTTCGTCTTCATCATGTCCATCGCCTTCTTCGTGATGATCATGACGAACTTCATCATGAACGTGGCGGCGATAGCCATATCGCTCCCGGTCGCACTCGTCATCGCGCCCTACCTGGGCGTGGCTCCTGAGGTCATCCTCTACGCCTCGCTGGTCATGGCGGGCATGCCGTTCCTGCTCCTGGTGGGCGCGGCTCCCAACGCCATCGCCTACGACTCCGGCCAGTTCACCCCCGGCGAGTTCTTCAAGTGGGGCGTCCCCGCCTCGCTGCTGCTCATGGTTATGGTGGGCCTCGCCGTGCTGGTCATCTGGCCCCTCATGGGTATGCCTATCACCCTGCCCGCAGGGGGGTAGCCAAGCAAACCAAGATATGGAATAACTACGGTTGCCGTGTTGAACACGGCAACCGTAGTTCTCCACAACCCCCGGAAAGCCATGGAAAAATTAGAAGCCTTATTCGACCATATCGCCTCCAGGGTCAACGTGAACCTCAAGCCGCTCGGCATCGACGTCCGCCCCCTGCTGCAGAATTCCATCCCCAGGGAACGCCACCTGCTCTACTACGCGTTCTACGCCCTGACGCAGGACCACCCCCTCAGCTTCAAATTCCTGAACTCCAATCTGGCCGGGAGCTATTTCCTGGGCAAAACCATGGTCGACCGATCGGTCCTCTACAAGAGCGACATCCGCGGCGACGAGCTTAAGCGCAAGGGCGACGTGGTGGAGTTCAACGGCGTGAAGACCAGGCTCTTCTATGACGAGGTCATCCGCATCATCAATTCGTTCCTGGTCAAGACCCTTGTCCACAACAACTCGAAAAACGCCGAGATGCCCGAGGTGTTCCGCATCCTGAACACGGTCGCCATGCACTTCTCCAACATCCACGGCACCACCTGCGAAGGCGTCTACCTCGGCCCCTTCGCCACCGCCGACTTCTCGGTCATGCACAACTGCGTGGTCGGGGACTTCTCCTACGTCCAGGCGGGCGACCTGGCCAACAAGATCATCGAGCCCGGCAGGGTCTGGATCCGGGCGCGGGGACTCTATGAATTCAACTACGTCTTCCCGGAAGGCGTGGTGGAAAAATACGTCAAACTGAACGAGCACGGACAGCTCTCCGGCAAGTTCATCGAATACGTGGACGAAACCAAGGAGGACTTCGTTCCCGTCTACTCCACCCTCGCCCCCGAGCCGCTGGAGAACATTCCCGAGTCCACTTATGTAAGCCCCTATGCCGTCATCAAGGGACAATGCGAGATAGGGGAGAACTGCCTGATCGTGCAACGCGCCCACGTGGAGAACTCCGTCGTGGGCAAGGGCTCCAACGCCCAGGAAAACTGTTTCATCAAGAACTCCGTCTACGAGGGCAACGACGTCACGGCCCACGGCGGAAAGGTCATCCACGCCCACATAGGCAAAAACGTTTTCGTGGGCTTCAATTCCTTCGTTCATGGAACCAAGGACGCGGCCATCACCATCGGCCGCGACTCCATCGTCATGCCGCACACCATCATCGACGCCGAGGAGCCCATCGAGGTTCCCGAGAACTCGGCCATCTGGGGTTACGTGACACGGCAGGCGGACCTGGCCAACCAGTGCGTGGATTTGGAGCAATTCTCGAAGACTACCGATCTCACGCTCGGAAACGCCACCTTCAAGGGGGATGGCGACGCCTTCGTCAAGGCGTTCCGGCACCGCATCGAGCACATCCGCGAGGAAAACGGCGCCTACTACAACGGCACGGAAAAGACTCGCGGTCACGCACAAAAGACGCAGGATGCCTGCTTCAACATCCTCCAGCCGTTCCAATCCGGTCCGGGGATGGGCATGTATCCGACAATGACCATCGGCGAATAGGTTGCCGGCGGATCAGCGACAACCAGTCACACGAGTTAGGAGAACCACCATGTCCCAGTCACTAGCGGCTGCCTTCGGCAAGAACTTTCTCGGCAATGCGCCGGGATGGTACAAGACGGCGATTCTTGCCTTTCTCATCATCAACCCCATCCTCATCTACACGGCGGGCCCCTTCGTCGCCGGATGGGTGCTCATCGGCGAATTCATCTTTACCCTGGCCATGGCGCTCAAATGCTACCCGCTCCCCGCGGGCGGCCTGCTGGCCATAGAGGCCGTCATCTTCAAGCTGACGACCCCGTTGACGGTCTATCATGAAGCGAAGAACAACTTCGCCGTCATCCTGCTGCTGATTTTCATGGTGGCGGGCATCTACTTCATGAAGGACTTCCTGCAATACACCTTCACCCGCATCCTCACCAGGGTGCGCTCCAAGATCGCCATCTCCCTGATGTTCTGCTTCGCGGGCGCGTTCCTCTCCGCCTTCCTGGACGCCCTGACCGTCACCGCCGTCATCATCGCGGTGGCCTTCGGCTTCTACAACGTCTACCACCGCTTCGCCTCCGGCAAGAACATGCAGTGCGAGCACGACCTGTGCTCCGACAGCACGGTCAAGGAGACGCAGCGCGAGGAGCTGGCCCAGTTCCGCGCCTTCCTGCGCAACCTGATGATGCACGGCGCGGTGGGCACCGCCCTGGGCGGCGTGTGCACCCTGGTCGGCGAGCCCCAGAACCTGCTCATCGGCGAGGAAATGGGCTGGCATTTCATACCGTTCTTCCTCCAGGTGGCCCCGGTCTCCATGCCGGTCCTGGCCGTTGGCCTCCTGACCTGCATCTTCGTGGAGCGGTTCCACATCTTCGGCTACGGCGCGGTCATGCCGGGCAACATCCGCTCCCACCTGCTGGAGACCGCCATCCAGATGGAGGAAAAGCGCGGCGCCGAGGGCAAGGCCAAGCTGATCGTCCAGGGGCTTATCGGCGTCTGGCTGATCGTGGCCCTGGCCCTGCACCTGGCCGAGGTCGGCATCATCGGCCTCTCGGTCATCGTCCTGCTGACCTCGCTCAACGGCTACACCGACGAGCACCAGTTCGGCCCGGCCTTCGAGGAAGCTTTGCCCTTCACCGCCCTGCTGGTGGTCTTCTTCTCCATCGTGGGCGTCATCCATGACCAGCACCTGTTCGCCCCGGTCATGCATCTGGTCCTCTCCATGCACGGCCACATGCAGATGGCGGCCTACTACATCGCCAACGGCCTGCTTTCCATGATCTCCGACAACGTGTTCGTGGCCACGGTCTACATCTCCGAGACCAAGATGCACTTTGTCCAGTTGCTCGGCACCGTCCCCGGCGTCACCGACTCCGTGGCCCTCATGGACAAGCTGACCGACCCGCACCTGAACCGCCCCGATGTCATCGCCTCGCTGCCCCAGGCCATCCAGGGCCAGGTCGGCGACATGATGCGCCACTTCGACAAGCTGGCGGTGGCCATCAACACCGGCACCAACATCCCGTCGGTGGCCACGCCCAACGGGCAGGCGGCCTTCCTCTTCCTGCTGACCTCGGCCCTGGCCCCGGTCATCCGGCTCTCCTACGGCCGCATGGTCATCCTGGCCCTGCCCTATACCATCACCATGTCCATCACGGGCCTAGCCGCCACCTACTACTTCCTGTAGCCCCGGCGGAAACACGCAATAAAAAAGGGCTCCGCACGAATGCGGAGCCCTTTTTTTCACGTCCTCGGTCCGACCGCTACCGGCCGGGGAAAATCATCTCCAAATACCGCGCCTGGACGTCCCCGGCCGATATCCGCCGCAGCCCCTCGTTGAAGACCCGGAGCAGCTCCCGGCCCCGCGCCCCCCTCTTGAAGCAGACGTGCAGGGAGTTGATCCCGAGCAGCCGGTCGTTGAGCTTGAGCAGGTGCGCCCGCGACCGGAGCGACTCGTCCGTCAGGCACAGGTAGCGGAAGACATTGACATCCACCGCGGCCATATCCACACGGCCGCCCAGGACCTTGCGCAGGTTGAACAGGTCGTTGACCGACGTGTCGACCTCCAGCTTGCCGTCGGCCACCATCCGGTCGAACGGCTCCGTGTTCACATAGCCCTTGACCGTGCCGATGCGCAGCCCGATCAGGTCCTCCAGCCGCTTCCACGCGAAATCGTGGCCGGCATACTCGGCAAAGCCCAACGAACTGGAGCCCATGGCCTCGGAATAAAGGAAAAGCCCACTGCGGAGGCTCGATGCGTATTCGGGATAGAACCCGTCCACGTCGGGGTCGTGCAGGGCGAGGTCGACGGCGCGCTTCCAGGGGAAATACCGGACCTCGACGACGTAGCCCATGCTCTCGAAGGCGGTGCGGACCACCTCGCCGCTGGCTCCGCCGCGCGTCAGGGCCGCGCCCGTATAGGGCGGCCACTCCAGGGAAGTGAGGACCACGGTCCGCTCGGCGCACCAGCCGGACGTCGCGAATCCGATGGCGAGGGAAAGGAGAAGGAGGAACAGGCGACGACTCATCCAGCTCCGCATACTTCCTCCATGGCGACGGTCATGCGTGCACTGCCCGACCCGTGGCGCACAGGGGGGACGGAAGGATCGAAAACGAGGCTACCGGCCTGCGCCAATGCCGACCAACTGCGACGCCGATTCGGCGGACGCTTCGGACAACAGCTACCGCCTGCAATGAATCATATCACAACTCCACCGGGGATGCCCGAAAAAAATCCGGGCGCCGGTGGAGCCGCGTCAGGCGTTCACCTTGGGCGATTCGGTCAGATGTTCGCGGCACAGCCAGATGATGGACTGACGATTAACGTCGAAATGCGGACTGACGTCGCCGGTCGCCCCGCAGATGGCGCACTGGTGCCCCTCCTCGCACTGCGGGAAGCAGTCGATGGAATTGAGCATCTTGTTGAAGCGATCGATGTAGCGAAACATCGGATGCTTGCGATGGCGGCGGATATCCTTGCTGTTCAGCTTGCCGTTGTCGTTGACCTTGACCGTGATCATGCGGGAGCGGTTGATGAGCCCCTCCTTCTTGTTCATGACCACCTTGGTCGGTTCTTCCCAGCGGCAGATGATCCGCTTTCGTTCCTGATCATAACGCATGGACATGGCGTTCTCCTTTGGTTGACCCTTTTCAAGCCTTCCCTGTCAGCCATCGGGAATAGTTGCTCGTATCCACACCCCCGGACCGGGCCCCAACCGGTCCTTGACTACATCACGAAATCGACGGCCTTGCGGCTGTTCACCACACCCTTGATGAAGGCGACGCACGCCTGGTGCTCGGGGTGGCTCTGGTAATGATCCAGGGCGGCCGCGTCGTCGTGATCCGAACACAGCAGGATATCGCAGCACGGCTCTCCCCCCAGGATCTCCATGCTCACGGCGATGTCACGCAGCCCCTCGATACGCCCTTTCAGCGCTTCGAGCATACCCTTCATTTTTACGGCGTTTTCCTTGGCGGTGACGCCGTCCACTTCCTCTTTCAACGTCCACATGACGATGTGTCTGACCATTTGTCTCTCTCTTACCTGTGCAATTCCAGAATGTTGCGAGCCACCAGGGCCAATGCGCAGTTTTCCTTAATAGGAACTGTAAGCATTAACCGACCACTTGTCAGCATTTCCGATCAATTTATAAAGGCTCTCATTGCATTTCGCGGATGATGCGGCCGAGATCACCCGAAAGCTGGGCCAGCCGCTCGATGGCCTGTGAGGCGTCCTGCATCAGCAGGCCGGTCTCGCCGCAAAGCTGGTTCATGTCTATGGTGGCCCGGTTGATTTCGTCGCTGGTGGCGGACTGCTGCTCCGCCGCCGTGGCGATGGAGCGGACCCGGTCGGACGTGGCCTGGGCCACCACGACGATGTCGGCCAGGGCGTCGCCGGACTTGCCCGCCATCTCGGTGCTCCGTCCCACGGCGCGCACGGCGGCCCCGGTGGCCTCCACATTGGCCCGCGCGCCCTCCTGGATGCCGGTGATGGCGGCGTGCACCTCGTTGGTGGCCTGCATGGTCTTCTCGGCCAGCTTGCGGACCTCGTCCGCGACCACGGCGAATCCCCGGCCCGCCTCGCCCGCCCGGGCCGCCTCGATGGCGGCGTTGAGGGCCAGCAGGTTGGTCTGGTCGGCGATGTCCTCGATGACCCCGAGCACCTTGCCGATCCCGTCGGCCCGCTCGTCGAGCTCCTCCATGGACTGGCGCAACTCCTCCGCACGGCCCGCCACTTCGTTGATCGCCGTGACCGCGTCGGCCACGATGTGCGAGCCGTCCTCGGCGCTGGCGCGGGCCTTTTCGGCGTCCTCGGCCGCCTCCTGGGCATGGCGGGCCACTTCGAGGACCGTGGCGTTCATTTCCTCCATGGCCGTGGCGGTCTCGCCGGTGCGGGCCGTCTGGAGTGCGGCCCCCTCGTGCGCCCTGCTCACCAGCGTGCGCAGTTGGGTCGCGGCGTCGGCCAGCTCCTCGGACACCTCGGTGGCCTCGGCGGCGGCCTTCCCGATGCGCTCGTTCTGCTGGGTGATCGCCCGCTCGTGGCGCTTCAGCTCCGTGGTGTTCAGGTACAGGCAGCAGCCTCCGGTAACCTCGCCCTCCACGTCGGTCAGGGGGAAAAGGTTGATGAGCACGTGAATGTCGCTGCCGTCCTCGTGGATGAACTTGGCCTCCACGTTCATGCCCCGGCTGTTGTGCTCCATGCAGTCGGCGATCTTGGAGCGCCTGTCGTCCTTGTAGAATATCCGGGAAATCTGCTTGCCGTAGAAAAACTCCGGCTCCCTGGGGGAACCGAGCATATCCAGGCACTCGCGGTTCAGGAAGGCCACGTTCGAGTCCGTATCCACAATGCAGATGGGAATGGGCAGCCCCTTGAGAAAGCTCTCGGAAAAGCCCAGGCGCTCCTTGAACCGCTCCGACAGCTCGCGGATGCCCGCGCCCAGGACGGGCAGCGCGCGGGCCAGCCCGTCCCCGTCCGTCTCGGCATAGCGGGCGTCGAGAATGCGCCGTACATATTCCGAGGCCAGGGTCAGGGGGAGGCCGACGCTGCGCCCAAGCAGCAACGCCAGCGCGACGCCGTACAGGCAGAAGACGGCAAGCAGGATGCCGAGGGCCCCGCCCGAGCCCAGGCTGTCGCCCAGCCAGGCAACCGCCCCGAACGAGAGCGCCGCGCCCAGGGCGAGCACGCCAAGATAAGTAATGAAAACAGTACGAATCGGGGAATCTGTCTTTACCGACATCAGCTTTCCCTCCCGGATCGGTTCAATGAACTCTCGTTATCTGGATACACGTCCGGCCTATGGAGAAAAAATGGACTCCCCGCCCCGCAGCGGGCGGGGAGTCCGACATGAAGGCTCGGTCCGGAGGAAGCGGTTTTGCTTCGAGGAATTGCGGTCCAACCGTCAATAAGCCTCATGCCAAATATGGCGCGGCGGCCGCATAGCGGCCGCCGACGGGTTATTTCTTCTTGCTGTCGTCCAGGAGCTCGGCCACGTGGCGTACCTTGATGCTGGAGCCGCGCCGCTTGAGGCCGCCGCGCAACTGCATGATGCAGCCCGGACAGTCGGTATACAGCTCGGAAGCGCCGGTGGCCTCCACGTTGTCCAGCTTCTTGCGCAGCAGCTCGGCCGAGAGTTCCGGGAACTTCATGGAGAAGGTGCCGCCGAAACCGCAGCAGACCTCTTCCTCGGCGCAGGGCACGTACTCCTTGCCCGCCTTGGCCAGCAGCTCGCGCGGGGCCTCATGCACGTCCAGCCCCCGGCAAAGGTGGCACGGCGCGTGGTAGGTGGCCTTGCCGCCGCTGCCCTTGAACTCGTCCGCCTTCACCTTGAGCACGTCGTTGACGAAGGAGGAATAGTCCATGATCTTGGCCGAGAAGTCGTCTGCGCGCAGCTTGAGGCTCGGCTTGCCCATGACCAGCTTGGGGTAGTTGTGCTTGAGGTGCGCGGCGCAGGAGGCGCAGAGCGTGATGATGTAGTCGTACTTCGAGGGATCGAAGGCCGCCAGGTTCTGGGCCGCCACGTCGTGGGAGGCCTTCATCTCGCCCATCATCTGCACGGGCAGGCCGCAGCAGGTCTGGCCCATGGGATAGTCCATGGACACGCCCTCGGCCTCGAAGAGGCGGACGGCGGACTGCATCTGCTCGGGATAGACGAAGTCCTGCACGCAGCCCGAGAACAGGGCCACGCGGTACTTCGGGTTCTCCACGCGCGGCGCATTCTGCTGCCACCAGTCGCGGAACGGCTTTTCCGCGATGGTCGGCAGGGCCCGGAAGGAGTGCTCCTTGGAGAAGATCATGGGCAGGTGGCGGATGAAGCCGTCTTTCTCCGCCACGGGGCGCTGCCCCCACTTGGCGGCGCGCAGCAGGCCGTGGAAGAGCTTGCGGTTGCGCAGCACCTGGCCGAGCAGCACCGAGGGCAGCGGATGCCCGTCCTCCTCCATGATCCGGGCATGGATGGTCTTTATCAGGCGGGGCAGGTCGATGCCGCCCGCGCAGACGTCCTTGCACGCCTCGCAGTTGATGCAGTTCTGGACCAGGTTCTTGGCCTTTTCCTTGCCGTGGAAGAAGTAGGTCAGGATCAGGCCGATGGCGCCGATGTAGATGTGGCCCATCTTGTGCCCGCCCACCAGCCGGTAGACCGGGCAGACGTTGGCGCAGGCGCCGCAACGCACGCAACGGTTGACCTGGGAGAAGAGCGGGTCCTTGACCAGCTCGCTGCGCCCGTTGTCCAGAAACACGTAGTGGATTTCCTTCTTGCCGTCCTCGGCCGCCAGGCACTCGTTGGCCCCGGTGATCCAGGTCACGTAGGACGTGATCTGCTGGCCGGTGGCGTTGCGCGGCAGGACCTTGAGGATGCGCAGTGCGTCGTGCAGGGTGGGCAGCAGCTTGTCGATGCCCATGAGCGCGACGTGGACCCGGGGCAGCGTGGTGACCAGGCGGGCGTTGCCCTCGTTGGTCACGATGCCGATGCCGCCGGTCTCGGCGATGGCGAAGTTGGCGCCGGAGATGCCCATGTCCGCTTCGATGTACTTGCTGCGCAGCTCGCGGCGGGCGACCTTGACCAGCTTTTCGATCTCGGTGTCCTGCTTCTTGCCGGTGACCTCGGTGAAAAGGTCGCCCACCTGGAAGCGGGAGAGGTGGATGGCGGGCATGACCATGTGGGACGGGCCCTCGTGGCGGAGCTGGATGATCCACTCGCCCAGGTCGGTCTCGGTCACTTCGATGCCCGCGGCCTCCAGGTCGTGGTTGAGGAGAATCTCCTCGGCGGTCATGGACTTGGATTTGACGATCTTCTTGCACTCGGCGTCGCGGGCGATCTTGGTGATGATCTTGTTGGCCTCGTCGGCATCGTGGGCGAAATGGACGTGCACGCCCGCCGCCTCGGCGTTGGCCTTGAACTCGGCGTAGAGGCGATCGAAATCGGCGGCCGCGGCGTCCTTGGAGGCGGCGATCTCGCCGATCAGCCCCTTGACGTCTATTCCCTTGAAGGCGTTGGCCCGGCCGGCGCGGTAGGCGACGGCGAAATTGTCCAGGGTGGTGCGCAGGAAGTCGTTGTCCAGGGACTCGCGCAGTTCCTCGCGGTATTCCTTGAGATCGTGAGCTTTCTGCATGGCTAGTCCTCCAGGAGCAGGATGTGCAGTTCAAGGGGGCCGTGCACGCCCAGGGCGAGCACGCGCTCGATATCCGCAGTACGGCTCGCGCCGGTGACGAAGGCCAGGTAGTCCGGCGTGTTCTTCATGCGGGTGAGCATCATCTTTTCCACGGCGTAGGTGTTGGCTCGTATCTTGGACGCGGACAGCATGCAGACGTGAAATTCGCTGACCATGGTCGCCAGTCGCAGGTCCTCGCTCGGGCAGTCGATCATCAGCGTGCCGGTGTCGGCAATGCCGTACTCGGCAACGGTGAACCCGATGTCCAGACCGGCCAGCTTGTCGCGCAGGCCGCTGTTGATGCACTCGAAACCGGCCTTCTTGGCCTTGGTGGCGAGCTTTTTGTAGAGCTCGGGCTTCAGGCCGGGCGCGGCGATGACCTTCCGCTGCTTCTCGTCGCAAAGGTCGCCCGCCTTGTCGGAGACCGCCAGGTCGCAGCCGCTGACCAAAAGCTGGCAGGCCTCTTTCCGGTCACACAGGTCGACGACGTAGGCGATGGCCTCGTCCTCGTTCGCTATGGCGACCACGGTGGCGGAAACGAGCTCCGCCTTTTCCTTGAATCGCTGGGAAATGGATTCCTGCGAAGACATTGATATTGACCTCCTCCGTATGCCCCAAGCCCCCTCCCTCCGGAGGGGGCTCCGCAACGGGCTTGTAGTTATACCCTAACCAGCGACAAGCGCCAGGGTCTCACGGGCAATGGCCAGCTCCTCGTTGGTCGGGATGACCCATATGGAGACGGGGCTGTCGTCCGTGCTTATCTTGCGCGGGTCCTTGGAGCGGACCGCGTTGGCCTCTTGGTTGATCTTCATGCCGAAGGGCTCCAGCCCCTCGATGGTCTTGGCGCGCACGACGTCGTCGTTCTCGCCGATGCCCGCAGTGAAGACCACGCCGTCCACACGGCCGAGAACGGCCATGTAGGCGCCGATGTATTTGCGGCTCCGGTAGGTCTGGACGGCCAGGGCCAGTTTGGCGCGCTCGTCGCCCTTCCCGATGGCCGCGTGGATGTCGCGCATGTCGTTCATGCCGCACAGCCCCTTGAGGCCGGACTCCTTGTGCAGGATGTTGTCGATGGCGGCCACGTCCAGGCCGCGGTTCACGGCCAGGTAGTTGTGCACAGCCGGGTCCACGTCGCCGGAGCGGGTGCCCATGACCAGCCCCTCCAGCGGGGTCAGGCCCATGGAGGTGTCCACGCACAGGCCGTTCTTGACGGCGGCCATGGAGGCGCCGTTGCCCATGTGGATGGTGATGAGGTTGGTCTCCTCCAGGGGCTTGCCCAGGAGACGGGCGCACTCGCCGGCCACGTACTTGTGGGAGGTGCCGTGCGCGCCGTAGCGGCGGATGCGGTCCTTCTCGTAGTACTCGTAGGGAATGGCGTACATGTAAGCGTGCGACGGCATGGTCTGGTGGAACGCGGTGTCGAACACCAGGATCTGGGGCACGCCGGGGAACAGTCTGGTGGCGTCCTTGGCCCCGCCCAGGTTGGCCGGGTTGTGCAGGGGCGCCAGCCGCTCGGTTTCGGTCAGGGCGGGCCACAGGTCGTCGGTGATGATGAGCGAGGCGTTGAACGGGCCGCCCGCCACCACGCGGTGGCCCACGGCGCTGATCTCGTCCTTGGAGCAGACCGCGCTTTCGCCCTGGGTAATGAGGTCGATGACCATCTGGAGGCCCACCCCGTGGTCGGGGATGGGCTGCTCCAGGTTGACGACCATCTGCCTTTCGGTGCCGGGGTGCGCCTTGTTGATCAGGCTGCCCTGCTCCTCGCCGATGCGCTCCACCAGTCCGGAGACCAGGACGGACTCGTCTTCCATGTCCAGCAGTTGATACTTGATGGAGGAACTGCCGGAGTTGATAACCAGAATCTTCATTATGCTGACGCCCTTTCTCGGTTGCTTAAACTACTTGCCCTTTTCAGCCTGGGCCTGGATGGCCGTGATGGCCACGGTGTTGACGATATCCGGGACGAGGCAGCCGCGCGACAGGTCGTTGACGGGCTTGTTCAGTCCCTGCAGCACCGGGCCGATGGCCACGGCGTTGGCGGCGCGCTGCACCGCCTTGTAGGTGTTGTTGCCGGTGTTCAGGTCCGGGAAGATGAAGACCGTGGCGTGTCCCGCCACGTCGGAATCGGGCATCTTGACGGCCGCCACGTCCGGGTCCACGGCCGCGTCGTACTGGAGCGGCCCCTCGATGGGGAAGTCCAGGCCGCGCTCCCGGCACAACTGCTTGGCGATGGCCGCGGCCTCGGTGACCTTCTCGACGTCCTCGCCCTTGCCGGAGGAGCCGGTGGAGTAGCTGAGCAGGGCCACGCGCGGCTCGATGCCGAAGACCTTGGCGGTCTCGGCCGAACCGATGGCGATCTCGGCCAACTGGCGGGCGTCCGGATTCGGGTTGACCGCGCAGTCGCCGTAGACCAGGACCCGGTCCTTGAGGCACATCAGGAACACGGACGAGACGATGGAGCATCCCGGCTTGGTCTTGATGAACTCGAAGGCGGGCCGGATGGTCTGGGCCGTGGTGGTCACCGAGCCGGAGACCATGCCGTCGGCAAGGCCCTTGTACACCATCATGGTGCCGAAGTAGGTCGGATCGGACATGCGGTCCCAGGCCATTTCGGCGATGACGCCCTTCTTCTTTCGCAGCTCCAGGTATTCCTCGGCGAAGCTGTCGAGCAGCGGCGACTCGGCCGGGTCGATGATCTGCGCCTGGGAGATGTCCAGGCCGAACTTGGAGGCGTTGTCGCGAATGACCTGTTCGCGGCCGAGCAGGATGATTTCGGCCACGCCGCGCCGCAGCAGGATGTCGGCCGCGCGCAGGATGCGCTCGCCGGAGCCCTCGGGCAGGACGATGCGCTGCTTGTCGCGGGACGCCTTGTCCACCAGGAAGTACTCGAACATCTTCGGGGTGATCCGGGTGTCCCGCTCCTCGACCACGCGCTCGCGCAGCTCGGTGGCGTCGACGTGGCTGGCGAAGTCGCCCAGCGCGGTGGCGATGCGCTGGTAGTCGTCCTTCTCGATGCGTCCGTAAAGCCGGTTGAGCTCCTGGACGTTGTAATAGGTGTGGCCCTTGACCGAGAGCACGGGCACGGGCACGCCGGTCCAGCCCTCGATGAGCCGGTGCACCGACTCGGACACGGGCAGTCCTCCGGTAAGGACGATGCCCGCAATGTCCGGGTAGGCGCTGGAGAGCCGGGAAGTCAGGCAGGCCAGGATGATATCCGACCGGTCGCCGGGGGTGATGACCAGGCTCCCCTTCTTGATGTACTGGAGGAAGTTGCCGATCTGCATGGCCGCGACGAGGTAGTTGTCCACCAGCCCGGACATGCCGCTGTGCCCGTAGAGGACGTCGGCGTCCAGCCAGCGCTTGACGTCGCCCATGGAGGGCTTGCCCAGCGCTTCGTTCTCGGGAATGACGTAGACCGGCATGGGCTCCTTGCAATGGACCTTGCATTGGATGTCCTTGGCCATGTCCCGGGTCATGCCCGCCGGGGCGCGGTTGATGATGCAGCCCACCAGGTCCACGCCCTTTTCCTCAAGGGTGTCCACCGTGGTCTGGGAGAGTGAGACCACCTCCTCGGGCGTCTTTTCACGGCCCGAGGAGATGATCAGCACCGGTGCGCCGATATTGGCCGCGATCTCCGCGTTCAGGTCGAACTCGAAGGCCGGGTCCTTGCCCTTGAAATCCGTGCCCTCGCAAAGCACGAAGTCGTACTCGCCTTCCAACACCTTATACTTGTTGAGGATGTTCTCAAGCATCAGTGCGTGCTGGCCGGAGTTGGTCAGCTCGCGCGCCTGCTTGAGGGTGTAGGCATAAGTGTCGCGATAGGGGATGGAGAGCTTGAAGTGCTCGATCAGCAGCGAGATGTCGTGGTCTTCCCGCCCCTCGCCGGGGTCGTTGATGATGGGACGGAAGATGGCGACGTTATCCACTTCCTTCAACAACATCTGCATCACGCCGAGGATGACGGCGGACTTGCCGCTACGCTCCTCGGTTGCACTCACATACAGATTCTTGGACATTTTTCTTCTTTCCTTAGGTTGACCGTTTTATCGGCACCCGTCCGCGTACAGTTCGATGACATGCTTGACGCCGATTCCGGCCTTCTTTCTGGAAAGCATGTCGGTGAGCTGCATCATGCAGGCGGGACAGCTCGTGGCCACGATGTCGGCTCCCGACGCCACGACGTTGTCCGCCTTGCGGCCGCCGATCTTCTTCGACAGCTCGTAGTGGGCGAGGTTGAAGCTGCCGCCGCATCCGCAGCAGGTGCCGGCTTCATTCATTTCCTTGAACTCGCACCCGGCCGCACGGATCAGATTCCGGGGCTGGGCGGTGATGCCGAGTCCGTTCTTCAAGTGGCAGGGATCGTGATAGGTCACAGTCCTGCCGCCTCCTTCACGAGGAGCCACTTTGAGAACATCAACCAGGAATTGGCTGATGTCCATGGTTTTCCGCGCGATGTTCGCGATGTCGAACTGCCGCGCGGAGGCGCCCTTGTACATGGTGGGCCACAGTTCCTTGATGGTCGAGGTGCAGGAGGCGCACCCGGTCACAAGGTAGTCGTACTCGCCGGAGCGGAGCACGTCGACGTTCATGCCCACCAGGGTGTTGAAGGTGTCGGTGTCGCCGCTGGACAGGACCGGAATGCCGCAGCAGGCCTGGCCCTTGGGCATGTAGACGCCCACGCCGTGGCGCTCCAGCACTTCGAGAATCGCCTGCCCCACGTGGGGGAAGATCTTGTCGATGACGCAGCCGACGTAGAAGGCGACCTTGATGCCGCTCTTGCCCGCCGGAGTGTTCAGCTCCGGCACGATCTTGTGCAGGGGCTTGTCGGCCAGGGCGGTGAAGTGGCGGTCGCCGATGACAGGGGCGTTGAACCGGGCGCAGGAGGAACCGAGCAGGTCGTCCTGCTTCTTGGTGAACACGCCCTGGAACTTGGAGCCCATGTCGATGAGCATGTTGAACAGCCGGGGGTTCTTCAACATGCCCCGGAAGATGGCCTTCTTGACCGGGGACAGGCCGAAGTAGCCGGTCATGATCGCCCTCGCCTTGAGGAAGATGTCCATGACCTTGACGCCGCTCGGGCAGTTGGCCTGGCAGGTGCCGCAAAGCAGGCACCGGTTGAGTTTGTCGTTGACGCCCTCGGGGTCGGTCAGCATCTCGTTGGCCAGCCCCTCCAGCAACGCGATCTTGCCGCGCGTGACGTCGGCCTCGCGCCCGGACTGGGCGAACACCGGACAAACCGCCTGGCACATGCCGCAGCGCATGCAGCCGACCAGCTGGTCGTCCAGCTCCTTGAACATTTGCGCAAGCTGATGAATGTCTGCCATGGGAACCACCTACCCTATGATCTTGCCGGGGTTGAGGATGCCCTTGGGATCGAGCACGGACTTCATGCGACGGGCGTAGGCCAGGGTGCCCTTGGAGGTTTCCATCTCCATGTACTTGGACTTGGCCAGGCCGATGCCGTGCTCGCCGGAGAGCGTGCCGCCCATGGACAGGGCCTTGTCGAAGATCATGTCGATGGCCTTTTCCACGCGCGCCCATTCCTCCTTGTTCCGCCGGTCGGTCAGGATGGTGGGATGCAGGTTGCCGTCGCCCGCGTGGCCGAAGGTGCCGATGGTCAGGTCGAACTTCTTGGCGATCTCGTCCAGGACCTCGATCATGGCCGGAATCTTGGAGCGGGGCACCGTGGCGTCCTCAAGCACGCAGGTGGGCTTGAGGTTGGCCAAGGCGGGCAGTGCGTCGCGGCGGGCCTGCCACACGGCGTTGCGCTGGGCGGCGTCCTTGGCGACGTTGATGGCGGTGGCGCCGTTCTCCTTGCAGATGCGCTCCACCACGGCGGCCTCGTCCTCGACCTGGGCGGGGTGGCCGTCCACCTCGATGAGCAGCATGGCGGCCGCGTCGACGGGCAACCCGGCCCCGCGGAAGTTCTCCACGGTGCGGATGGTGAAGTTGTCCATCATCTCCAGGGTGGCGGGCACGATCTTGTTGGCGATGATCGCGGCCACGGTCTCGGAGGCGGCCTTCATGGACGGGAAGATGGCCATCATGGACTTGGCGGCCTGCGCCGGAGGCACGAGCTTGAGGATGATCTTGTCGAACACGCCGAGCGTGCCCTCGGAGGCGACCATGAGGCCGGACAGGTTATAGCCGGTGACGCACTTGACGGTGCGCGAGCCGGACTTGACCAACTCGCCGTTCACGTCCCAGAACTCGATGCCCATGACGTAGTCCTTGGTCACGCCGTACTTGAGGCCGCGCAGGCCACCGGCGTTCTCGGCCACGTTGCCGCCCAGGGTGGAGACGGCCTGGCTGCCCGGGTCCGGGGGATAAAACAGACCGCGAGCGGCCACTTCGGCAGCGAACTTGGCCGTGACGACGCCGGGCTCGACCACGGCGTACATGTCCTCCTCGTTGATTTCGAGGATGCGGTTCAACCCGTTGGTCAGGACGACCACTCCGCCGGGATGCGGGATGGTGCCGCCCGACAGGTTGGTGCCCGCGCCGCGCACGGTGAGATGAGTGCCGTTGTCGTTGCACAGCTTCACGCACTTGCCCAGCTCCTCGCTGGTGGACGGACGGACGACCAGGGCGGGCATGACGGAATCCAGAACCGCCGCATCGTAGGAATAGGAATGGCGGTCCGTTTCGCTGGTCATGACGTTTTCGGCGCCGACGATCGCTTCGAATTCCTTGGTGATGGCGTCTTTGCTCATTGCTAGCTCCTTGACATGAAATTTGTTTTGCCGGGCACCACGCCCGGCTTCCTGACATTATTCGGCTAAAGTGCCCATTGACTCAACACAATCCGACCGGATCGGGAGAGGCGGTCGCCCGCCCCTCCCGAAGGATCGACTAGAACAGGCCGGGCATGAACACGAAGCTCATCAGCGAGGCCACGACGCCCACGACCAGGCCGTAGAGCAGGAAGGGCCACACGGTGCGCTTCAGGATCGCGCCTTCCATGCCGGAGAGGCCGACCACCGCGCAGGCGGCGACGATGTTGTGGATGCAGATCATGTTGCCCATGGCGCCGCCGGTGGCCTGAGCGGCCACGATGATCTGGCGCGGCAGATCCAGGTTGGCGGCGACGCCCCACTGGAACTCGGCGAACAGAAGGTCGGAGACCGTGTTGGAACCGGTGATGAACGCGCCGAGACCGCCCACGTAGGAGGCCACCATGGGCCAGGCGTTACCCGCGATGGCGGCGACGGCCTTGGCCATGGCCAGCGGCATGGACGGGTAGGAGTTCGGGTTCAGGGCCGCGTCGGCGATGCCGGAGCCGCGGAAGATGGAGACCAGGGCCACCGCCGCAAACAGGGCGATGGTGGGGTTCTTCATGGTCTTGAAGGCCTGCTTCCAGGCGAGCGAGACCTTGGGACCGGGCATGCCGTGGATAAGGACGGTCAGCAGGGCCACCAGGACGAACGGGATGGTGCCGGGCAGGTAGAGGTAGGCGATGGACGCGTTGACGCTCTTGAAGCCCAGGATGTTGTTGAACTTGATGGCCTGGGCGGCGAGGATGCCCTTGAGGCCCAGTTCGGGGATGCGGGTCACGACCAGGATCAGGCCGATCAGGATGTACGGCAGCCAGGCCTTGAACTGGCTCATGTGGGCCTTGAACTCGGAGGCGTCGGCGGAAACGGAGCCGGTCCATTCCGGGTCCCACTTGTCGGAGGGGCCGAAGTCCCAGCTCTTCGCGGGCATACAGAAACCGGCCTTGGCGCCGGCGATGATGACGCCCAGGCCGACCAGGCCACCGATCAGGGCCGGGAACTCGGGACCGACGAACCAGGCGAAGATCATGTAGGGAATGGTGAAGGAAACGGCGGCGAAGACACAGAACTTCCAGGCGGCCAGGCCGGGCTTCCAGCTACGCTCGGGGCCGAAGAAACGGGTGATGAAGCCGAGCATGAAGACGGGCAGGATGAAGATCATGCCCAGGTGCATGAGGGTGGCCCACTGGCCGACCAGGCCGATGAAGCCGCCCATGCTGGTGAAGTTGACGCCGGCCGCGCCGGAGGCGATGGCCTGGTCAACGCCCGGAGCCAGGAACTTCAGGCCCAGGACGACCGGGGTGCCCACCGCGCCGAAGGTGACCGGGAAGGAGTTGAAGACCAGGCAGATGATGGCTGCGGCGAGGGGCGGGAAGCCCAGGGAGAGCAGCAGCGGGGCGGCCAGGGCGGCGGGGGTGCCGAAGCCGGCCGCGCCTTCGATGAAGGCGGCGAACATGTACCCGATGATGATGGCCTGGATGCGCCGGTCGGGCGTGATGTTCTGCATCCCGTGCTGGATGGTCTCCATGCCGCCGGAATGCTGCAGGGTGCGCAGGATCAGGATTGCGCCGAAAACGATGATCAGAATGCCGATGGCGGTAACGAAGCCCTGCAGGGTGAGGGCGGCCACGTACTTGACGGGAAGGCCCCAGACGGCCACGGCGCCGGCCGCGGCGGTAAGCCACGCGAGCGGCATGGCTTTGGTGGCGGGCCAACGCATGCCCACCATGAGAACGAGCGCCACCAGAATCGGCAGCAACGCCACGAGAGCGAGAACCTCAATAGACATTACAACACCTCCATTCGGAAAACACGGAATCCACAGTTTGACACATTTATGTGCGGGGCGGAGCCAGACAAGGCCTCCGCAAGGGCTCCGCCCCGCACGAACATCAGACGATTATCTGCCGTCGTCACACGGCTCGCCGGAGCCGGTGCTTTCGGCGGAAACGCCGGTCTCACACACGTCCATCGCCGGGGCCTCGGGCTTGCCGAAATCGGCGGCGGCGAGGTGGCTCAGGAGAGTGTAGCGGTCGGCGTAATCCTTCTCGATCCGGGCGCGGAACACCTTGGAGACCTCCGGGTGGAAGCGCTCCAGCATGGCGTAGCGGTTTTCGCCCGACAGGAACTCCTGCAGGGTGCCGTCGGGAGCCTTGGACTCCAGGGTGAAGGGATTCTTCCCTTCGGCGGCGAGCTGCGGGTTGTAGCGGAACAGCGGCCAGTAGCCGGAGCCCACGGCCAGCTTCTGTTCGAGCTGGGTCTTGCCCATGCCCTTCTTGATGCCCTGGTTGATGCACGGGGCGTAGCAGATGATAAGGGACGGTCCGTGGTAGGCCTCGGCCTCCTCGAACGCCTTGAGCAACTGCTGCTTGTCCGCGCCCATGGCGACCTGGGCCACGTAGACGTAGCCGTAGGTCATGGCCATGCGGGCCAGGTCCTTCTTGCCGGTGGCCTTGCCGCCGGCGGCGAACTTGGCGATGGAGCCGAGCGGCGTGGCCTTGGAGGACTGGCCGCCGGTGTTGGAGTACACCTCGGTGTCCATGACCAGGATGTTCACGTCCTTGCCGGAGGCGAGGACGTGGTCCACGCCGCCGTAGCCGATGTCGTAGGCCCAGCCGTCACCGCCGAAGACCCAGACGGACTTCTTGGTGAACAGGTCGGCGTCGGCCGCGATGGCCTTGAGCTCGGGGTCGGTGGCGCTGGCCAGGACGGCCTTGAGGGCGTCGCCGGTCTCGACGGAGGCGGCGGCCTCGCCGCGGGCGGCCAGCCAGCCTTCCAGGGCGGCCTTGACGTCGCCGGTGGCGGTCGCCGCGGCGGCTTCGCACTTGGCGGCCAGGATCTCGCGGCGGCGGTTCACGCCCATCTCGATGCCGAAGCCGAACTCGGCCGCGTCCTCGAACAGGGAGTTGCCCCAGGCCGGGCCGAAGCCGTCACGGTTGGTGCAGTAAGGGGTGGACGGCGCGGACGCTCCCCAGATGGAGGAACAGCCCGTGGCGTTGGCGATGATCATCCGTTCGCCGAAGAGCTGGGTCAGCACCTTGACGTACGGGGTCTCGCCGCAACCGGCGCAGGCGCCGGAGAATTCCATGAGCGGCTGGCGGAACTGGGAGCCCTTGACCGAGTCGCGCTTGAAGGCGTCCTTGTAGGACACGGTCTCGGCGAAGTCGAAGTTGGGCACCTCGGTCTCGGTCTGGGTGGCCAGGGGCACCATGACCAGGGCCTTTTCCTTGGCCGGACAGATGTCGGCGCAGTTGCCGCAGCCCAGGCAGTCGAGGGTGTTGACCTGCATGCGGTAGCGCATCCCCTTGACCTCCTTGCCCTTGGCCTCCTGGGTGGCGAAACCGGCCGGAGCGGCCTTGGCCTCGGCCTCGTCCAGCAGGACAGGACGCAGGGCGGCGTGGGGACAGACGAAAGCGCACTGGTTGCACTGGATGCAGTTGTCGGCGATCCACTCGGGCACCTTGATGGCCACGCCGCGCTTCTCGAAGCGGGCCGTGCCCAAGGGCATGGTGCCGTCCTTGGAGAAGGCGGAGACCGGCAGGTCGTCGCCCTTCTGGGCCAGGACCGGGCGCATGACGTTCTTCACGTAGTCCGGCTCGTCGGTGGCCTTGGCCGGATCGTCGGCCAGGCTCGCCCAGGCCGCGGGCACGTCGATGGACACCAGGGCGTCGGCGGACTTGTCCACGGCGGCGCAGTTCATCTCGACGATCTTCGGGCCCTTCTTGCCATAGGCGGCTTCGATGCCGCCCTTGAGCAGGGCCACGGCCTGTTCGAACGGGATGACGTCGGCCAGCTTGAAGAAGGCGGTCTGCATGACCATGTTGATGCGGCCGCCCAGGCCGACATCGCCGGCGATCTTCACAGCGTCGATGGTGTAGAACTTGAGGTTCTTCTTGGCGATGGTGCGGCGCATGGCGGCCGGGAGCTGCTCGTCCATCTGGTCCTGGGTCCAGGCGCAGTTGAGCACGAAGGTGCCGCCGTCCTTGATGCCGTCCAGCACGTCGTAGAGGTGGACGTAGCTCGGGTTGTGGCAGGCCACGTAGTCGGCGGCCGTCACCAGGTAGGTGGACTGGATGGGCTTGTGGCCGAAGCGCAGGTGGGAGATGGTGATGCCGCCCGACTTCTTGGAGTCGTAAGCGAAGTAGCCCTGGGCGTACATGTCGGTGTTGTCGCCGATGATCTTGATGGCCTGCTTGTTCGCGCCCACCGTCCCGTCGGAACCGAGACCCCAGAACTTGCACTGCACCGTGCCTTTCGGCGTGGTGTCCAGGGTCTCGGTAACGACTAGGGAGGCATTGGTCAGGTCGTCGTTGATGCCCACCGTGAAGCGGGTTTTGGGGGTGCCGTCCGCGAGGTTGTCAAAGACGGCCTTGACCATGGCGGGGGTGAATTCCTTGGAACCGAGGCCGTAGCGGCCGGCGACGACCTTCGGGCCTTCGCCCTTCTCCAGGAAGACCGTGCAGACGTCCTGGAACAGCGGATCGCCCAGGGCGCCCGGCTCCTTGGTGCGGTCGAGCACGGCCACGGTCTTGGCGGTGGCGGGCAGGACGGCCAGGAAGTGTTTGGCGGAGAACGGACGGTACAGGCGAACCTTGAGCAGGCCGACCTTCTCGCCATTCGCGACCAGGTGGTTGACCACTTCCTCGATGGTCTCGCAGGAGGAGCCCATGGAGATGATGACGCGCTCGGCGTCGGGCGCGCCCACGTAGTCGAAGGGCTTGTAGGCCCGGCCGGTCAGGGCCGAGACCTTGCCCATGCACTCCTCGACGATGGCGGGGATGGCGTCGTACTCGGCGTTGGTCGCCTCACGGCCCTGGAAGTAGATGTCCGGGTTCTGGGCGGTGCCGCGCACGTTCGGGTGCTCGGGGTTCATGGAGCGGGCGCGGAAGGCGGCCACCTTGTCCATGTTCAGCAGCGGCTTCATGTCGGCGTAGTCGATGGTCTCGATCTTCTGGATCTCGTGGGAGGTGCGGAAGCCGTCGAAGAAGGAGACGAAGGGCACGGACGCCTCGACAGTGGCCAGGTGGGCCACCAGGGCGAGGTCCATGACCTCCTGGACAGAGGCCGAGGCGAGCATGGCGAAGCCGGTCTGGCGACAGGCCATGACGTCCTGGTGGTCGCCGAAGATGGACAGGGCGTGGGCTGCGATGGCGCGGGCCGAGACATGGAAGACGCAGGGAAGCAGCTCGCCCGAAATCTTGTACATGTTCGGGATCATCAGCAGCAGGCCCTGGGAGGCGGTGAAGGTGGTGGTCAGCGCGCCGCCGACAAGGGAGCCGTGCACCGCGCCGGCCGCGCCGGCCTCGGACTGCAACTGACGGACTTCCACGGTCTGTCCGAAAATATTCTTGCGGCCCTGGGAGGCCCATTCGTCGGCGATCTCGCCCATGGTGGACGAAGGGGTAATGGGATAGATGGCGGCGGTTTCGCTCATTGCGTAGGCCACCCAGGCGGCGGCGCTGTTGCCATCCATCGTTTTCATCTTGGACATTCGATCATTCTCCTGTTCGGTTGAGGCTCGATTTTCCGGTTTCCAGTGGCTCCATCCGCTGCTGCGGGCGCGAATGGCCGAAGCAACCTGACCCTATAACTCAATATTCGTGCCAATTCAGTTATAATCCAATTTTCCCTGCAATGACGGTGAATTGTAACAAAGCGCGTATTTTAGGAACCAGCCCAAAACACCTGCCGCAGTCCGAAAAAAAGGACTCACTCAAGCCGCTTGTATTGAAATGGAACAAGGAAAGCCCCCGGCTCGGGTCTGCCGTGCAGGGAACAGCCCGCCGCAACGGGAAAAACCGACAAGTCCGGAATTCCGGACTCGCCCGTCTTCAAGCGGTGAGCGGGCGGGACACCACCGCATGTCCTCCGCTGCCTCAGAAGTTCCGGGCCGCGTGGGGATAAACGCGGGAAACGATTCCTTCCCCGCCCCGGCCGGAAGCGCTCATAGTATTGTAGTAATGGTACGCCCCCCTCGCGGGACGGCTCCGCGAGCGGGACGGGAAATCGGTTGGAGCCGCCAGGACGCGGCGGCGCTGACAGGACAATCCCGCACGCGGCCGCAGCACCGCCCTTCCAACATGCAAGCGGAAGGAACCGGCATGATCGACGACGCGACTCCCTGCGGCGCTCCGGAAAGGCGCGCGGGGAGCCCCCCTCGTCCACGACGCACTGAACGGATGGAAACACCGCAGCCGGCCGGGAGGCGACCGCTGCAAGGGACTTGATCCCGCTTGGCAAGACGCCGTCCGGGAAAACGGACGTATCCGGCATCGTCTCCCGCGCGCGGGACCATGTCCGATTTGCCGGACAGGCGGGCGCAGGCTGCGTCGGCCCCAGGGCAACCGCGATTTCCCAAAAAAAGAAAGGCCCTCCTGGAACCAGGAGGGCCTTCAAGACCTATTTCTGAAAACCAATCTATTTGATGGCGTCTTTCAGAACCTTGCCGGGCTTGAACTGGGCAACCTTGCAGGCCGGGATCTTGATCTCGGC
>NZ_JAQUWN010000101.1 GCF_028692895.1 Pseudodesulfovibrio sp.
GGTGCCGAACGCGCCCCGGTCGCCTTCCTCCTCCACCTTGGCCAGGGGCCGGACGCCGGAGAGATAGCTGTAGAAGAACTGTTTGGGGCAGACCAGGTAGCGGTCCAGCGACGAGGGCGACAGTCCGTGCTCGCGGAGTTTTTTTCGCAGGCTGTCGCGGATGGCGTCCGTGACGCCGATGGCCGGGGCGTCGGCGCGCAGCGCGCCCGATTTGAAGGTCACGGTGCGGATGAGCGGGTCGCCGGGCTCGATGATGCGCCGTTCCTTTTGTTCCCGTTCCCACAGGAGCTGCTCCACGAACCGGCTGCGCACGGACTTGGAGTCCAGCAGGCCGGGCTGGATGCCGCTCTGGTAGTGGATGACCGCCTCGTCCGCGCCCATGAGAAGCCGGTAGAAGTTGTAGGCGGCCACGTTGTCCCGCTGGCGGGCGTCGGGCAGGCCGAGGAGGTTGCGCAGCGGGTCGGGCAGGAGCGAATCGTAGGGATCGGTGCCGGGCAGCCGCTCCTCCACGCCGTCCAGGATGCGGACGCGGCGGAAGTGGAGCAGCCGAGTTTCCAGCACGCCCAGGACCTGGAGCCCGGCCAGGGGCTCGGGCTCGAAGGAGACGCGCTCGCCCGCCAGGATGCGCCGCAGCCCGGCGAAGAGCGTGGACCGGCCGTAGGGCTCCTTGCTGGTCTGGGCCCCGCGCAGTTGCGGCACCACCGAGGTGGTCAGCCGGAACAGGCATTCCGCGTCCACCAGGTAGGTGTGCCAGAGCCGCTCGCCGTGCGTGTGGAGCATTTCGGCCAGGCCGTTGAGGGCCTTGCCCAGGGCGTCGAAGCTGCCCACGCCCTCGAAGCCGGTCAGGCAGCGGGCCAGGACCTCGCGGCGCAGGGGTTCGGCCACGGTCGGGTCGGCCTCGGCCAGGTCCTTTTCGCCGTAGGGCGGGTCCCAGGCCAGGGGATCGAGGTGGCGGTCGCCCCGGCGGATGACCTCCTCCCAGAGGTGGAAGACGCGCCTCAGCGGCTTGTCATCCGGCCCCAGCAGCCGCAGGTAGGGGTGGCGGATCAGGGCGATGACGTCCTTCCAGTGGTAGCGGCCGTCGTCCAGCCGGTTTTCCTGGAGGACGAGCAGGGTTTCTACCAGCCGGGCCAGGGCTGTGCGGGCCAGCGGGTAGCCCATGGAAATGTTCGGGTCGCCCTCGGGCAGGTGGTGCAGCACGGGCAGGAGCGCGCCCTCGTCGGGCAGGACCACGGCCGTGTCGTTCAGGGCCGGGAGGGCGGCCAGGTCCTCGGCCAGGGCGGCCAGTTGCGAGTGGCGGTCGAACCCCTCCACGAAGCGGATGTCCGGCCCGTCGCCGCGCTTTTCTTCCTTGCCGGACCCTATTGCCGGGACCGGCCGGGTTTTCCAGCGGGCCAGCCATGCCGCGTGCTCGGCGCAGGCCGGGTGGGCGGCCCCGCCTTCGGCCAGGGCCGGGTCGGAGTGGATGACCGGGAGGAGCAGGCCGTCTTCCCACAACCGGCGGAAGAACAGGTCCTCCGCGCCGCTCAGGGCGTAGAACCCGGCGGCCACCAGCGGGCGGCCTTCGAGCCGGGCGGCCACCTCGGCGATGTGGCCGGTAACGAACCGCCAGTCGAGGCCCGGCGTGGTCCAGCCGCGCTCGAAGAGTCCGGTGACGTAAGCGTGGTGCACGGCACCCAGTTGCTCCAGCAGGGCCGAGGCGTAGGCTGAGACCTCGCCCTCCATGTAGGTCAGGTCCGTGGGCTCCACGCCCTGGCGCAGCAGGTCGTCCAGGAGCCGGGCCAGGCGCAGCCCCCAGGGCAGGAACGCTTCCCGGTCCAGCTCGGGCAGCCTTGCCAGCAGGCCGCGCCCGGAGCGGCGCAGGTCGGTGACGATACCGTGCAGCATCTCCACCAGGTCCAGGTGATTGGCCGGGACGGCCGGGACCGGGGCCAGCTCGCGCCGCAGCCCGGCGATGAAGTCCGCGATGGAGGTCATGCGCGGCAGGAAACAGGGGCGCGGCAGGCCGGGGTGGGCCTTGAGGAACGCCTTGAGGTAGCGGCGCGGCCGGTTGTGCGGGAAGAGCACGGTCAGCTCGCCGAAGTCCGGCCGCCCGACCAGGTATTCGCCCAGGCCGTCCAGGAAGTCGCTGCGCCAGGGGATGAGCAGGATGGGTTTCATCTACGCCTCCTCCACGGGAACTATCTCCCGCCGGTCCAGGTAGATGAGCCAGCCCGCGCGCGGGCCGTCGCCGCCCGGCAGCTCTGCCAGGATGCGCAGATAGTCCCGCACCTGCTCCGCGTTCTTGGGCGAGGGCCGGCCGGTCTTGAAGTCCGCCACCACCGTGGTTTCGCCCCGGTGGAGCAGGTCGAACCGCTTGAAGTTGCCGTCCCGGTCCATGACCTCGGTCTCGCGCTCGCCCTCGGCCAGCCAGCGCCGCAGGTCCGGCAGGGACAGGGACCATGCGACCATGGCCCGCAGGTCCGCGTCGAGCCGGTCCCGTTCCGCCTCGGTGAGGGCCCCCAGGGCCGGGAAGTCGTACAGGGCCAGGCGCACGGCCCGGTCCGCGTCCGCCGCGTCGTCGCCGGTGACGCGCAAATGCTCCATGGTCCGGTGGGCCACCTCGCCGCGCATCCGCTCGTTGTAGAAATATTCGTCCAGGTTGTGGCGGTAGACGCGCAGCCTGGGCAGCCAGGACATGAGCGGCGCGGGCTCGGTGGCCGGGGGGAGGTCGCGGGGCTCGGGCGCGGCGTCGGCGGTGGAGGTCCGGCCGGGTGCGGGGAGGCTGCCCTGTTCGAAGACGCCGCCATCGAGATCGAGAAAGCGGTCCATGGCGGTTAGCGCTGGCCGGTCGGCCGAGGGCGCGGAGCTGAATCCGTAGAGCTCCTCGCGGGCGCGGGTCCAGGCCACGTAGAGCAGGTTGAGCTGCTCGCGCACGGCCCGGCCCAGGCTGGCGAAGTACGGGCGGCCGAGGTCCTTGCGCATGCGGGTCAGGAGCCGGCGGCCGTCCATGGTCCGGACCGCGTAGTCCTTGTCCGGCCTGACCTGCCAATTGTGGAAGGGCACGACCACCACCGGGAATTCCAGCCCCTTGGACTTGTGGATGGTCATGATCCGCACCGCGTCGATGTTCTCGGGCAGGGGGACCTTTTCCTCGCCCGACTGGTTCTCCCAGTATTCCAGGAAGGCGGAAAGCGAGCCGTAGCCGTTCTCCTCGGCCAGGTGGACGACCTCCAGGAAGCGGCGGACATAGAGCTCGGCGTCCGGGTGGCGTTCCAGGACCCGGCAGGCGCGCAGGGTCTCCTGGGTCAGGTCGTAGGGCGTCATCAGGCCGGACTGGTTGTAGAAGGGCTCGATGAGCCGCCGCCAGGCGTCCGGGAAGTCGTCGCGGAAGCAGACGCCCAGGGGGCGCTTGCGGGGAGTGGCCAGCCAGTTGTTCACGGCGCCGGGATCGAGGCCGGATTCGGCCAGAAAGACCTCGCGGCCGGTGATGAAGGTCAGGAAGGAGAGGTCGTCGCGCGGGAAGTCGAGAAAGGCGAGGAAGGCGGCCAACTGGCGGACGATGGGATGGCGGTCCAGGCGGAGGCTGTTCTCCGTGATGACCGGGATGTTCTTCTCCACCAGCAGGTCGCAGGCCAGCTCGGCGTGCACCTTGCTGCGCACCAGGACCGCGATGTCGCGGAAGGGACGGCGGGCCGTCAGCTCGTCCATGAGCCCGGACAGGGCCTCCAGGGTCTGGGCCTCCACCGCTTCCTTGTCCCCGCCTTCCAGCCGGGTCATGCGCACGTAGCCCTCGGTGCCCGCATGTTTGTCGGGCAGGGACTGGGCGCAGGCGCGGAAGTTGCGGTTCAGCTCGCGGGCGAAGTCCTCGCGGAAGCCGTCTGGCGCGCCCTTGAACAGGACGTCGGCCAGCTCACCGGCGTCGTCCGGGTCCTCCAGGCGGCCGAAGAAGTCGTTGTTGAAGGCGACCACGTTCTTGAAGCTGCGCCAGTTGTCCGGCAGGGTGTCGGCCGTTCGGACGGCGGCCAGCTCGGCCAGGCCGTCCTGGTCCAGCACCGCGTCAAAAAGGTCCTGGTCCCCGCCGCGCCAGCCGTAGATGGCCTGCTTGACGTCGCCCACGTAGTAGAGCGAGCCGCCCTTGGCCAGGCACTCGCCCGCCAGCGGGGTGATGGCCCGCCACTGGGCGCGGCTGGTGTCCTGGAATTCGTCCACCAGCAGGTGGTGCAACCGGCAGCCCAACCGGCAATACGCCTCGGACACCGCCTCGTCGGACGAGAGCAGCCGGTCCACGAACCCGGCCAGGTCCGCGCCCAGCACCACGCCCTGTTTCGGCTGGAGGTCGTGGATGGCCTTGAGCAGGGAGAGGGCGATGTTCACCGTGGGCGCAAGGTTGTGGGCCCCCATGAGCAGGGCCTGGTCCCGGACGTAGGCGGCATAGGTCTCCTTGAAGGAAGCGTAGGCCGCGTCCATGACCGGGGTGACGTCCTTCTTGCCCGCCGCCTTGATGCAGTCGGCCAGTGCGTCCTTGCGGGCGTAGGCGGAGTCCTTGGCCGGATGGAAGAGGTCCGCCGACTCGAAATTGTTCAGGAAATTGCCGAAGGCCTGGACCATGGGCAACCCGGCGTCGGTCAGGAGGCCGAGCAGTCGCCCGGCGCTGCGCTGCACGCCCGCCAGGTTGGCGGCCAGCAGCCCGCGCAGGGCCGCCTGGTCCGTCTCCAGCCCGCCGCGCTCGTCGCGCAGGAACCGGACCAGCTCCAGGAGCCGGTCGCGCACCGTGGACTGGAGCCAGAACCCGGCGCGTCCCTCGGCCGTGACCAGGGTCTCGACGGCGGCCGCCAGGAGGTCGCGCTCCGGTCCGTCGGTTTCGGCCCGGCCTATGAACTGGTCGTAGACCGCGTCAAAGGGCGCGGATTCGTCGAAGGCCATCTGAAAATCCGGGCGGATGCCGAACTCCAGGGCGAAGAGGCGCAGGAGCAGGGCGAGCAGGGAGTCGATGGTCCGGATGTTCAGGCGGTGGTAGCTGCGCAGGATGGAGCCGAGCACGCGGCGGGCCGTGGCCGCCGGGCAGGGCGGCTCCTCGCCTTCGGGGCGGAGCTCCAGGGCGCTCCGCTTGAGGGCGGCCACCACCCGTTCCTTCATCTCGCTGGCCGCCTTGTTGGTGAAGGTCACGGCCATGAGCTCGTGCCAGGTGTAGCCCGTGCGCGGGCCGGTGGAACAGGCGGCGGGCAGACCGCGCGGGTCCGCGCCGTCCAGCAGGGCGAGAAACCGGCGGGTGAGCTGGTACGTCTTGCCCGATCCCGCGGACGCCTTGACCTGCCTGAGTTCGGACATGGTTTACTCCTCGTCCCTCACCGTGCGCGCGGCCCGGGTGCCGGAGAGGACGACCAGGAACACGGCCGCGATGACCAGGCAACTGCCCAGGTAGCCGAACATGGAGAAGGTCTCGCCGAAGAGCAGGTAGGCGGCCACGGCGGCCACCACCGGCTCGAAGGTGGCGATGACCGAGGCGTGGGTGGCGTCCAGCATCTTGAGCCCCGCGTAGTAGGCGTTGAACGCGCCGTAGGAGGTGACCGCCGCCATGCCGATGAGCAGGGCCCAGGTCTGGGCGGACTTGGGGTGGAAATCCACGAACGGGAAGAGCAGCAGCGCGCCGAAGGGCAGAGCGTAGACGAAGATGGTCGGCGTGGCGTACTTGTGCAGGTATTTTTTCCCGAAGATGTAATAGAGGGCGTAGGTGAAGCCCGAGATCAGCCCGGCGGCCAGCCCGAAGGTGTTCAGGTGGAAGGCCGCGCCGCTGGTCAGCTTGGGCCCGATGCTGATGCAGGCCACGCCCGCGATGGTCATGCCCACGCACAGCGCCTTGGTCGTGGTCATGGCCTCCTTGAGCACGGCCCAGGAGAGCAGGGCCACCCAGGCCGGGGCGGTGTAGAGCAGCACGGCGGCCATGGCCATGCCCACATCGCGGATGGCCAGTTGGTAGGAGCCGTAGAACATGGTGACGCAGATGAAGCCGAAGCCGAGCAAGGCGGGCATGTCCGAGCGGTGCGCCCTTAACTGGCCTTTGATCGTGGCGTGGATGAGGAACATGACCCAAGCCAGGGTGGCGCGCCAGAAGGCTATCTCCAGCGGAGTGATTCCCTCGGCCAGGACGTATTTGGTGAAGATGCCGATGACGCCCCACATGAAGGCGGCGGCCAGGACCCAGAGAAAACCCGCCATGCTACAACTCCACCCGGGTGCCGACGCCCGCTTCAAGGGCCCGGCGGTAAATGAGATCGGCGGCCATGACGTCGTGGCTGGCGATGCCCATGAGCACAGCGCCCCGCCGTCCGTGGCGCACGCCGCGCGCGTTCCCCGCGCACACTTCCCCCAGGTCGGCGTCGATGTCCGCCGGACCGGGGTATCCGCCTTGAAAATACACGCCCAGTTCCCGCGTCCGGACGTACTGGTTGCGGTTGTCGCAGGTGAAGTGCGCGCCCTTGAACGCGTCCGCGCAAAAGGCGGCGTCGTAGTCCACGGCGATGGCCAGGCAGTCGGGCGTGAGCCACTCGCCCCGGATGAACCGCTGCGGATGCTCGGACATGGGCGTGCAGGTCACCACCACGTCCGCCCCGTCCACCGCGTCCTTCGGGTCCGCGCAGAAGCGCAGCGCGACGCCAGGCAGCCGCGGGCCCATCTCGTTCATGAACGCCCTGGCCGAGGCCTCGCGGACGTTGTGGCAGCGGACCGTGGCCAGGCGGGGAAAGGCCTCGCGCAGGGCCAGCAGGTTGGTCCGGGCCTGGACGCCCGTGCCGATCATGGCCGCGTCGGTGGCGGCCGGGTCGCCGAAGTGGCGGGCGTAGACCCCGGAAGCCGCGCCCGTGCGCCAGGCCGTGAGCCGGGCCGCGTCCATGACCGCCAGCGGCAGGCCCGTGGCCGGGTCGAGCAGGAGCATCAGGCCCGATATGCAGGGCAGGCCCCTGGCCGGATTGTCGGGATAGGCGGCGACGCATTTGACGCCCGCGCGGTCCACCGCGCCGCCCAGATGGCAGGGCATGGCGTGGATGAAGGCGTTCTCGCGCGGGTGGATGCCGATCTTGGCGGGCAGATCGCCCTCGCCCCGGCCCAGGGTGGCGAAACCGGCCTCCACGGCGTCCATGATCCGTGTCATGGAGACGCCGAGGGCGTCGATCTCCCTGGCAGCGAGCCAGAGCACTTCCGTAGTCATATCCGTTCCTTGCGCCTGGAATTCTGATTGGAAGGTTTGTTTTAGGCGTATTTGTGAAGTGCGTCAATGGACAGGGAAGTTCTTGCGGGCCGTGAGCGGGACGGCTATGGTACGGCAATGTTGGAACAAGAAAAATGGATCGTCCCGGAAGGGCGTGGCGGGGAGCGGCTGGACAAGGTCCTGGAGGCGCTTCTGCCCGGCTCCGGCCTGCGGCTTCGCCGACGGCTTTGCGAGGATGGACGCGTGGTTGTGGACGGCCGGGTTCGCAAGCCTGGCTATAAGGTTGTCGCCGGACAGCGCTTGGTTTGGAAAGGAGAGGGAACGTCGGTGCATCCAGAAGATTTGGGATTGATGGAAGTGGAGCGGCACGGCGGGATTGCGGGCGTGTACAAGCCGGGCGGGGTGCACTCCGCCGCCATCGCGGGGCGCGAAGCGCCGAACGCGGAGGAACTGCTGCCCCGGATGTTTGCGGATGAGACGCCGGTACTGCTCAACCGATTGGATTTTTTGACTTCCGGCCTGCTCCTGGTGGCCCTGACCGAGGCGGCCGCAGAGACCTGGCGCGCGGCCGAGGAGAACGGAAGCATCCGCAAGTTCTACCTGGCCGAGGTCCGGGGCCGGTTTGACGGCGTGGCCACGGTCCGGAGCCGGTTGGACACGGCGGACCGGAAGGTCACCAAGGTTCTGGACGAGCCTGACGAGGACCCGCGCCGCTGGACCGACGTGCAGAGCCTGTCCCACGACCGCGCCCGCGACACCTCCCTGGTCTCCTGCCTGATCGTCAAGGGCGCACGGCACCAGATTCGCGCCCACCTGGCCTCCATCGGCCACGCCATCATCGGCGACCCGCTCTACGGCGACGGACGCGAGGGGGAATCCCTGCACCTGCATCACCGGAGGGTGGAACTGCCCGGCTTCACCGCCGAGGTGTCGGCCCCGTTCTGAGGTCTTTCCCCCTTCTTTCCCCGATAGCGTTTTCGCCCCTGCTCCACTGGAGCGGGGGCTTCTTTTTTGGTGGGTCAGGCGTTTTTTCGGTCGTTGCGAAAGGCCAGGATGGCCGCGAGCAGGCAGGTGGCCGAGAGCATGGTGTAGAGCGGCAGGAAGGCCGACGGCGCGTGCGAGGCAGCGTGGTCCCGCCCTGTGCCCCAGGTCAGGGCCAGGGCGCTCACGGCCACGCCGAAGGTCAGGGCCACGTTGTTGACCGTGTGGAAGACGCTGGTGGCCAATCCCTGGCGACGCCTGCCCCCGGCCAGGAGCAGCTTGGCCGACGGGGCGAGGAACGCGCCGAAGAACATCCCCATGACCGGCAGGTAGACATAGATGAACCGGGCCGCGCCCAGGTGCAGGGCCAGGGCGAACAGGGCCGTGACCGCCGCGTTGCCCGCTGCGCCGAAGCGCAGCACGGACGAGGGCCGGAGCCTGTCGGCCAGGCGGCCCGCGTAGGTCGAGCCCGCAGCCACGCCGATGGGAAAGAGCGTCAGGGTTAGCCCGGCGTCCTGGTGCGACAGTCCGAGGACCCGGTCCAGGTAGAAGGGGAGCGAGAAGCCGTGCCCGGCGATGGCCAGGAACATGATCCCCTGGACCGCCAATCCCCGCCGGTAGAGGAGATCGGCGAAGAATCCCCGGTCGAAGAGCGGGTGGGCCGCCCGGTGCTGCCGGGCCATGAAACCGGCCAGCAGGGCCGCTCCGGCCAGGATCAGGACCACGGCTTCTCCGGTCCCGGCGGCCGCGCGGAGCCGCTCCACCCCCAGAATGCACAGCAGCAGGCAGCCCGAGGCCAGCAGGCAGCCCGGCCAGTCGAAGGGCGCGCGCTCCCGGTCCGAAAGGTCGTCGGGCGGCAGCCGCCGCCACACCAGCCATACCGCGATGAGCCCGGCGGGCAGGTTTATCATGAAGATGGAGCGCCAGGAGAGCCATTGGATCAGCACCCCGCCCAGGGGCGCGCCGATGAGGATGCCCACGGACCCGGCGGAGCTCAGGCCGCCCATGGCCCTGCCCACCTGGTTCAGAGGCAGCCGTTCGGGGATGAGCGAGTAGGCCGAGATGAGCATCATCGCAGACCCCGCGCCCTGGAGCCAGCGGGCGCAGATCAGCAGTGGCAAGTTCCCCGACAGACCGCAGAGCAGGGAGGAGAGGGTGAAGAGCGCGTAGCCAGCCAGGAGCAGTCGGCGGAAGCCGATCCGGTCGCCGAGGACGCCCAGCGGGATGGTCAGCATGGCGATGGCCAGCAGGTAGTAGAGCATCAGCCCGGCCGCTGCCCCGGCCCCGACCGTGAAGTGGTCGGCGATGGCGGGCAGGGCGATGCCCACGATGTTGGTGTCGAGACGACCCATGAACGTGGCGAAGCCGGTGCAGAGGAGGAGCAGGGGGATGGCGGCGCGCATGGGGGCCTCGTCGGGTCGGGGTTGGCGGAGTTTTT
>NZ_JAQUWN010000028.1 GCF_028692895.1 Pseudodesulfovibrio sp.
AAGAAAAGCCCCGTCCCCTTGCGGGGGCGGGGCCGGAATGGACGGTGCTGTGCGGGCTACTGGACGTAGACCTTGAGGCGCTGGCCCGCGTAGATGGTGCTGCGCGAGCTCAGGGCGTTCCAGCGTTGCAGGTCCTGGACCGAGACGCCGAACTTGCGGGCGATGGATGTCAGGTTGTCGCCGCTGCGGACCTTGTAGCGGACCATCTGGCTCTTGGTGGCCTGGGCGTCCTTGGCGGCCTGCTTGGTGGCCACGTCGGAGTTGTTCGGGATGTAGAGTTTCTGGCCGGCCTTGAGGGCGCTCGAGCGCAGTCCGTTGGCTTTCTTGATGGTGGAGACCGTGGTCCCGAAGCGCTGGGAGATGTTCCACAGGGTATCGCCGTCGCGGACCACGTAGTTGCCGCGCTGGGCCGCGATGGCCCTGGTCTTGGCCGACGATCCCGCCTTGGCGAAGTCGGCGGCGGGCACGGAGTCGCTGGACCCGTTGCCGGGAACCATGACGTACTCGCCGGGGTGCAGGGTGTTGGAGCGCTGGTCGTTGACCTTCTTGAGCACGGCCACGGGCACGCCGTAGCGGCGGGAGATGCTCCACCAGGACTCGCCGGAGCGGACACGGTGGCGGGCGTATCCCGCATAGGGGCGGGAACCGGGATTGGCCAGGTAGGCCATCATCTTGTCCGCGCGATCCGTGGGCAGGTAGGCCGTGGCCTCCATGTTCGGCGGGCTGACCTGGCGGCGGAAGGCCGGGTTCAGGTCGTGAAAGTCGTTCCAGGTCATGCCGCCGGACCGGGCCAGGGCGAGGAGGTCCGTGCCGCCCGGCACCTTGACGGAGACCACCTCGAGCCCCATGTCCCAGGAGACCGGCTCAAAGCCCAGGGTGTCGAGGTTCTGGAAGATCTTGGAAATGGCGATGAACTTGGGCACGTAGTGCTTGGTTTCGGTCCGCAGGCGCGCCCGGCGGGAGAGCTGCGTGTTCTTTTTGGTCAGCTCGAAGAAGTCGTTGCACCCGGCCTGTTGCAGGGCGCGGGCTATCTTGCCCTCGCCAGCGTTGTAGGCGGCCAGGGCGAGGTACCAGTCCCCGAATTTGTCATAGAGGTCGCGCAGGTGGCGCGCGGCGGCGTCCGTTGACTTGAACGGGTCGCGCCGCTCGTCGATCCACCAGTCGGACTTGAGGCCGTAGAGGCTGCCCGTGCCGCGCATGAACTGCCACATGCCGCCCGCACCGGCCCAGGAATAGGCCCGGACGTTGTAGCCGGACTCCGTGAAGGGCAGGAGCACCAGGTCCTGCGGCAGGCCGTACTTGGTGAAGACCCGGCGTACGTAGGGCAGGTAGGGCTGGGAGCGTTCCAGCCACCGCTCCATGGTCTTGCGGGCCTTGTGGGTGAAGTAGTTGAAATAGATCTCGACGTCTTGGTTCTCGTGGGCTTCAAGGTCGAAGAGCAGACCGAAGCGGGAGTTCAGGACCGCCTGTTCGGTGGTGGTCAACTGGTCGCCCTTGACGTCGGGCTCGGCCTTGACCTCGGGCTCCAGGGGCACGGCGTCAGTGGGCACCTCGGCCTCGGAGGATTCGGCGACCATGGCGTCCATGGGCTTTTTGGCGCAACCGAAGAGCAGTCCCACGGCGAGCAGGACCGGCAGAAATTGACGCAGGGATTTGAATATGTCCAAATTTTCCTCCGGCTTCCCGAACCCCATTATCAGATAAGTTAACGTGTGGGAAGTCTAGAAAATATCTTAAACGTAACAAAAGCGGTGTCAGAGAGCTATCCCACCTTGCGGGGAATTGCAATACCGCGATAAACCTCCTACATAGTCGGCGCAAGGGAATCAACCTTGTGCAACAAAATTTGCCGGGGAAAACGGCCGAAAACATCAATGCAAGAAAACGATCGAGACAAAAAAGATTCGAAAACCTACGTGGTTGGCAACAAACCGGTGAAGGAATTGCTGGAGAGCGAACCTTCCCGGGTGGACTTTGTGGCCTTTCGCAAGGGTCGGCGGGACGGAGGCATGGAGGAGATCCTGGAGCTGTGCCGCAAGGCGGGCGTGCCTTTCCGCTCCGTGACGCCCAAGGAGCTGGACTTCATGTACCGGGGCAACCACCAGGGCGTGGCCGCACGCTGCGCCGCCCTGTCCTACGTCTCCCTGGAGTCTCTGCTGGAGTCCGCGCCGTCCGCGCCCCTGCCGCTCATCGTGGCCCTGGACCAGGTCCAGGACACGGGCAACGTGGGCGCCATCGCCCGGACGGTCTACGCCATGGGCGGGGCCGGACTCATCGTCTGCCAGCACCACGGGGCCTACCTGGGGGCCGGTGCGGTGCGCGCCAGCGCCGGGGCGCTGAACCTGCTTCCCGTGGCCAAGGCGGGCAACCTGGCCGCCGCCATCAAGGACTGCGTCAACTACGACTATACCGTGTACTGCGCCCAGGCCTGCGAGGGCGCGCTGGACGCCTTCCGGGCCGAGCTGCGCACCCCGGCCGTGCTGATCCTCGGCAACGAGGAGAAGGGCGTCCGGCCCGGCGTGTCCAAGCTCTGCCACGAAAGCCTGCGCATCCCGCTGTTGCGCGATTTCGACTCCCTGAACGTGTCCAACGCTGGCGCGGTGCTCGTCGCGGAATTCGCGCGGCGGCTGGCCGGGTAGGAGCCCGCGTGAACATAGCCCTGTGCACCCCGTTCAAGCCCCTGAACCATCCCAAGATTTCGGGCGATGTGACCATCGCCCGCGACCTGGCCGCCGGGCTGGCCGGGCTGGGCCATACCGTGAACGTGCTGCCGCACTTCCCGGCGCGGCTCATCTGGGAGCGGCCGAGCCTTTGGCCGGGCGCGTTCCTGGCCCTGGGCCGCATGGTCCGGGCCGCGCGCGGGGCGGACTGCTGGCTGACCTACGGCAGCTACTACAAGGTCCCGGACGTGTTCGGGCCCGGCGGGGCCCGCCGCCTGGGCATCCCCTATTTCATCTTTCAGGCCAGCTATGCGCAAAAGCGCGGCCAGCGGCCGGCCACCTGGCCCGGCTACCGGCTCAACCGTCGGGCCATGCTCCGGGCGGACCACGTTTTCCTGAATCGCGCGGCCGACGGGGAGGGATGCGCCAAGCTGCTCCCCGCCCACCGCTTTTCCCTGGTCCGGCCCGGCCTCCCCGCCGGGCTCTTTGCGCGCGACGAGGCGGCCCGCGACCGGCTGCGCGCCGAGTGGGCGGCCGGGGACGCGCTGGTGGTGGCCACGGTGGCCATGATGCGGCCGGGGGTCAAGGTCGAGGGGCTGCGCTGGGTCGTGGAGACCTGCGCCGAGCTGGTCGGCCGGGGGCGCGACCTGCGCCTCGTGGTGGCGGGCGACGGCCCCTGTCGGGCCGAGGCCGAGTCCGCGGCCCGCGAGCGGCTCGGGGACCGGGTCCGTTTCCTGGGCCGGATGGCCCGGGCCGAGCTGGCCGGATTTTTCAGCGCGGCCGACCTTTTCGCCTTTCCCGGCCTGCGCGAGAGCGTGGGCATGGCCTACCTGGAGGCCCAGGCCTGCGGCCTGCCCGTGGTCGCCACGGACGACGAGGGCGCGCCCCAGGTCGTGGCCCACGAGCGCTCCGGGCTGATCTGCCCGGCGGACCCGGCGGCCTTCACCGAGGCCGTGGACCGGCTGGCCGGGAGCCCGGACCTGCTGGCCCGGCTGGCTGCCCAGGCCCCGCGCTACGTCGTCGAACGGCACGACCTGGAGGCCAACTACCGGGTCATGGCCGAAACCATGCAATCCATCGTCGCCGGAGGGCGCCAATGACCACCTTTTTCCTTCTGCGCCACGGCCCCACGGCCTGGAACGCCGAAAAACGCATCCAGGGCCGCACCGACACCGAACTGAGCCCCGAGGGCCGCGCCCTGGCCGGGACCTGGGCCCAGGCCCTGGCCGACCTGGAGGTCGACGCCGTGCTGACCAGCGACCTCGTCCGGGCCGTGGAGACGGCGGACCTGGTCACGGCCGGGCGGGACCTGCCGACGCATCGCGACCCCCGGCTGGCCGAGCAGGACTGGGGCGAGTGGACCGGCCTGGTCAAGCCCGAACTCAAGAAACTGGGCAAGGAGCTGACCCGCCGGGAGAAGCAGGGCTTCGACTTCCGCCCGCCGGGAGGCGAAAGCCGCGAGGAGGTCCTGTGCCGGGCCTGCGACGCGCTCATGGACTTTGCGGCCGAGCACCCGCACGGCCGGGTCCTGGTGGTCACACACAACGGGGTGCTCAAGGCGCTGCTTGCCGCCCTGTCCGGCCTGGAATTCCTGCCGAACGACCCGCCGCTGCCGCAGGGCTACCGGCTGCACCGCATCGAGTGCCTGGACGGCGAGCTGGCCCTGGGGGGCAGCGGCCCGGAGCTCTGATGCGCGTCGTCTTCTACTGCCAGCACGTCCTGGGCGTGGGCCACGTCTTCCGCAGCCTGGAGATCGCCCGTTGCCTGGCCCCGCACGAGGTCGTCCTGGTCACCGGCGGGGGCGGGGTGGAGTTCGACCCGCCCGCCAACGTGGTCCGCGAGCAGTTGCCCGGCCTGATGATGAGCCCGGACTTCAAGGCCTTCATCCCCCTGGAGCCCGGCGCACGGGACGTGGACGAGGTTCTGGCTCGGCGGCTGGAGCGCTTCGAGGCGATCATGGACCGCTGGCGGCCCGACGTTTTCCTGGTGGAGCTCTATCCCTTCGGCCGCCGCAAGTTCCGCTTCGAGCTGCTGCCCATCCTGCGCGGGGTGCGCGAGGGGCGGTGGGGGCGGTGCAAGTCCGTCTGCTCGGTGCGGGACATCCTGGTGGAGAAGGACGACCCGGTCAAATACGCCGGGCGGGTCAATCCGGTGCTCAACGAGTGGTTCGACGCCGTGCTCTGCCACGCGGACCCGGCCGTGGTCCGGCTGGAGGAGACATACCCCGGCGCGGCGGGCGTCCGCATCCCGGTGCGCTACACCGGCTACGTGGCGCGCGGCCCGGAACCCGGCGCGGGCGCGGCCCTGGCGCGGGAGCTGGGCCTGGCCCCCGGCGAGCGGCTGGTGGTGGCCAGCGCGGGCGGCGGCGGAGTTGGCGGCGAGCTCATTGCGGGCGCGCTCGCGGCCTCGCCCCTGGTCCGGGACCGCTACCCGCACCGGCTGGCCGCCTTTGCCGGACCCTATTGCCCGGACGACGAATTTTCGCGCCTGGCCGAGCTGGCCGGGGATGACCCCTGGATCAGGCTGCGCCGCTTCACCTCCCGCTTCCCGGCCTACCTGGACGCGGCGGCCCTGTCCCTCTCCCTGGCGGGCTACAACACGACCATGAACCTGCTGGCCGCCCACACCTACGGCCTGGTCCTGCCCTTTGCCCAGAACCGGGAGCAGCGCATGCGGGCCGAGCGGATGGAGCGGCGGGGGGCGCTGGGCGTCCTCGACCCGGCCGACCTCGCGTCGGAGCGGCTGGCCCGACGCATGGCCGAAGCCCTGGAGCGGCCCGTGGCCGACCACGGCGTGGACCTGGACGGCGGGCGGAACAGCGCCCGTGCTCTGGAGGCGCTGGCGGCCGGCTGACCCGGCGCGTCGGCCCGGAAGGAAGCCCGCGTCACATGACGTTGAGGAGGGTGTCCACGTCCTTGCCCCGCTTTTTCAGCGAAAGATAGGCCTTCATGTCCTTGTTCAGCTTTTCCAGGATGGCGGAGACGAGCTGGCCGCGCGGTGAGCGGCGCACCGGCGTGTCGATGGTCGCGCCGTCGGCCATGACCATCTGCAGCTCGAAGAGGATGGACGTGTCGCGGTCGATCTTGCCGTAGGCGTCCTGGGTGGAGGCGCGGACGGTCAGGGACTCGATGTCCTTGTCGTACCGTCGGATGAAGGCGAGGAGCCGGTCGATCTCCGGCGCGGCGTAGGATTTGCGGGCCAGTTGCCCGGCGAAGCGCAGCTTGCGGTCCGCGTTCTTGCTGAACACGGACTCGCCCTTGCGCATGACGTCCAGGTTGAAGAAGATGACCACCAGGCCCACGGCCAGGATGACGAGGAAGATGTTGCGCGCCCGCTCCTTGGCGCGGTCGCGATGATGGCGGGACTTCATGGGGGCTCCTTGGTCGTTTCGCGGCGATGATTTGCCCCTATCCCAGATTCGCGCGATTGGCAAAGGTTGGCGGCCCCGCGTGAACGCCGGGCCGGGCGGGGTCGCCCCTTGCGCTGACCGGGGCCGAGCGTGTATGCAAGTCGACCGGGAAGACCACATGACACAGCGATACGACGCCATTATCTGCGGCGGCGGCCCTGCGGGGTCGGCGGCCGCCCTGGCCCTGGCCCGGCGCGGCCATGCCGTGGCCGTGCTCGACCGGGCGCGGTTCCCGCGCCCCAAGCTCTGCGGCGGCCTGCTGACCTGGAAGACCGTCCGCCTGTTGGAAACGGCCCTGGGCGAGACCGTGGACTGCCTGGCCCGCGCCGGGGCCGTCATCCACCGCTCGGACCGCTACGTCATTCGCACCTTCGACAAGCCCCTGGCCGAGGGGGCGCTGCCGTTCCCCTTCCACTTCGTGGACCGCGCGGCATTCGACAACCATCTGCTACGAAAAGCCGAGGCAGAAGGCGCCAGCGTCATCCAGGGAGTCGAAGCGGCAAGCGTAGACACTGAAAAAGGTGTCGTTATGGCCGTTGACGGCAGGACATGGGCGGGCGACTGGATCATCGGGGCCGACGGGGCCAACTCGGTCGTGCGCAAGGCCTTCGCCGGGGTGGACCGGGAGCGGATGCGGCGGCTCATGGCCCCGGCCCTGGAGATCGCGCTGCCTGCGGCGGAGTTCCGGCCCGTGGCGTGCCCGGAGCTGTATGTCGGATTCCTGGACGCGGGCTACGGCTGGGTATTCCCCCACGGCGAGGCCGTGGTGGCGGGTATCTGCGGCCTCAGGCGGGAAAAAATCAATTTTTCCGCCATGTTTAAAGAATATCTCGAATTTCTCGGGGTCGATCCGGCGGCGGTCCGGCCGTTCCGGGGGCACCCGCTGCCTTACGGCAACTATCTGGAGGAGCCGGTCGAGGGGCGGGCGCTGCTGGCCGGGGACGCGGCCGGGCTGGTGGAGCCGCTTTTTGGCGAAGGCATCTTTTTTTCCCTGTGCTCGGGCTGGTACGCGGGGGAGGCCGTGGCCCACGGTCTGGCCCGGCGGGGCGATCCCGGCCCGGTCTACCTGCGGCGGCTGCACCGACAGATCCTGCCCGAGCTGCGCGCTTCCGACCGACTGCGCTGGCTGATCTTCCGGGCCATGCGCCACACGGGGCCGGGCTCGCTCGGATTCTTCGTCAACGCGGCGGCTCGTCCCCTGGCCGAGATGGTCCACGGCATGCGCTCCTACGCCTGGCTGCGCAGAAAACGCTGGGATTTCCTGGAGGGATAGCCGCGCGACTGCCCGGCGGGACGGAGTGTCTCGCTGCCTTATGCGGGGAGAGGGCCCTCCCCCGGAGTTGTTCCCTTCGTGAACTCCGGCGGTTGCGCAGTCCATGGCGGCGCGCCCCGTCCATCCCGCCAGCAGCCCCGTCGTTCATCCGCCAAGCGGCAAAGTGGCCCCAAGAACGTTGCTTGTACATACAACTATCGTTTTATCTCGGCCGTAGCGACGGTTGACCGTCTCGTGGAGGCGTCCCCTCGGGCCTTCTGCCGGCTCTCTGCCGTTCCTTCTGTTGGTCTCCCCAGCATCGGGAATTCGTCATGCAATCCAAAATGTCACTCTCAAAAAAAAGTTGCTTGTACATACAAGTGTCATCCTCTTTGGTCGATCGACAAGGTCAGTTGCATGCCAGCGGTTGTGCGCGGGACCGGGCAATGCGGTTCTCACTTCTGGTATCGAAGGGGGAAAGGTTGCTTGTACATACAAACGATTGGCGGACTTGGGAGGCGGGCAAAGGCAGGGGGGGCGGGTGCTGGAAGCCAGGGTGGCCCGGCGGTCGGGCGTGGCGAGGATGCTAAGGACCGGGGTGGCGGGTCGGCTGCGGTTTGGGGAGGGCTTCGGCGGTTCTGCGGCGGCCCGGTCCCGGCCCGGCTAGAGTCGGCCGTCGGCCTGGAGGCGGGCCATGAGCTCGCCCACGTCCGGGACCACGTAGGTCGGGTTGAGGGGGGCGAAGGCGGCCGCAGTCATTCGGCCGGTGGTCACTCCGGCGGTCAGGGAGCCAGCGTTCAGGCCGGTTTGCACGTCCATGGGGTGGTCGCCGACCATGAGCGAGCGCTCGGGCCGCGCGCCCAGGCGCTTGAGCGCGGCGAGCAGGTGGTCCGGGTGCGGCTTGACCCGTGCGGCCTCCTCGCGCGGGATGAGTACGTCGACGAGCCCGTCCACGTCCGGGAACACGGCGCGCACGGCGGCCGAGATGTTGCGGGTGATGATCCCGGTGGCCACGCCGTGCTGGCGCAGCAGGGTCAGGGACGGGCGGGTGAAATCGAAGAGGCGGCCGGTGCGGGCCGCGTCCAGCTCCATGGCCGCGATGACCAGCCGCCCGCGCGTGCGGAACTCCTTGCCCTCGGCCTCGTCCACGGCCATGACCCGGTCCACCAGCTCGGCCAGCCATTCCAGGGCCGGGGTCTCGCCCGGCGTGGGCCGCTCGCCCAGGAAGACCTCGCCCAGGGCCGCGATCTTGGTCTTCATCAGCGCGAAGTCCAGGGGCACGTCGGCCAGGGTGCCGTCGAAATCGAAGATGACCGCGTCCAGTCCGGGCATGGGGCCTCCTAGGCGGCCAGCTCACGCAGGAGGCCGAGGTTGCGGACGTCGTCCTTCAGGTCCGCGTCCTTGGGCGTCTCCAGGGTCTTGGGCACGTCGGCGAAGCGCGGGTCGCGCATCAGGTTGCGGAAGCCGTCCAGGCCGATCATGCCCTGGCCGATGTGCTCGTGCCGGTCCTTGCGCGAGCCGAGTTCGTTCTTGGTGTCGTTGACGTGGAAGAAGCGCAGCCGGTCCAGGCCGATGGTCCGGTCGAAGGCCTCGAAGGTGGCGGCATAGGCCTCGGCCGTGCGGATGTCGTAGCCGGCGGCGAAGGCGTGGCAGGTGTCGAAGCAGACGCCGAGCCGGTCCGGGTGGGCCGAGCCCTCGATGATCCGGGCTAGCTCCTCGAAGGTGGAGCCCAGGTTGGTCCCCTGGCCCGCCGTGGTCTCGAGCAGGACCATGGCCCTTTTCGCGTCGGATTCGGCGATGGCCCGGTCCAGGTTGGCCACGTAGCGGCGGATGCCCGCGTCCACGCCCTCTCCGAGGTGGGAGCCGGGGTGGGTGACCAGGAAGGGGATGCCCAGGGTCTCCACGCGGGAGAGCTCCGAGGCGAAGGCCGCCAGGGAGCGGCGGGAGAGTTCGGGTTCGGGCGAGGCGAGGTTGATGAGGTAGGAGTCGTGGGCGGCCACCGGATAGTCGCCCCACTGGCGCCAGGCCATGGCGAAGAGTTCGGCGTCGTAGCCGGTCAGCGCCGGGACCTTCCACTGCCGCTGGTTGCGCGTGAAGATCTGGAGCGCGGTGCCGTCCACGGCCCGGATGCGCTCGAAGGCCATGTGCAGGCCTCCGGCGATGGACATATGCGCGCCCAGGAACATGGAAGGAGCGCTAGCCGATCCAGGAGGAGAGGGCCTCCACGATCTTCTGGGCCTGGGACTGGCTGGAGATGTTGAACTTGGACTTGGGCCGGTAGGTGCCGTCAACCTTCTGGTAGCGGCGGATGGAGTACTTCTCCGGGCCGTAGTCGCCCGAGGCGCGGTTGAGCTCCTGGTAGCGGAAGAGGATGGTGGTCCAGGCGCCCTTGGAGAGCACGACCTTGTCCAGCTCCTTGACGATGAGCTGGTTGTCTTCGGAATAATTGATGGTGATTTCGTCCACGTTGGATGCCATTGATTGCTCCTTCTCTATGTAGTCCGCGCTGGGCGGCAGGCCACTCCCTTACATAGGTAATGCACAAAGGGCAAGACCGGGTTTGCGCCCCGGCAACCCGGGTTTTACCGGCCGAAAATGTGCCAAATGCATTGAAGCGGCCATCTAACCGCTGAATTTGGTTGACCATGCGTTGCCGATGACGTAACGGCAAAATTGAGTCGTCACACACGGCGTCGTTGCGGACGCCGGGGACGGCCTTGTGGGTAACGTGCGGATAACCCGGCACCGGGCCCGCCGGAAACGTGCTCCGGCGGCGCCAGGCCCGGCAGCTCCGCGAACAGGTAGTTTGGAGTGTTGGTCGCAATGAAGAGCATTTACGTTGGCAACATCCCGTTCAGCGCGTCCGAGGACGATCTGCGGAATCTTTTTTCCGAATACGGCGCGGTGCAGTCCCTGAAGTTCGTCAATGATCGCGAGACCGGCCGTTTCCGCGGCTTCGCCTTCGTGGAAATGGAGGATGCGGACGCCCTGGCCGCCATCGAGGCCCTCGACGGCAGCCCCTTGGCGGGACGCACCCTCAAGGTGAACGAAGCCAAGCCCCGCGCTCCCCGGCCGAGGTACTAGCCTCCCCGAAAAGCGCAGCGTTTTGCGACGGCCCGGCCGCTGACCGGGTCGGGGGCTTTGTCGCGCCCTGCTTGTCCGGGGTGGCGCGGGCCGCAAGACGCAAATGAGGCTCATGCCCCGCGCGCCGTTCGTGCACGGGGGCTCATCCGTTGCGCAGTCGCGGATGGCCGTTTTTACCCGTCAGCCAGCGTCTCTGGCGTGGGCCGGGGCTTCGGGCCTCGGTCGGGCATGGGCGGTGGGCCATGGTTTCGCGTCTGATCCGGTGCTTTGGCCGTGCGTCGGCGTTTTGACCGTCGGCTAGGGTTTCGGGCTGCGCTTGCCCAGGGTTTCGCTGATGGACTTGTAGGCCGCGTAGTACATCTGGACGTTGGCCACGTAAGTGGGCGTCTCCCGGCCGATGTCGCGGTAGGCCGCCCATTCCACGTTGGCGAACCAGCGGTTCGGGTCCAGGCCCATGGACCGGGCCGTCTTGCGTAGCTGCTGAACCCGCGCCGGGCCCGCGTTGTAGGCCGCCAGGGCGAAATCGACCTTGGCGTCTTCCTCCACGTCCTGGAAATAATTGTCGCGCAGGAAGCGCAGGTACTTGGTCCCGGCGTGGATGTTGCCGTCCAGGCTGGTGATGTCCGGCACGTCCACGTTGGGATCGGCCGCCGTGGCGGGCCGGACCTGCATGACGCCCAGCGCTCCCGCCGAGCTTTTGCAGCGCATGTCCAGCCGCGATTCCTGGAAACCCACTGCCGCCAGCTTGAGCCAGTCGAAGTCGTAGAGGTCGGCGTACTTGATGAACACGTCGGCCATGTTGGCCAGGGCCTGGCGCGCCGTCGGGTCGTGCGGGTTCTTCACCCAGGTCTCGTTGACGAAGTAGCGCTTGTAGACCATGTTGCCCAGGAGCGTGCCCTGGCGCGCCGTGGCCACGAAGTCGTCCAGGCTCCGCCGCAGCGCCTTGGCCCCCGGCCGCACGGCCCAGGCCAGGGAGCCGCCCGCGTGCAGGGGCGCGTCCGCGTAGGGGCGCAGGTCGGGCAGGGCACGGCCCCAGATGGACGCCAGGTGCGAGTCGGCGGCCGCGTATTCGATCATGCCCGCGTTGGCCATCTCCAGCAGGTCCTCGGTGACCAGGTGCGGGTCCGCCTCCAGGATCTTGACCGGCTTTTTGCCGCTCCTCTTCAGCTTTGCGTTGACCTCGCGCAGATGATCCGCGTAGCTCGCCCCGCGCATGACGTAGACCGTCCGGCCGGACAGGTCCGCGAGCTCGTTTACGGGCCGCGACCTTGGCGAGCCGACCACGATCTCGTCCACGCCGGTGCGGTAGGGGGCGGAGAAGGCCACCTGCCGGGAGCGCTCCGGGGTGACGGTCAGCCCGGCGGCCGCGATGTCGCCCTCGCCGCGCAACAGGGCGGGGAGCAGCTCGTCGAAGGGCGTCGCCACGAAGACCATGCGCACCGGTCCGTTGCTCGTCTTGCCCAGATACTCCTTGTAGGCGTTCATCAGGTCGTACTCCATGCCGCGCATGGCGCCCTTTTCCAGGAAGAAGTTGGTCCGGTTGTAGCTGACCAGGACGCGGATGGCGCGGTGCTCCTCGTAGAGCTTGGGCAGGTCGCCCTTCCAGGGCGTGATGACGCGGGCCAGGTTGTCGGCCGCCGCCGGGCGCGGCAGGGTCAGCAGGAGCAGGAGCAGGACGAAGGTTAGGTGTCGTGGACGCGGCATAAACCCTCCGGTGAACGTTTTCCCGCAGGTTAGCCCAGGCCGGGGGGCCGAGGCAACCCGTGGTTTCCCCTTGAGATGCCTGGGAAGAAGAGGCTATGTTGCTGCAAACGTTTCCCGGAGGTTTTCATGACAAGACGGTGGTTTTCGGTCCTGGTCCTGTGCTGCCTGCTTCTGCCCGCCTCGGCGCGGGCCGACCGGCTGGACGAGGTGATCGCGCGGCTCGCCCCCAATGCGGAGCAGAATATGCGCGAGGCGCATGTGCCGGGCATGGCCATCGCCGTGGTCCGGGGCGGCCGGACGGTCTGGGCCAAGGGGTTCGGCACGCGCCGGGCCGGGGCGGACCTGCCGGTGACGCCGGACACGGTCTTTCAGGTGGGCTCCACCACCAAGGCCTTTACCGTGGCCATCATGGCCACCCTGGTGGACACCGACGACACGGACTGGGACGACCCGGTCTCGGACCTCTATCCCCCCTTCGCTCTGTACGACCCCTGGGTCACGCGCGAGTTCCTGGTCCACGACCTCTTCGCCCAGCACAGCGGGCTGCCGCCCTACGCGGGCGACCTCCAGCTTTTCATCGGCTATGACCGGGACCACGTCCTGCGCGCCCTGCGCGACATTCCCCCGGTCTATTCCTTCCGCGACAAGTTCTCCTACGTGAACAACCTGTTCATGATGGCGGGCCGGGTGGAGGAGGAGCTGACCGGCAAGAGCTGGGAGACGCTCATGCAAGAGCGCATCCTCGCCCCCCTGGGCATGACCCGCTCCTCGGCGGACGCCGACGGGCTGGCCAAGGCCGCCGACGGTTCGGAGCTGCACCGGCTGGTGGGCGGCAAGGCCGTGCCCATCCGGCACGACTCCATCCTCTACACCTGGCCCTACGTGGCCGGGGCGGCGGGCGGGCTGAACTCCACGGCCAACGACATGGCCCGGTGGATCGCCCTCCAGCTCGGGCGCGGCCAGGCGGGCGGAGTCCGCATCTTCAGCGAGGAATCGGCCGACTACATGCGCGAGCCGCGCACCCCGATCATGATGGGCGAGCAGCACGGGGCCTACTGCCAGGGCTGGATGCGCACCGAGATGCGCAAGACCGACGTGATCTGGCACAACGGCGGCACCTCGGGCATCTGCTCCTTTGTCGGCTTTTCCCCGGCCCTGGACGCCGGGATCGTCATCCTGACCAACCTGAGCGACCACCAGGTGGCCGACGCCGTGGGCTTCGAGTTCTTCGACCTGCTTTCGGGCGTGGACGACGCGGACTGGATCGCCGAATTCCGCAAGGAAGCGGCCCTGGACGGGGGCGCCGCGGCGGGCGAGGCCCCGGCCGAACCGGCCCTGCCCGGCCTGGCTCCGGGCCGCTACGCGGGCGACTACGACAACGCGGTCCTGGGCCCGCTCACAGTGCGCGAGAACAAGGACGGCCTGACCATCCGCTTCGGCGAGGGCGGCCGGTGCCGGGTCATGGCCCGGCACGAGACCATGCATTCCTTTGTGGGCGACTGGCCCGAGCTCTCGCCCGAAGACCCGGCGGTCCACTTCGACTTCCAGGTGGACGGCGAGGGCGTGGTTACGGGAGTGCTGCTGCGCGAATACGACGACGACGGCTGCGCCCTGTTCACCCGCTACCAGTAAACACGGACTGGTCCGTCCCAGAACCCTTTTCGCGGGGCGGGGGAGGCGTTCCCCCGCCCCGCGCCCTGTTTTCGCCCGTACGGTAGCCCGTCCCTGGTGCGTCGGCCGCCCGATTCGCCCGCAGCGGCCGTCCCTGAGTCGTGCCGTTCCCGCCTTGGCTGGGCGGCAGGCTGCTGTCTCGCGTCGCCACGCCGTGAGGCGGGCTCGCAGCCCCTGGGGATTAACGGGCCGAATGAAGGAAAGATAATAAACCGAAAAAGTGGTTGACAACGAAAGCTATTTTAGGAATAGTTCTTATTAACAACACACTCTCACTTCGGCAAAGGACGACGACATGAAAGACCAGGTATACAAAGCCATGCTGGATGCGGGAAAGCCGGTTCGCCCCGGCGACGTCGCCAAGGCCCTGGGTGCGGACGCCAAAGAGGTGTCCAAGGCCATCAAGGACCTGCGCGAAGAAGGCCGGATCATCTCGCCCAAGCGGTGCTTTTACGAACCCGCCTAGAAAATTGACGAGAGCATAACAACCTCACTCCTCCTTCAACCTCTGCAACCCCCGAAGCCCGGTCTCACGCCCCCGAGACCGGGCTTCACCCTTTCCCGGGGCGGGATAGGTCCATCCCGGCCCGGCCTCCCGGCCGCATGACCTGGCAAAAAAAGGAGCGCCCGTCCTTTCGGCCGGGCGCTCGCGCTTTTGCTGAGGTTCTTGCGGTCTAGTAGTGGATGTCCGTCTCGGCCATGGGCGTGGCGAACTTCTTGTAGACCCAGAACTGGTAGGCGATGACCGTGGGCACGAAGATCAGGGCCACCACGAGCATGATCTCCAGGGTCAGGACGCTGGAGGAGGAGTTCATGATGGTCAGGCTGTTGCCAGGGTTCGGGTTGGACGGGATGATGGCCGGGAAGATGCCGACCACGCCGAACAGCGCCGTGCCCACGATGTAGACGCAGGACGAGGCCCAGGCCATCCAGTACTTCTTGGCTCCCAGGTAGGTGCGCATCAGGACCAGCCCGCCTACGGGCAGGAGCAGGATGACGAACAGGACCGGGTAGAGGAAGTAGTTGCTGAACAGTTGGGTGGCCACGGCCGTGTAGGCCAGGAAGAGGACCGTCAGCACCACCAGGACGGGCCAGATCCGGGTGGCCATGGACTCGGCCCTCGCCTTGAGGTCGCCCGTGGTGCGGATGGTCAGCCACAGCGCGCCGTGCATCAGGAAGATGACCACGAACAGGACGCCGCCCGCCAGGCCGTAGGGGTTGAGCAGGCCGAAGAGCCCGGCCTGGCTGAACCCGGTCTCGTCGAGCGGGATGCCCTGGAAGATGTTGCCGAAGGCCACGCCCAGCAGCAGGGCGGGCAGGAACGAGCCCAGGATGTGGCACCAGTCCCAGACCTTGCGCCAGGTCTCGCTGGCGACCTTGGACCGGAACTCGAAGGACACGCCGCGCACGATGAGCGCGAAGAGCAGCAGCATCAGGGCCATGTAAAGGCCGCTGAACATCTGGGCGTAGGCATAGGGGAAGGCCGCGAAGGTGACGCCGCCCGCCGCGATGAGCCAGACCTCGTTGCCGTCCCAGAAGGGACCCGTGGCGTTGAGGATGGCCCGGCGGTCGGCCTCGTTTTTGGCCAGCACCGGCATGAGCGAGCCCGCGCCGAGGTCAAAGCCGTCCAGCATGAAGTAGACGGCCCACAGCACACCCCAGAGTACAAACCAGATCGTCGCCAGATAGAAGTGAAGCGAACCGGTTTCCATCAACGTAACCATAGATTTTCTCCTTTCAATTCGCTCACGCAGGTTAGACTTCGATGGGGCTGTTGTCCTCGGGGCCCTTCTTGGCCAGACGGACCATCAGCCAGATGCCCGCCGCGCCCAGCAGGGCGTAGAGCACGCACATCAGAACCAGGGTGAAGCCCACCGCGCCGGAGGACACGGGGGAAACCGCATCGGACGTGCGCATCAGGCCGTAGACGATCCAGGGCTGGCGGCCGACCTCGGCCAGGACCCAGCCCGCCTGCATGGCGATGTAGGGCAGCGGGATCGCGAATATCATCGCCTTGAGGTAGAGCGGATAGTTCTCCAGCTTGTTGCGCATGACCCAGCCGAACAGGGCGAGCAGCGGCATCAAGGTGCCGATGCCGACCATGAGCCGGAAGGAGACGAAGGTGATGGCCACGGGCGGACGGTCCGCCTCGGGGAAGTCGTTCAGGCCCTTCACCTCGGCGTTGAAGTCGTTGTAGGCCAGAAAGCTCAGCGCGCCGGGCACGGGCAGGGCCTGGACGACGTTGCCGTCCTTGCCGGGCCAGGCGAGCAGGTAGATGGGCACGTTGGTGCCGGTGTCCCAGTGGGATTCCATGGCCGCCAGCTTGGCGGGCTGGACCAGGGACATGTGGTTGCCGTGCAGGTGTCCTTCCACGGCGGTGAAGATGGAGAAGATCAGGGCCACGGTGGCCCCCAGGGCGAAGGACTTCTTGAAGAAGCCCTCATTGGATTTGCGCAGCAGGTGCCAGGCGGACACGCCCATGATCAGGAAGGCGGCCAGACACAGCGCGCCCGGCACGATGTGGAAAAACTCCAGCCAGGCGAACTTGTTGGTGATGACCGCCACGAAGTCCGTCAGTTCGGCCCGGCCGTTGCGCAGGGTGAACCCGGTGGGGTCCTGCATGAACCCGTTGGCGATGAGAATCCAGATCGCCGAAAGGTTGGAGGCGCCGGCCACGAGCCAGGCGGTGATGGCGTGAGCCTTGGGCGAGAGCTTGTCCCAGCCGAAGTGCCACACGCCGATGAAGGTGGATTCCAGGAAGAACGCCGCAGTGGCTTCGATGGCCAGCAGCGAGCCGAAGATGTCGCCAACAAAGGCCGAGTATCTCGACCAGTTGGTGCCGAACTGGAACTCCAGCGTGATGCCGGTCACCACTCCCACGGCGAAGTTGACCAGGAAGATTTTCCCCCAGAATTTCGCCATCTTCAGATACGTTTCATCCCCGGTTTGCACGAACCGGGTTTCCATCCAGGCGACGAGGACGGACAACCCGAGCGTCAGCGGGACGAAGATGAAATGGAACATGGTGGCCGCTGCGAATTGCAGCCGCGAAAGCATGAGCACATCCATACAAACCCCCTTGTGGATATGTCTTGAATAACTTGTAAACAATCCTTGAATAGGCCAGTGTTCGGTCAACCTACGCCCGTCGTTGAAGAATTTCAAGAATAATTATTATTATGATGTAACCGAATCGTCGTTTTTCATGTCCGGCGGCTGGCCAGTGGATTCCAGCACGGCGCGCCAATAGTTGGAGCTGGGGTCGATCCGCTTCTTGCCCCTGGTGACCAGCTCCATGGGGATGTGCACGTACCGTCCGTTCCAGCGCGAGATGACCATGCCCGTGCGCCCGGACATGCCCGCGTGCACGGCGTTGATGCCCAGAAAGGAGCAGTAGATGCGGTCGTTGGCGTTGGCCGGGACCGAGCGGATGATGTAGCTCGGGTCGATGTACTTGAGCGCGGGGTCGACGCCCTGGGCCCGGTAGTGGGCCAGGATCTCCTGCTTGAGCAGGGCTGCGATGTCGCTGAGGCGCGTATTGCCCGAGGCGTCCTTGTTGCCGGTGGCCTCCAGCAGGCTCTGGCCCGCACCCTCGGCCACCACGATGACGGCGTTGCCGCGCCGCTTCATGCGGTGGTCCAGGGCGGCCAGGAACCCTTTCTCGCCCCCTATGTCGAAGTCCACCTCCGGGATGAGCACGAAGTTGACCTCCTGGCAGGACAGGGCGGACTGGGCCGCGATGAACCCGGCGTCGCGCCCCATGACCTTGACCAGGCCGATGCCCCAGGGCGCGCCCGTGGCCTCCACGTGGGCCCCCTTGATGGCCATGGCCGCGGTCTCCACCGAGGTGTCGAACCCGAAGGAGGGCGAGGCGAAATTGATGTCGTTGTCGATGGTCTTGGGCAGGCCGACGATGGCGATGGACAGCTTGCGCCGGGCAACCTCGGCCACCACCTTGCTGGCCGCGCGCATGGTGCCGTCGCCGCCGATCATGAACAGGATGGAGACGTTCATCCGCTCCAGGGCGTCCACGATGACCTCCGGGTCCTGCGGCCCGCGCGAGGAGCCGAGCACCGTGCCGCCGAACTCGTGGATGCGGCTGACGAAGTCCGGGGTCAGCTCGATGACGTCGTACCCCAGTTCGGGCACGAACCCGGCCAGGCCGTAGCGGATGCCCAGGACCGAGGGGACCCGGTACTCGTGGTGGCAGGTCATGACGATGGCCCGGATGACGTCGTTCAGCCCGGGGCAGAGCCCGCCGCAGGTGACTACGGCGCACTTGGTCTTGCTCGGGTCGAAGTAGATCTTCCGCCTCGGCCCGGCCGCCTCGAAGAAGATTCGGGCCGGCTCCTTCTTCCGCCCGCCCTTTTCCACCCGCTTGCGCGAGATGTGGACCAGCACGTCCTCGTCGTCCTCGACGAAACGCCCGAACCGGATGGGGTTGGTGATCTTGGCCTCGCCCACGGCCGAAATGGCCGCGTCCTTGGGGACCTCGATGGTTTCGTACGCTTTCATGGTCGTCCTCGCCGCTTGATCCTGTTGAGATATTGTCCGCATTGTTATATGGAATCGTAGCCTGGGGCAAATTATAAATGCGTTTTTTCACCGCGTTACGGAGAAAGCAATGGGAAAGTACAACCGAGTCTCCTGGATGGACGCGGCCGATTTCGACGACACGGCGGGTCGTCTGAACCGTCCGGCCATCCTCTGGCAGCCCACGGCCGACGTCCTGGAATCCGAGGACGGCTTCATCCTTCTGGTGGAGCTGCCCGGCATGACCCTAGCCGACGTGACCGTGGAACTCAAAGGAAACCAGTTGATTGTCTTCGGCCACAAGCCCGAGGAAAAACAGCGCGGACCGGTCCGCCACCACGTGGTGGAGCGGCCGTCCGGCCCCTTTGCCCGCGCCTTCACCCTGGGCTCCGGCGTGCGTGCCGAGGAGATCGCCGCCACCCTCAAGGACGGGCTGCTGACCATCACCCTGAAGAAGGCCGCGCCGCGCCGTCGCTCCATCCCGGTGGGCTGATTCCGCCTCCTCCCTTGTGCGATAGCCATTTCCGCCTTGACGTCCCGAGCCGAATTCCTATCTACTCGGTTCGGAGGACGACTTCATGACAAGTCAGTTGAAAACCGTGTTTCTTCTCGGCCTGCTCACCGGGCTGCTTATGCTCCTGGGCGGCCTTTTCGGCGGCAGGGCCGGGCTCTTCCTCGCTTTCGGGCTGGCCATGGTCATGAACGTGGGCAGCTATTGGTATTCCGACAAGCTGGTCCTGCGCATGTATCGCGCCCGCGAGCTTTCGCCCGGCGACGCCCCGCACATCCACCGCGTGGTGGAGGAAATGGCAGCCCGCGCGGGCATCCCCAAGCCGCGCATCGTGCTCATCCCCCAGGACGCGCCCAACGCCTTCGCCACCGGCCGCAACCCCGAGAACGCCGTGGTCGCGGTGACGCGCGGCATCGTCTCCATCCTCGACCCCGATGAACTTCGGGGCGTGCTGGGCCACGAACTCGGCCACATCGTCAACCGCGACATCCTGATCCAGACCGTGGCCGCGGTCCTGGCCGGGGCCATCGTCTTCATCGCCAACATGCTCCAGTGGTCGGCCATCTTCGGCATCGGCGGCTCGCGTGACGAGGAGGGAGGCGGCAACCCGCTGGCCGCCCTGGCCATGGCCTTCCTGGCCCCGGTGGCCGCCACCCTGATCCAGATGGCCATCTCCCGCTCGCGCGAGTTCCTGGCCGACGCCACGGGCGCGCGCCTGGCGGGCGACCCCCTGCCGCTGGCCGGGGCCCTCGGCAAGCTGGAGGCCGCCGCCGGGCGGGTTCCCATGCAGGGCAGCCCGGCCACCGAGAACCTGTTCATCGTCAGCCCGTTCCGTGGCCGTGGCCCGGTTTCGCTCTTCTCCACCCATCCGCCGGTGGAGGAGCGCATCGCCCGGCTGCGGGCCATGCCCCGAACCAACAGCTAAGAGCCCCATGCAACGCATTCTTCCGCACCTTCTCGTCCTGGCCCTGCTCCTTTCCCTTCCCCTCCCGGCGGCCGCCCGCGTCGCCAACCCGGACGACGACCGGCGCAGTCCGGTGGTCCGGGCCGTGGAGGCCGTCTCCCCCTCGGTGGTCAACATCACCGTGCTCAAGCAGGCCCAGGGAGGCGGCCGCGCGCCCTTCGGCGACACGTTCTTCGACCAGTTCTTCAAGGAGTTCTACGGCCAGCGCCAGTACCAGGCCCAGAGCCTGGGATCGGGCGTCATCATCGACGGCGAAAAGGCCCTGGTCCTGACCAACTCCCACGTCATCTCCGGCTCCGCCACCATCGCCGTGCGCCTCAAGGACGGCCGGGAGTTCAAGGCCGACCTGGTGGGCTCGGACCCGGACTTCGACCTGGCCGTGCTGAGGCTGCGCGGCGTCAAGGAGAAGCTGCCCGAGATGGCCATGGGCGACTCGGACGACATCTACATCGGTGAGACGGCCATCGCCATCGGCAACCCCTTCGGCTACTCCAACACGGTCACCACCGGCGTCATCTCGGCCCTGAACCGGCCCATGAAAACCAACCAGGGCTCCTTCGGCTCCTTCATCCAGACCGACGCGGCCATCAACCCCGGCAACTCCGGCGGGCCGCTGCTCAACATCCACGGCGAGCTCATCGGCATCAATACCGCCATCCGGGCCCAGGCCGAGGGCATCGGCTTCGCCATCCCCATCAACAAGGCCAAGCACGTCATCGACGAGTTGATCCACACCGGCCACGTCGCGCCCATCTGGCTCGGCCTTTTTGGCCAGGACATCGATCAGCCCACGGCCCACTATTTCCGGCTCAAGAACCTCAAGGGCATGCTCGTGGCCGAGGTCATGGCCGACACCCCGGCCCGGGCCGCCGGGCTGCGGCCCGGCGACGTCGTCCTCGGATTCAACGGCCAGGCCATCCAGGACAAGAACGACTACATGAGCCGCCTCTTCAACATCACCCGGGCCGAAAAGGCGACCCTGGCCGTGCTGCGCGACGGCAAGCGGTTCACCGTCTCCCTGGAGCCCAAGGTCCTGGACGCCGCCTCGGCCCAGGCCCTGGTCCTCTCGCGCTGGGGCTTCGGCCTGGGCGACAACGGCGGCCGGGGCGCCCTCGTGACCCGGATTACGCCCGGCAGCCCGGCCGACAAGCTCGGGCTGCGCAACGGCGACATCATCCACCAGATAGGCAACCGGGTCGTGGGCGGCAGCTCCGACCTCATCAACGCCTTTCTGCGCAACCGGATGCAGAACACGGTCATCATGCGCGTGCAGCGGGGCAACAACCTCTACTACGTTCGGCTGTCCCTCTAACCAGGAAGAACAATGGAAGACCAACGAAGATACTGGACCGAGCAAGGCGCGACCAAGACCTTCACCACCCCCCTGGCCCTCGACCTCTTCGCCAGGCATGTCCCCGCCTCGGCCCGCATCCTGGACTTCGGTTGCGGCTACGGCCGGACCCTGGCCGAACTGCGCGACGCAGGGTACGAAAACCTGACCGGCATCGACTTCTCCGAAACCCTTGTGGAGCGCGGCCGGGCCGAGAACCCGAGCCTGGAAATTCTGTCCTGGCCCGGCGGCAGGCTGCCCTTTGAGGACGGCAGCTTCGACGCCGCCGTCATGCTGGCCGTGCTGACCTGCCTGCCCGAGACCCCGTCCCAGGCCGAGGTCCTGCTGGAGCTCAGGCGCGTGCTCAAGCCCGGCGGCCTGCTCTACGTCACCGACTTCCTGCTCAACCGCGACCGCTACAACCTGGACCGCTACAAGATCGGGCAGGAGAAGTACGGCATCTACGGCATCTTCGACGTTCCGGACGGCGGCGTGCTGCGCCACCACGACGTCAACCACATGCAGGCCCTGTTCTCGGACTTCGAGACCCTCGCCTTCGAGGAGCGGGTCTTCCAGACCATGCACGGCCACGAGTCCAATGCCTTTTTCGCCCTGCTGCGTATGCCCGAATAGCGAACTGTTCAAAAACGGCGATCTGCGTCGTTGCTGCAAAAAGTTCAAACCCTCGCGTACGGGGAGTACGCTTCGGGCTTGAACTTTTTTTGCGCCTGGCATCTCACCATTTTGGGATAGTCCGCGGTATCCGTTGTAGGCGGCGAGGTGGTCGAAAGAAACAGGCCCCCGCGCATCGTGGGCGCTCGGGGGCCTGAGCGTTTGTTGCGGCCGGGGGCGGGGCGGGTCAGCCGACCACCGCGCCGTCGGCCATGCGGACCACGCGGTCGGCCCGGGCGGCGAAGCCGTCGTCGTGGGTGACCATGACCACGGCCAACCCGTCGCCGCCCAGCCCGGAGAGCAGCTCCATGACCGATTCGCCCGTGGCCCGATCCAGGTTGCCGGTGGGCTCGTCGGCGAAGAGCACGGCCGTCTCCTTGGCCAGGGCGCGGGCGATGGCCACGCGCTGCTGCTCGCCGCCCGAGAGGTGGCCTGGCAGCATGTTTCCCTTGTCCGCCAGGCCGACGCGGGCCAGGCAGGCGTCCGCCCGCTCGCGCACGGCCGGGGTGACCCGGCCCAGGCCGCGCAGGTAGGGCAGGAGCACGTTCTCGCGCGCGGAGAGGTAGGGCAGGAGGTAGTGGAACTGGAAGACCACGGAGAAGTCCTTGCGCCGCAGGCTGTTGAGCCGGGCCGGGGAAAAGGCCGTGACGTCCTCGCCGTGGTAGAGGAGCTCGCCCGCGTCGGGCGCCAGCAGGGTGGAGAGGACGTTGAGCAAGGTGGTCTTGCCCGAGCCCGAGCGGCCGACGATGGCCACGAACTCGCCGGGCCGGACGGTCAGGCCGACGTCGCGCAGGGCGGGCGTCTCGCCGCCCTCGGAGTGGAAGGTCTTGCGGATGTTTCTGGCTTCAAGCATGGGCGCCTCCTAGAGCGAAACGAGGGCCCGCGAGGGCTCCACCGCCGAGGCCTTCCAGGCCGGGAAGAAGGCGGAGAGCACGGACACGGCCAGGATGAGCAGGCAGGTCATGGCCATGTGCGCGGGGTCGAAGGTGATGGCCGCGCCCTTGGCCATGTCCAGGACGCCCAGGATGCGGCCGCTGAGCAGGAATCCGGCCCCGTATCCAGCCACTCCGGCGAACAGGCCGATGAGCAGGGCCTCGTAGCAGAAGATGGAGAAGATGCCCGCGCGGGAGAATCCGAGGGAGCGGAGCAGGCCGATCTCGCGGATGCGCTCGTTGACCGAGGAGAGCATGGTCACGCCGACCATGCAGCAGGCGATGAACAGGATGACCAGGCTGACGGTCAGGACCAGCCGGCGGACGAAGTCCACGGAGAGCATCCGCTGCTTGACCACGGACTGTAGGGCCTTGACCTCCGTGCCGGGCAGCGCGGACCGGAGCTGGCCCACGATCTCCTCGATGGGGCAACCTGCGCACAGGGCGGCCACCTCCACGAAGCTGACGCGGTCCGGGGTTCCGGCCAGGGCCTGGCAGAACGCCATGCCCGAAAAGAGGACCGCGTCGTCGTCGCCCCCGGTGGGCGCGAGGACCCCGGTGACCACGGCCTCCCGGCCGTCCAGCGTTACCTTGGAACCGGGCGAGAGCCCGAGCCGCGCCGCGGCAGCGGCCCCGGCCACCAGCCCGTTTTCCGTGTCCGGGAAAGCGCCGTTTAAGGCCCAGTAGCCCTTGAGGACCTTCTCCCTGTCCCAGCGCACGCCCACGAGTCCCACGGGCGCGCCGTCCGCGTGGGCCACGGCCACCAGCTTGGGGGCCACCACGCTGATCCGCTCGGACAGGCCGATGGAGCGCACGCGCGCCTCGGTGGCCGCTTCGGGCAGGGAGGTTTCGCCCAGGGACATCTCGCCCAGGGAGAACCCGCCGTAGCCCAGGTGGAGCTTCTCGGCCCCCGGCATGACCAGGATATTCGCGCCGAAGGCGGTCAGCTTTTTCTCCAGCGAGTGGCCGACCACGGTGGAGACGTAGTCCAGGGCCACGATGGAGGTGACTCCCAGTCCGAAGACCAGCGCCAGCAGGGCGGATTTGAGCCACTTGCGGCGCAGGTTTCGCAGGGGGATGGTCAGGAGGTTCATCGGAAATATCCGGCCCCGGCCAGGATGTCCGCCTCGGAGATGACCACGTCGCCGTGTTCGACGGCGCGGTCGAGGGGCGCGGGATTGCAGCCGCCCCGGACCTCGTTGATGCGCGCGGAGTGGAAGCGCTGGCCGCAGTTGTTGCAGACCATGAAGTCGCCCTCCTGGGAGTAGCCCTTGCCCTCTCGCCAGCACACGTCGCAGGCGTCGAAGGCCGCGCGGATCACCCCGTCGCTCGACTTGAGGACGAAGAACTTCACGTCCCGGCCGTCCTTTTTATAATGGTAATAGTGGGCCGCGCCGTCCGACACGTCGTCCGCCGGGATGACCACCCGGCCGTTTTCCGGTTCCACGGCCGCGTACTTGCCGAATCCGAGCCAGGCATGGGCCGTGCCCGCCGCCAGCACCAGGGCCGCCATCAGCCCCAACATCCAGGGTGCGCCTTTCATGCGGTTCCCTCCCTCGTTTGATTCCATACCGCATAAGTATAGAATACGTGCAAATGGACCGCGCATCCTGCACGGAATGTGCCATCTAGTAACGCTTATCATCCCGTTGGGTTGCCATTTCCGGCTTGTGCATCCGGCCACCGCATGTGCAGCAATCTGCGCATCCGCCCGCTACATCTTGCACAGCCTCCCATGCCAAGTGATCCATTCCCTCAGTGCATGAATCCCGCCCTTCCCCCGGCCGCCGGAGGCGACAAAAAAAGGGCCGGTCGGCATCAAGCCGACCGGGCCCTGTGGTATCGTCGTCGACGACGTCCGGCCTAGTTGAGCAGGTCGGGACGGGTGATCTCGATCTTGGCGGACTTGCGCAACTTGGCCATGAAGGCGTTGAGCGCCTCGCCCTCGTAGTTCTGGTTGGCCTGGGCGATCCAGGCGTCCTTGTGCTGGTTCCAGGCTTCTTCCGGGGCGGGGATGATCGCGTTCCGGCGCACGACAAGGGTGCCCGCCGGGACGGCGAAGGGCTGGGGCAGCCAGCCGTTGTCCTTGGCCTGGAAGATGGCGGTGGCCAGGTTCGGGTTGGCGCCGAGGTCCGGGATGTCGCCCTTGCGGCTGAAGGGCTGGGAGGTCTTGATCTCCTTGGCGTAGAGGTCGGCCCCATCCTTGGCGGCGGTGATGGCGGCCAGGATCTCCTCGCCCTTCTTGGCGGCCATTTCGCGGGCCTTTTCCTGCTTGATGGCCTTGACGATGACGTCCTTGACCTTCTCGACCGGCAGCGGGGCGGAGGGGATGTCCTCCACCTTTTCCACGAGCATGTAGCCGCCGTCGATGGCCAGCGGGGTGCTGTGGGCCTCGCCCACGGGGAGCTTCATGACCACCTTGGCGGCCTCGGGGGTGAGCCCGAAGGCCTGGGGCAGCATGTTCTCCGGCACGGGCCGGGAGGTGACGGCCAGCAGGCCGAGCTCGTCGGCCACGGCTTCCAGCTTCATGCCCGAGACGAGGCGGTCCATGGCCTGGTCGAGCATGTCGGAGCTCTTCTCGGACGCCTTTTCCTCGGCGATGGTGCGGGAGATTTCGTCCTTGACCTCGTCGAGGGACTTGTCCTTGGCGTCCTTGCGATCCTCGACGTAAATGATGTGCCAGCCGAACTGGGTCTTGACCGGCTCGCTGACCCCGCCCTTGGGCGTGGCGAAGGCGGCTTCCTCGAACTCGGGGACCATGTCGCCCTTGCCGAACCAGCCGAGCTCGCCGCCGCGCGGGGCGCTGGGGCCTTCGGAATACTTCGCGGCCAGGGCGGCGAAGTCCGCGCCGGGCTTGACGGCCTGGGCGTATATCTCGTCTATCTTTTCCTTGGCCTTCCGTTTGGTCTCGTCGGAGTCGGCGTCCTTGGACAGGACCAGGATATGGCGGGCCTGGACCTGCTCCTTCTGGACCAGCTCGTCCTTGTGGGCGGCGTAGTAGTCCTCGATCTCCTTCTCGTCCACCTTCTGGAAGGCGGCCAGGTCCTTGGGGGTGAAGGAGAGGTAGCGGACCCGGACCTGGGCCGGGACCATGAAGCGGGCCTCGTTCTTGGTGTAGAACTCCTCGACCTGGGCGTCGGTGACCGGAATCTGGTCAACGAACCGGGCGGGGCTGACCAGGATGTAGTCCATGGTCGCGCGCTCGCCGATCCAGTCATAGATCTGCCGGGCCTGGGCAGGGGTGACCTCGCCGGTGGTCCGGACCATGCCCATGATCTTGTCGGCGATCATTTCCTTCTTGAAATTGGCCTCGAACTGGGGCGGGGTCATGCGGATGGAGCGGAGCGCCATCTGGTAGATGGTGCGGTCGAACTCGCCCTGCTGGTTCCAAAAGATGGACTGGCGGGTGATGGCCGCGAACACTTCCTTGTCGCTGACCGAGACGCCCAGGCGGGCGGCCTCGTCCATGAGCAGGCGGGAGTTGATGAGCTCGCCGAGGATCATCTGCTTGAACTGCGGGTCCTGCAACTGGGCCGGGGTGATGTTGGGGTTGGACTTGCGCAGCCCCTCGGCGGCGCGCTGGAAGGCGTCCTCGAATTCCGCGCGGGTGATGATGCGGTCGTTGACCGTGGCCAGGGTCGGGTCCTGCCCGTTGTCCATGCGGCCCATGCCGAAGGTCAGGACAAAGGCGAGGATGATGATGGCGAAGAGAATCTTGATGATCCAGCCGGACGCGTTTTCACGCATGATCTCTAACATCGCTACTCCAGGAAAAAGCTTGTCCGGCCGCCCCGTCGCGGGGCGGCCGGTTTTTCTCGAATGAGGGTTACGACTCGTTGCGGACCGCGTTGAGCAGGCCACCTGCCTGGATAATCTCCAGTTCCTTTTTGGTCAAATCATTTGTGACCGCGACGGGCTTGCCGCCCGCGACGGCGATCTCGATGGTCCCGCCGGGGGTCATCGCGCCCGCCGGGATGGTCAGGTCCGCGCCCTCGGCGAGCCGGTCGTAGTCCGCCGGGTCGGCCAGCAGGAGCGGCAGGATGCCGAAGTTGACCAGGTTGGCGCGGTGGATGCGCGCGAGCGACTTGACGATGACGGCCTTGACGCCCAGGTGGCGCGGGCCGAGCGCCGCGTGCTCGCGGCTGGAGCCCTGGCCGTAGTTCTCGCCGCCCAGGATGACGCCCTTGCCGTGCTCCTTCATGCGGGCCACGAAACCGGCGTCCACGCGGCTGAAGATGTACTGGCTGATGGCCGGGATGTTGGAGCGGAGCGCCGTGATCTCGGCCCCGGCGGGCAGGATGTGGTCGGTGGTGATGTCGTCGCCCACCTTGAGCAGGACCTTGGCCTCGATGGTCTCGGGCAGGGCGTCGAAGTCCTCCAGGGCCACGATGTTCGGGCCGCGCTTGATCTCCACCTTGGAGCCGTCCGCGGGCGGGAAGAGGAACAGGTCGCGGATGGAGGGCACGTCGTCGGGCAGGGAGACGCGCTCCGGGGCCGGGCCCCAGGTGGCCGGGTCGGTGAATTCGCCCTCCAGGGCCAGGCGCGCGGCGGTCTGGGCGGAGACCAGGTAGACCTGGCCGTCCAGGGTGCCGGAGCGTCCCTCGAAGTTTCGGTTGAAGGTGCGCACGGACACGCCGCCCGAGGTGGGCGAGCCGCCCATGCCGATGCACGGGCCGCAGGTGCATTCCAGGACGCGCGCTCCGGCGTCGAGCAGCGGCTCGATCAGCCCCTCGCGGGCGAGCATCTTCATGACCTGCTTGGAGCCCGGGGAGATCATCAGGTCGGTGTCGGCCGGAGTCTGCCTGCCGCGCAGGATCTGGGCGGTGTTCTTGAGGTCGGAATAGGAGGAGTTGGTGCAGGAGCCGATGGCTACCTGGTCGATCTTCTTGCCCGCGAGGTCCTTCACCTTGCAGACGCGGTCGGGCATGTGCGGCTGGGCCACCAGGGGCTCCAGCTCGGAGAGGTTGATCTCGATGATCTCGTCGTACTCGGCGTCGGCGTCGGCGACCAGCTCGGTGAAGTCGGCCGCGCGGCCCATTCTGGCCAGGAAGTCCCTGGTCTTTTCATCGGCCGGAAAGATGGAGGTGGTGGCCCCCAGCTCCGCGCCCATGTTGGTGACGGTGGCGCGGTCGGGCACGGAGAGCGTGGCCACGCCGGGACCGGCGTACTCGAAAACCTTGCCCACGCCGCCCTTGACGGTCAGGCGGCGCAGCAGCTCCAGGATGACGTCCTTGCCCTGGGCCCAGCCGGTCAGCTCGCCGGTCAGGTGGACCTTGACCACCTTGGGCATGGGGATGAAGTAGGGCTGCCCGGCCATGGCCAGGGCCACGGAGAGCCCGCCCGCGCCCATGGCCATGGCGCCGATGCCGCCGGCCGTGGGGGTGTGGGAGTCGGAGCCGATCAGCGTCGCGCCGGGCTTGGCGAAATTCTCCAGGTGGAGCTGGTGGCAGATGCCGGTGCCGGGGGCCGAGAACACGGCGCCGGACTTGGCGGCCACGGTGCGCAGGTAGCGGTGGTCGTCCGGGTTGCGGAAGCCCATCTGCAGGGTGTTGTGGTCCACGTAGGAGACCGAAAGGTCGGTGCGGACCTTGCCGATGCCGATGGCCTCGAACTGGAGCCAGGCCATGGTGCCGGTCGCGTCCTGGGTCAGGGTCTGGTCGATGCGAAGGCCGATTTCGCGGCCGGGGATCATCTCGCCGGAGACGAGGTGCTTCTCGATGATCTTGCGGGTGATGGATTTGCCCATTGCTGCTCCTGCGTTTTGAACGTTATCGGTGGACTCTCGGGCCGCCGGAGGGCGTGCAGGCGGGGCCGGGCCTCTCAACTCCCGTCCCCGCGCTCCCGGCGGGATCATCTGCTAAAACAGAAAGCCGCTTTTCACGCCGCTGCTGACCCCGGCCTCGTCCTGCATGCCAAGGCGGATGCGGTTGATCTTGTTGGTGCGGAACTTGATGTCCACATCGAGGCGCAGCTTGAGCTGCTGCGCCTCGAAGATCTCGGCCGGGTGGAACACGCCGTTTTGCGGGTCCTCGCTTTCGCGAAGCTCGCGGATCAGGCGCATGGTCTTCTCGCGCTCCAGGCTCAGCCGCGCCACCTCGGCCTCCAGGGTCGGGATGTCGTCGCTGAGCCGTTTTTCCACGGGCTCGCTAGCGGATCTTGATTCGTCTGCGTGAGTCATCTTTCTTCTCCGGCACCGGCTTGGGCTTCATCTTGCCGGTGGGCAGGGAGTTGTAGAAGTTCCAGAATTCCGGCCAGGTGGCGGTCACCTCGCCGTGGTTCTCCAGGACGATGCCGGGCACGGCGTAGGCGGCCAGGGCGCAACCCATGGACCAGGCCGGTTCCGGGCTGAACCAGGTGCCGTCCCAGGTCCGGCCGCCGGGCTTGACCTCAAGCCCATCCTCCGTGACCTCGTAGGGCACGCCCATGCGGTCCAGGAGCTCGGTCAGGGTCTCGTCCGCCTCGCCCTTGAGGGTGGCGGCTCCCGCCTTGAGGGCGGCGGCCAGGGCCAGGGGGCGCAGCTCCGGAAACTCGGCCAGGCTGATGACCGGGTTTTCGGGCATCTCGCCCGCCTTGGTGGCGATGACGTTCTCGGTGGCCACGTCGATCTTGAGCCCGAGGTTGCGGAGCTCGGCCACCACGCGGTCGGCGGCCTCGCCGCGCGGCCAGGTCCCCTCGATGTTGATGGAACCGCCCGAAAGCAGGGGCAGCCCCATGAGCAGGGCGTTGAGGCGCACGGACAGGGGCAGGGCGGGCCGCGCCTCCATGGCCGGGACGGCGCTCTTCACGCGCACGGCGTCCTTGTCCAGGCTGGCCTCGATGCCGCAGGCGGTCAGGACCGCCACGGATTCGGCCGCCCGGGTCCGGGCCGCGCCGGACAGCCCCTTGATGGTCAGGCCGCCCGCGAAGGACCAGGCGGCCAGGGTCAGGGCCCCGGCGAAATCCGGGTCCATGCCGCCGGGCAGGGTGATCTCCTCGTCCATGACGCCGCCGCACTCCAGGCGGGCGGGCAGGCCGGGGTTGTTCGGGTTCATGGCCACCAGGCGCGCGCCCAGGGAGGGCAGGACCTTGTTCAGGGCGGCCACGTCCAGCAGTTGGAGCGCGGGTTTGCCAGTGAACTTGCACCGCCCGGCGTGGCCCAGGGCCAGGCAGAGCAGCAGGTAGAAGTTGAACGGGTCCTCGCCCACGAAGATCATGTTGCCCTCGAACCGGAGCAACTCGCCGCCCTGGCTGCGGATCTCCTGGTCGTCCCAGGAGATGGGCGCGCCCGCCTGCTTGAGGGCCTTGGCCAGGTCCTTGTTGGGCGCGTTCATGGTCACCGGGGAGAGGACCACGGGCAGCCCGGCGGCCGCGGCCGTGGCCAGCATCATCCGGGTGACGCGGAAGGAGCGCGGCCCGGCGATGGACGCGCCGACGGCCTCCACGCGCGGGGCGAGCTTGTAGCCCTCGCCGGTGAACTTTTCGCGCGCGTCGGCCAGGGAGAACTGGTTGAGCAGGGTGAAGAGCTGCTTGGCCAGCTTGGCGTCCAGGCCGAGCTCGCCAGCCTTCTTGTCAAAGGCGGCGCGCATCAGCTTTTCGAGCTTGGGGTCCACCAGGGACTTCTGCCGGGACTTGCGCCAGGCCCCTTCCTTGCGGATGAGGTAGGAGCGCTTCTCCAGCAGGTCCAGGACCTGGTTGTCGAGTTCGGAAATGTCGTTCAGGCGCCGGCCGGCCACCTTGGCGGCACGGTCCTCCTCTTCGTCCTCGTTGCGTTCGGGGAGGTTGCCGAAGAAGTCGCGCTTGGGGCGGCCGCCGGAGCGGGGGCCGCGCTTGTCGAACTTGCGGGGGGGGCGTCCGCCGTCGCGCTCGGGGCGGCGGGGGGCGTCGTCATCTTTGCGGATCTTGATCATGGTCTTTCCGTCTTCCTTATAGTGATTTTGATCCCCGCCTTGGCGGGAACCGCTTTCTAGCCTGAAAGCGCGTGGGATGCAAGAGGGGCGGCATCCCCTTCGCTGGCGGGAAGCGGCCCGGTGCGTCGGCTTGCCCCCCGCGCATTTGTTGCATCTTGTCGGAATGATCGAAGAACAACCGCAAGCATCTTTTGGAAAGTACATAATTATATATTCGGCGGCGTTGCATCGACGGCTATGGATTTGCTTTTTCGAATTTGTCAATTCCGGGGCGAAACGACATTTCGGAGCGACCTGGGCGAGGAACGTCGGCATCCCCGGGGCGCGGTCAACCACATGCCGATGTCGGGGGGCGGGAGGCGCTCCGCAAACTCGGTATCCGGTAGGTCTTGTTGCCCGCGCCAGGACCGATGTCCGGCACGGGCGGGAGCGGACGGGGCCGGACCGAACGGGCCGGAGCTAGGGCCTGGCGCGCAGGGCGGACCGCACCCCGCGCAGGGTCACCGCGCCGATGACCAGCACGCCGCCCGCCACGGCGAAAGGTCCGGGCAGCTCGCCGTAGCCCAGGGCCACCCAGATCGGGTTGAAGATCGGCTCAAGCATCATGACCAGGATGGCCTCCAGCGCGCCCAGCCGCTTGATGGCCCAGACGTAGAGCGCCAGGGAGACGCCCTGCTGGAGCGCCCCGAGGTAGAGCAGTCCGGCCCATCCCGCGGCGTCGGGCAGGGAGCCGAAAAGGAAGGGCAGGCCACAGAGGGCGGTCAGGCCATGGCCCAGGATGACCGACTCCACGGGCGAGGCGTCCTTTTGCGCGCGCATGGACAGGGTGAAGGCGGCGTATGACAGGCCGGTGCCCACGGCCAGGATGTTGCCGAGCAGCCCGGCGGGGGTCAGCCTGTCCAGGAAGAAGAGGGCCATGCCGCCCACGGTTGCCGCGATGAAGGCCCAGTCGGAGGGGCGGGTCCGCTCCCCGAGGAGCCGGGGGGCAAGCAGCGCCCCGTACACGGGCGCGGTGTAGGCCAGGAGGATGGCGTTGGCCGAGGTGGTCCACTTGGTGGCCGCCACGTTGGTGACGAGCAGTCCGGCATATCCGGCGGCCGCCGCCCACTGGACGGGAGAGAGCCGGAAGCGCAGCCGGCCCCGGAAAAGGCAGAGGAGGGTGAGGGCGGCCAGGGCGCTGCGCGCCCCGGTGATGGCCATGGGCCCGAGGGGGACCAGCTTGATGGCCAGCCCGCCCGAGCTCCAGATGAGCGCGGTGGCGGCCATGAGCAGCAGCGCCTTGGTGCGTTCGTTCACGTGTGCCTCGCGGGAGCGGTTTTCAGGTGCGGGCAGGGTACGGCCATCCAGCCGGGATTTCAACGGAATATCGTATGCTACGGGGCGAAATCGGGACGTCGGCCTCCGTCCAGCCGGTCGAACCGCCGAGATTGCGCAATTTTGCACAAGCTTGTGCCGGGCGGGAGGCCGGGCCGCCTGCCGCGGCCGCGAGGCAAATGAAAAGGGGGCCGGCGCGAACGCCAGCCCCCTCGTATAGTCGGCAGTATGCCCGACCGGCGGACTTACTTCATGTCCTGACCGGAAGCGGCCTTCTGCATTTTGACCTCGACCTTCTCGGTGAGGTTCTCGTAGTAGTCGCGGAGGATGACCAGGACTTCGTCACGACCGAAGTGATCCGGAACCTCGGCGCCTTCGGACAGGGCCTTGCGCAGCTTGGTGCCGGACAGGATGACGCGGTCTTCCTTGGTGTGCGGGCAGGTGCGCATGGAGGCCATGCCGTCGCACTTGTAGCAGTAGAAGGTCCAGTCGATCTTCATCGGCTTGCAGAGCAGGGCCTTGCCGGGCTCCGGGCACGCCTCGGTGGCGTAGGGGATCCGGTCGAAGATTTCCTGGGCCTCGAACAGGCCGTAGAAGTCGCCGACGCCAGCGTGGTCACGGCCGATCAGCATGTTGTTGATGCCGTAGTTCTGGCGGAAGGTGGCGTGGATCAGGGCCTCGCGGGGACCGGCGTAGCGCATGTCGAGCGGGTAACCGGCGTTGATGACGTTGTCGGCCACGAAGTAACCGTCGATCAGGGCCTGGATGCATTTGATGCGGACCTGTCCCGGGATGTCGCCCGGCTTCAGGTTGCCGATCAGGGAGTGGATGACGACGCCGTCACACACTTCGATGGCGATCTTGGCCAGGAACTCGTGGGAGCGGTGCATGGGGTTGCGCAGCTGCAGGGCGGCGACGTTGGACCAGCCACGCTTCTCCATCTCGGCGCGGATCTGGGCGGGAGTCAGGTACACGCCGGGGTAACGCTTGGCGTAGTCGCCCTCGGACAGGACCTTGACCGGGCCGGCCAGGTTGTACTTGCCCTGGGCCATGACCATCTGGACGCCCGGGTGATCTTCCATGGCGACGGTCCAGAACTTGTCGTCGGCGGAGTCGGCGCCGGTGCCCTTGTAGACCTTCTCGCACTCCCATTTCTTGTCGGCTTCGGTCAGCTCGTACTTCTCTTCGACCTTCATGGTGGCGTAAACGATGCCATCTTTGGCCTTCAGGGCGACTTCATCGCCGACCTTGACGTCTTCGTCGTTGGTGTCCAGGGTGATGGGGATCGGCCAGAAGGTGCCGTCGGACATCAGGAACTTCTCGCAGACGCCCTTCCAGTCGGCCTTTTTCATGAAGCCGTTCAGCGGAGAGAAGCCGCCGATGCCCATCATGATCAGGTCGCCCTTGGCGCGATCGGAGATTTCCAGGGTCTTCAGGCCAGCGGCCTTCTTGTTTTCAGCTTCGAGAGCAGCCCCTTCGAGCAGACAGCAGACGAGACCTTTACCACCATGAGGGGGTACCAATTTGGACATTTTAGCCTCCTAAAATAATTTAGTCAAAGAAACCATTGCCTTACTTCATGGCGTGCGAATTTAGACGCCTCTATACCATGAGATTTTCCCATATACTAGGGTTTGACCTTTTTGGCCGTTTGTGAAAGTCGTGTCAAGCTGTTTTTTCCGAACATCGGATGACGAATCAATCACCGTAGTGAAACGGGGCGTAAAATAGAGTTTTTCGCAAAAAGGTCTAGAAAAATTGCGTCAATCTCGCGGAATTTTTCGGCGTCATTCCAGTGTGTTGGGCGACCAGGACGATATTTGGGTAACGCGGGCAAAAAAGGCTTGCTAACAGTCGTCTATTTACACTAAAACTGGTGCTGGTTTAGGTGGAGAAAATCCGGTTTCCGCGAGAGCCCGTCGGCAGGCCCGGCAAAAGGGCCCCAGCGAGCTTCCGGGTGCCCCTGAGCACAGAGGGAACGCCTGCACGGACCGCCGCTTGTTAAAAAATTCACTTTCGCATTGACAAGGGGCCCCCGGCTTGTTAATTCCCAAATCCCGCCCTCATCGGTAGGGTGGCATATTTTGTTTTAGGTAGAGGACGTCGGTTTATTTGAATAATAAAACCCTTTAGGAGGAGAAGTTATGCCGACCTTTGTTAACCCGGAAAAATGTGACGGCTGCAAGGGTGGCGAAAAGACCGCTTGCATGTACATTTGCCCCAACGATCTGATGATTCTGGATCCGGCCGAGATGCGCGCCTACAACCAGGAACCGTCCGCTTGCTGGGAATGTTACTCTTGCGTGAAAATTTGCCCCCAGGGCGCTATTGAAGCCCGTCCGTACGCCGACTTCGCCCCCATGGGTGGAACCTCCATCCCGATGCGTTCCGCCGAAGACATCATGTGGACCGTCAAATTCCGTAGCGGCAACGTGAAGCGCTTCAAGTTCCCCATCCGCACCACCGCTGAAGGTTCCATCAAGCCCTACGATGGCAAGCCCGAGCCCACCGATCTGGACAACGAACTCCTGTTCACCGAGACCGAGCTGAAGGCCCCCAAGGCGGCCATCATGGAGCAGGCCTCCGTTACGGATGCCGACCTGAAGAAAGAGTGGAAGTTGGAAGACTACGCCAGCCTGGTCTAGTCCCGGCTGTTCGTCTGTCTGGTCCATCAACTTGAATTCACGTTAAATCCTAGGAGAAATATTATGCCTCTGCTTCCGATCAAAGAAGCTTCCAAGGGTGTCACTCTCGCCGAGCCGGAAATCATCGAAAAACACGTTGATATCCTTCTGGTAGGCGGCGGTATGGGCAACTGCGGCGTCGCCTTCGAGGCCTGCCGCTGGATCGAGAAGGTCGATCCTTCCATGAGCATCATGCTTTGCGACAAGGCTGCCCTCGAGCGTTCCGGCGCCGTTGCGCAGGGTCTGTCCGCCATCAACACCTACATGGGTGAAAACGATCCCGACGACTACGTCCGCATGGTCCGCACCGACCTGATGGGCATCGTCCGCGAAGACCTGATCTTCGACCTGGGCCGTCACGTTGATGATTCCGTCCACCTCTTCGAAGAGTGGGGCCTCCCCGTTTGGGTCAAGAAAGACGGCAAGAACCTGGACGGCGCCAAGGCCAAGTCCGAAGGTTTCGCCATCCGCAAGGGTGACGCCCCGGTCCGTTCCGGCCGCTGGCAGATCATGATCAACGGTGAGTCCTACAAGTGCATCGTGGCCGAGGCCGCGAAGAACGCCCTGGGCGACGAGCGCTACATGGAGCGCATCTTCATCGTGAAGATGCTGCTGGACGCCAACGAGCCCAACCGCATCGCCGGTGCCGTCGGCTTCTCCACCCGTGAGAACAAAGTGTACGTCTTCACCTGCAACGCCGCTGTCGTGGCTTGCGGTGGCGCCGTCAACGTGTACCGCCCCCGCTCCACCGGTGAGGGTATGGGCCGCGCCTGGTACCCCGTGTGGAACGCCGGTTCCACCTACACCATGGTCGCCCAGGTTGGTGGCGAAATGACCATGATGGAAAACCGCTTCGTGCCCGCCCGCTTCAAGGACGGTTACGGCCCGGTCGGCGCCTGGTTCCTGCTCTTCAAGGCCAAGGCGACCAACTACAAGGGCGAGGACTACTGCGAGACCAACCGCGCCATGCTGAAGCCCTACGAGGATCGCGGCTACGCCAAGGGTCACATCATCCCGACCTGCCTGCGTAACCACATGATGCTCCGTGAAATGCGCGAAGGCCGCGGCCCGATCTTCATGGACACCAAGACCGCCCTGCTCAAGACCGTCAACAACGATCTGACCGGTCCCGAGTGGAAGCACCTGGAGTCCGAGGCTTGGGAAGACTTCCTCGACATGTGCGTCGGCCAGGCCAACCTGTGGGCCGCCACCAACTGCGCTCCCGAGGATCGCGGTTCCGAGATCATGCCCACCGAGCCGTACCTCCTGGGTTCCCACTCCGGCTGCTGCGGCATCTGGGTTTCCGGTCCGGACGAGCCTTGGGTTCCCGAGATCTACAAAGTCAAGGCCGACAACGGCAAGGTCTACAACCGTATGACCACCGTCAACGGTCTGTTCACCTGCGCTGACGGCGTCGGCGCTTCCGGCCACAAGTTCTCCTCCGGCTCCCACGCTGAAGGCCGCATCGTCGGCAAGCAGATGGTGCGTTGGGTCATGGACCACAAGGGCTTCAAGCCGGTCCTGAAGGAAAAGGCCGCCGACATGGCCAAGGAGATCTACCAGCCCTGGTACACCTTCACCGCCAACAAGGGCGGTTCCACCGACCCGGTCGTGAACCCGGCCTACATCACCCCGCACAACTTCATGATGCGCCTCATCAAGTGCACCGATGAATACGGCGGAGGCGTTGGCACCATGTACATGACCTCCAAGGCCCTGCTGAACACCGGTTTCTGGCTGCTCGGCATGATGGAAGAGGATTCCCAGAAGCTGGCCGCCCGTGACCTGCATGAGCTGATGCGCTGCTGGGAACAGTTCCACCGCCTGTGGACCGTCCGCCTGCACATGCAGCACATCGAGTTCCGCGAGGAGTCCCGTTACCCGGGCTTCTACTACCGCGGCGACTTCATGGGCCTGGACGACAGCAAGTGGAAGTGCTTCTGCAACTCCAAGTACGACCCGGCCACCGGTGTGACCACCGTCTTCAAGAAGCCCTACGTCAAGATCATCCCTGACGCGTAAGCTTCAGCTTAGTTGACCTATCGTGACCGCGGGCCCCCCGGGCCCGCGGTCACTTCCCAATCTGCCGGGGCTAAAATGGTCTGAATCCGGGCCGGGACGGGCTCCCGGTCCGGGTTTAGGCCATTTTTTGGCTGAGCCTCAACTTTATTCGGGAGGAGTTAAGAGAATGTCGAACAACAGTATTCTCGTAGTAGGCGGAGGATTCGCAGGAATCACCGCCGCCCTCGAAGCCGCCGAAGTGGGCTACGAGGTCTACATCGTTGAAACCAATCCCTACCTCGGGGGCAGGGTCGCGCAGCTGAACCAGTACTTCCCCAAGCTGTGCCCCCCCTCCTGCGGTCTGGAGATTCAGTTCCAGCGGATCAAAAACAACCCCAAGGTCAAGGTCATCACCATGGCCGACGTCAAGTCGCTCTCCGGCACCGCCGGGAACTACAACGTCACCATCGCGCAGCGCCCCCGCTTCGTGAACGAGAAGTGCACCGCCTGCGGCAAGTGCGAGGCGGCCACCTCCACCAAGGTGACGAGCGAATTCGACTTCGGGACCGGCAAGCGCGGGCTGGCCTACAAGACCCACCCGTTCATGTTCCCCATGCGCTATGTCGTTGACGCCGGGAACGCGTCAGAGGGCGAGCTGAACGCCATCAAGAACGCCTGTCCCTACGACGCCGTCGACCTGGATGACAAGGGCAAGACTTTCGACCTGGCCGTGGGCGCCATCGTCGTGGCCACCGGCTGGAAGCCCTATGACGCCGCCAAGCTGACCAACCTGGGCGGCGGCAAGCTGAAGAACGTCATCACCAACATGCAGTTCGAGCGGTACTGCGCCCCGAACGGCCCCACCGGCGGCAAGATCATGCGGCCCTCCGACGGCGCAGAGCCCAAGAAGATCGCCTTTGTCCAGTGCGCCGGGTCCCGTGACCAGAACCACCTGAACTACTGTTCGTACATCTGCTGCATGGCTTCGCTCAAGCACGTCCGCTACACCCGCGAGCGCTCCGACGCGGCCGTCACCGTGTACTACATCGACCTGCGCACCCCGGGCCGCTACGCCAAGTTCAAGGACGCCACCGAGGCCGATCCGAAACTGAGCCTGGTCAAGGGCAAGGTCGCCGCCATCGTCGAGGACGCCCAGGGCAACCCGGTCGTCACCGTCGAAAACGCGCTTACCGGCATCAAGACCGACGAGAAGTTCGACATGGTCGTGCTCGCCACCGGCATGGAGCCCAGCTGCGCTGGCCTGCCCGGCGCCGCGGGAGCCACCGATGCCGACGGTTTCGTCATTGACGGCGAGGGCATCTTCGCCGCCGGTTGCGCCAAGCAGCCGCTTGACGTCATGAAGACCGCCCAGTCCGGCACCGCCGCCGCGATGAAGGCGATTCAAACCGTGGTTGGGAGGTAACCAATGGCTGAAAAGCTTGGAGTATATATCTGTGGAGGCTGCGACATCGGGGCCAATCTCGATGTCGATGCGCTGGCCAAGTTCTGCGCGGACGGGAAACACTCCTCCGCCGTCGCAGTCGCCAAGTCCAATCCGGTGCTGTGCAGCCCGGAAGGCAAGGCCATGATCGAGGCCGACATCAAGGAAAACGGCCTGGACGGTGTGGTCTGCTGCGCCTGTTCCCCCCGCGCCAAGTGGGACGTTTTCAAGTTCGGCGACAAGGTTCAGGTGGAACGCGTCTCCCTGCGCGAACACTGCGTGTGGTCCTACCAGGAAGACCCGAAGTTCCCCGGCCAGATGGAAATCATCGCCAAGGATTACTGCAACATGGGAATGACCAAGCTGATCAACAGCCGCATTCCCGCTCCGGAGCTGCCCACCGCCTTCAAGACCGTGCTGGTCATCGGCGGCGGCTTCACCGGCATGAAGGCGGCCCTGAACGCGGCCGCCCTCGGCTACTCCGTGATCCTGGTCGAAAAGCAGGACACCCTGGGCGGCAAGGCCGCCACCATGTACAAGTCCTTCCCCCTGGGCGCTCCCTATTCCGAGCGTGAGCAGGAGATCGGCATCGAGCAGGTCATCAAGGACGTGCAGGCCAACGACAAGATCAAGGTCATCACCGGCGCGACCCTGGAGTCCCTGGCCGGAGCCCCCGCCCAGTACAAGGCCACCATCGCGGGCCAGGAGTACGAGGTCGGCGCGTGCGTCATGGCCACCGGCTGGGTGCCGGGCAAGGGCGAGTTCCTGAAGCCGCTCGGCTACGGCTCCATCAAGAACGTGGTCACCGCCGCCGAGTTCGAGGCCATGGCCAAGAAGGGCGGCATCAAGACCGCCGACGGCAAGACCCCGACCTCCGTGGCCTTCATCGTGGACACCAGCCTGCTGATGAAGGGCGTCTCCTTCGGCGCTTGCGGCGAAGCCTGCGAAGGCCCCGAGGAAATGCCCTGCAAGGAAGGCGAGGCAGCCGAAGAGGGCGAGTGCGAATCCTACGTCTACCCGGACAAGGAATCCGCCAAGCACCTGGCCTACAGCTCCGAGCTGACCTCCCTGGTCGCCCTGAAGCAGGCCAACTACGTCCGCGAGCTCGCTCCCGACGCCCTGGCCTACATCATCTACGACCACATGATGGTGCCGGGCATCAACGAGAAGTACTACAAGGCCGCCCAGGACGATCCGGGCATCATGCTGACCAAGGGCACCGTCGCCTCCGTTTCCGAGGCGGGCAGCGCCGTGGTCATCAACGCCAAGAACACCCTGCTGGGCGAGAACGTGGCCATCTCCGCCGACCTGGTGGTCGTGCCCACGGCCATCGTGCCCACCACCGCGGCCGACCCGACCATGAACTTCGTCTACCGCCAGGGCCCGGCCTTCCCGGACCTGGAGCTCTTCGACGGGTTCGCTGATTCCAACTACATCTGCTTCCCCTACGAGACCCGCCGCACCGGCGTGTACGCCGCAGGCTGCGTTCGCCAGCCCATGGGCCTGGGCCTCGCGGCCGAAGACGCCGCCGGCGCCGCCCTCAAGGCGATCCAGTGCATCGAGTCCGCCAACCGCGGCGTGTCGGTCCATCCCCGCTCCGGCGACCTGAGCTTCCCCGAGTTCAACTTCACCCGCTGCACCCAGTGCAAACGGTGCACCGAGGAATGCCCGTTCGGCGCGCTCGACGACGACGCCAAGGGCACCCCGCTGCCGAACCCGACCCGCTGCCGTCGCTGCGGCACCTGCATGGGCGCGTGCCCGGAGCGCGTCATCAGCTTCGCCAACTACGGCATCAGCCAGATGGGCCAGGCGATCAAGGAAGTGAAGGTTCCCGATACCCTGGACAAGGGCGGACCCCGCATCATCGTGCTCTGCTGCGAGAACGACGCCTACCCGGCGCTCGACATGGCCGCCATGCGCGGCAAGAGCTGGAGCCCGTACGTACGCTTCCTGCCCGTGCGCTGCCTCGGCTCGGTCAACGCCATCTGGGTCGCCGACGCCATGAGCAAGGGCATCGACGGCGTCATGATGCTGGGCTGCAAGTTCGGCGACGACTACCAGTGCCACTTCGTCAAGGGTTCCGAGCTGTGCAACCGCCGCAAGGAAAACATCGCCGAATCCCTGGGCCGCCTGGGCGTCGAGCCCGAGCGCGTCGAACAGTTCGAGGTCTCCATCGACATGTACGACAAGGTCCCGGGCCTGATCGACGAATTCGTCAGGAACATCACCACCAACTTTGGCCCCAACCCGTTCAAGGGTTACTAGGAGGTACGGAATGTCTACTACCGTGAAGGTACAACCGGACCTTAAGTTCGTGAAGGAGTTGCAGGCCGTGGGCGGCGACTCCCTGAAGAAATGCTACCAGTGCGCCACCTGCTCGGTGGTCTGTCCCCTGTCCCCGTCCGACAGCCCGTACCCCCGCAAGGAGATGGTCTGGGCGCAGTGGGGCCTCAAGGACCGCCTGGTCAACGATATCGACATCTGGCTCTGCCACAACTGCGGCACCTGCTCCACGCTGTGCCCGCGCGGCGCCAAGCCGGGCGACCTGCTGGCCGCCCTGCGCAACATGGCCTACCGCAACCTGGCCCCGCTGCCGATCATCGGCAAGCTGATGTCCAGCTCCGCCGGCCTGCTGCCCCTGGCCGCCGTCCCGGCGCTGATCTACGGCATCATCTGGATCATCATGGCCGGCAAGCTCGGCTCCTTCCTGCCCACCTTCGAGTGGGACGAAGCCGCACACGGCTGGAAAGCGGTCTCCGACGGCATGGTCGTCTTCGGCGGCCTGTTCCCCGGCGACTACACCATCGACCCCATCTTCATCCTGGTCTTCCTGTTCATGCTCTGGGGCTTCTTCGCGGGCGTCCGCAACATGCTCAAGGCCTTTGAGGCGCAGCCCAAGACCTTCATCGTGGGCCGCAAGAAGGAACCCTGCTTCATCGCCTGCCTGATCGACACCTTCAAGTACGAGATCCTGCAGCACACCCAGTTCAACGAGTGCAACGACGAGGAGTCCGACGAACTCGACCAGAAGCGCGCCGGTGGGCACAAAATGCTCATGTACGCCTTCATCTGCCTGATGGTCGTCACCGGCGTCGTGGCCTCCGGCCACTGGGGCGGCTGGTTCCTGACCGCCATCGGCATCGAGTCCCTGGGCCACATCGTGTCCGCCATCGGTCACACCCCGATGCCGCTGTACCACCCGATCAAGCTGCTGGCCTTCGTCGGCGCGGGTCTGGGCGTCTACGGCCTCATCGCCCTGACCAAGCGGCGCGTGAACCTGGACCAGGAAAAACAGTCCTCCAGTTGGTACGACTGGTACCTGCTGACCCTGATCTGGACCATCTTCCTGACCGGCCTGGGCGCCTTCGTGTTCCGTATCCTGGGCGTGGCCCTGCTGGCCTACCCCCTGTACTACGTGCACCTGATCGGCGTGTTCATGCTGCTGGCGTACCTGCCGTGGTCCAAGTTGGGTCACCTGGTCTACCGTACCGTGGCTTTGTCCTATGCCAAGAAGATTGGCCGCATTCCCATGGGTGACGCGAAATAGTCGCCTGGGTGAACATACAAAAACGAAGCTTACTTAGTTAAGGAGGCATCAAATGGCTGAAGCTAAGGTTTTCCCCATGAACGCTTTCGTGTCTGTTCTTCGCGGCGAAGCCGCCGATCAGACTCAGCTCGATATGCTGGCTTACATCACCCAGGCCGAAACTCTGGACGTGGACGTCGCCCCCGTGGCGCAGGCCCTCTCCAAGGCCTGGATCTATGAGCAGGAGCCCGGCCTGACCAAATACGCCGAGGGCGACATCGCCAAGCTCGGCAACCAGGTCAAGATCGAGGCCCTGCCCGAGGCCGAGGCCACCCGCGCCAAGGCCGTCCTGGAAATCATGGCCGCCCTCAAGGCCGAGAACGCCGCCCTCAAGGCCGAGGTCGAGAAACTGACCGCCGAGAAGGCCGAACTCAACGCCAAGCTCGATCCGCTGGTCGCCAAGGTCAAGACCATCGACGCCGCCAACAAGGCCGGTGAGCAGCAGGTCTCCGTGGCCACCACCAAGCTCAACGAGATGACCGCCAAACTCAACGAGCTCATGGAAGAAGTGGACAAGGTCAAGAAGCAGGGTGTCGTTGTCGCCGGTGTTGCCGGTGGCGCCGACGCCGGTGCCGCCGCCGGCGGCATGGCCGACGGCCCCGCCGTCGGCGGCGAGCCCGAGCCCGACTTCGGCCTCGGTAGCGACGCGTTCGGCGGCGACTGGTAAGTCGCGAGCCGTTTTTGCGCAAAAATGCGGGGCCGCTCCTTGGGGAGCGGCCCCTTTTTTTGCGCAAAAACGGCTCGGGCGGCGGCTTCGGATAGCGGCGCGTCTGCACATTTTTCGAGGGGGGATTTGATCCTCACGTAGACCGACTACGCTGCGGTCAAATCCCCCCTCGAAAAATGCACATCCACACCACTCTCCAAAGCCTCGGTGCGTCGGAAAGGCCAGTGCGTGGGCGGGGGATGGCGAAGGGCGCTGCGCTGCTTCGCCGTTGTGCGGGGGCTGGGGATGAGGGAAGAAGGCTGGCATGAGGTTGGAGCGGGGAATGGGCAGGAGATTGAACGGGTTGGATTCGAGGCGTCGGAAAGGCCAGTGCGTGGGTGGGGAATGGCGAAGGGCGCTGCGCTGCTTCGCCGTTGTGCGGGGGCGGGGGATGAGGGAAGAAGGCGGGCATGAGGTTGGAGCGGGGAATGGGCAGGAGATTGAACGGGTTGGATTCGAGGCGTCGGAAAGGCCAGTGCGTGGGCGGGGGATGGCGAAGGGCGCTGCGCTGCTTCGCCGTTGTGCGGGGGCGGGG
>NZ_JAQUWN010000029.1 GCF_028692895.1 Pseudodesulfovibrio sp.
AAAAATGAGTTGGCAAGTCTTCATGGAAAACTTCGTACATTATGCCAGCAAGAAATTGGAATGGAAGACCTTCAATGTGAACTATCAAAAAATGACAATGGATCTTTTCTAGATTTCAAAAGGTTTGAGAAGAAATTGTAAGTTGGCAATTAATAGAATGATTACGCGAAGCGTCGCCCAAAAGCTTTGGTAGGGATTGGTTGTACAGAGATAGTATTCACCTGACACTACCGCCCCTGGCGGGGTGAGCTACGCGGCTTCTTCGGTTCCTGTTTCCTTGCCCTTCACGATGCCGTCCAAGAAGGCCTGGTTCGGCGTCCGTCCGTTCATTCCCCGGCCCTGGTGCGCCCGCTCCGTGTTGTAGTGAAGCAGATAACCGTCCAGGTCCTTCTGCATCTCCTCCACCGATTCGTACCACTTCTCCCGGCCCTTGATGCGGAAGTGCTCGTCCAAGAGCGTGCGGTGCAGGCGTTCCACAAAGCCGTTGCTTTGTGGCCTGCGCACCTTGGTCGTGCGGTGTTCGATGCCTTCGAGCTGGAGGAACAGTTCGTACGGGTGCCGGTCCGGCCTGCCGCAAAACTCCCGGCCGTTGTCGGACAAGACGGTTTCGACCCGCGCGCCGTGGGCCTCGAAATGCGGCAAAACGTCCTCATTGAGGACATGAACCGCCGTCACCGGCAGCTTGCTGGTGTACAGCCTGCCCCAGGCGTAGCGGCTATGGCAATCGATGACAGATTGCAGATAGACCCGCCCCACGCCCTTGAGCGTACCGACAAAGAACGTGTCCACGGCCACCAGATCGCCGGTGTGGCGAGTCTCGATGTGCCGTTCCCGGAACTCCGGGCTGAACCTTTCCAGCACGCGAATCTGCTCGTCCGTGAGTTTCAGTGAGCGCTTCCGGGCCGTTTGTTCGAGGCGGAGCAGACGTTCGTGGCGACTCAGCAGATCGTGGCGGCTCCAGACGCCGCGCACGCCGCTGGAGCTTACCTGCACGCCCAGCAGGACAAGCTGTTGCGCGACCCGAAGAGGACCATGAGTGGGAAAAGACAGGCAGTAATCCAGGATAGCTTTCTCCACGTGTTCGTCCGCCCGGTTGGGATGTGGCCCCTTGGGGCCGGGAAGCCGGTCGAGCAGGCCATCCGCTCCATACGTCTGAAAGTTGCGGCGAATCTCGTAGAACTGTTGCCGCGAATAGCCCATGACTTTGCAGGCCTTGCTCACATTGCCGAGTTCGGTCGCCAGCTCTAGCAGGCTGAGCTTCCTTCGTGCTACCTTCTTCTTGGTGGTCATGACGTTCTCCTTGCTGAGGTTGGTGAAGCTCGTAACTCCATCCATACCCCGGCCAGGGACGGCATGACCACTTCCTTTCGGAAGGGCCGTGTGTCAGGTTATAACCATCTCACTACAGATTGGTGAAGGCGAAAAAAAGCCGCCGGGCTGAGCCCGGCGGCCATAATGCGCGGTGCACGCGATCGTTGCTAGCCCCGGGTGACGAGGCCGTAGTTCTTTTTACCCTTGCGCAGGACGAGGAGGTCGCCGCCGAGGAAGTCGGTTTCGGCGAGTTCCTGGTTCTCGGCCACGCGCTCGCCGCCAAGGTAGACGCCGCCCGCCTTGATGTCCTTTCGGGCCTGGCCCTTGGAGGGGACAAGGCCGAGGTCGACGAGCATCTGGGCGATGTCGGGGACGTCGCCGGGCGCGTAGTGCCGGTGGGGGGCGGATTCCAGGGCGGCCCGCAGGGTGGCGGGATCGACCTTGCGCAGGTCGCCGGTGCCGAAGAGGGCCTCGGAGGCGGCCAGGACGCGGTCCAGCTCGTGCTGGCCGTGGATCATGCGCGTGACCTCCTCGGCCAGGCGCTTCTGGGCCGGGCGCAGGTGCGGGGCCTCCTCCATCTCCTTTTCCATGGCGGCGACGTCGTCGGAACCGAGGAAGGTGAAGAGCTTGAGGAAGCGGATCACGTCGCGGTCGTCGGTGTTGTAGAAGTACTGGTAGAAGGCGTAGGGCGAGGTGACCTCGGCGTTGAGGTAGATGGCGCCCTTCTCGGACTTGCCGAACTTTTTGCCCGAGGCGGTGGTCAGGAGCGGGAAGGTCAGGGCGAAGGCCTCGGCCTGCTCGCCGTCAATGGCGGTGCGTCGGCGGATGAACTCGCAGCCGGCGGTGATGTTGCCCCACTGGTCGCCGCCGCCGATCTGGAGACGGCACTTGCGGGTCCTGTAGAGGTGATAGAAGTCGTAGCTCTGCAAGATCATGTAGGAAAATTCGGTGTAGGAGATACCGACGTCGTCGCGGTCGATGCGTCCCTTGACCGATTCCTTCTGGAGCATCCAGTTGACCGTGAAGTGCTTGCCCACATCGCGGAGCAGCTCTATGGCGGTCATGTCCTTGGTCCAGTCGTAGTTGTTGACGATGTCGGGGCGGTCGCCGGTGTTGCGTTCCACGAAGCGGCGGACCTGGGCCTTGATCTTCTCCAGGCGGGTTTCCATGACCTCGGGATCGGAGAGGTCGCGCTCCTTGTCCTTGCCGGACGGGTCGCCGATGCGGCCGGTGGCCCCGCCCATGAGGTAGAGTGGATGGTGCCCCGCGCGCTTCATGCGCACCAGGCAGAGCAGGGGCACGAGGTTGCCCACATGCAGGGATTCCGCCGTGGGGTCGAACCCGCAGTACATGACGGCTCCGGGGGTGTTCAGGTACTCGCGCACCTTGTCTTCGTCCGAGACCTGATTGATCAGCCCGCGCCATTTCAAATCTTCATAAATATTCATGTAATCCTCATCGTTTACCGTGTGTACGCCGCATTGGCCCGGCGGCGGGAAACGCACGGACGTCCCGCAGGGAGAGGGCGGGAGAAACCGCCCGTCCGGAGGTATTCCTTATGTCAAAAAACGCGCCTTGAAAAGGGCGCGGAAAGGGGGGGTGCTCCGAGGGCCGGATGTGGTGTTATCCTTGAAGCGCAGCGAGGTCAACCGATCCGCTGGAACACTGTGGGCGCGACCTGGCGCAGGGGCAGGGTCATGCCGGAGAGGGATTCGGAATGACCGATGAAGAGGTAGCCGCCGTGCTTCAGGTTGTTGCAGAACTTGTTGAAGAGCGTGACCTGGGTGTCGCGGTCGAAATAGATGACCACGTTGCGGCAGAATATGATGTCCTGTGGGTTCTGGAGGCGGAAGTCGCCCATGAAGTTGAGCCGCTGGAAGGAGACCTTGCGCCGGAGCGGCTCGTCGATCTTGATGAGCGGGTTGTTGCGGTTCTTGCTTTTGAGCAGGTACTTCTTCTTCATCTCCATGGGGATTTCCTCAGCCTTGTCCATGCCATAGACCGCGCGAATGGCCTTTTGCAGGATCTCGTTGGAGATGTCGGTGGCCAGGATGGTGAAGTCGAACCCGGAGGAGCGGGCGGCGAACTCGGAGAGGACCATGGCCAGGGTGTAGGGCTCCTCGCCGCTGGAGCACCCGGCGCTCCAGACGCGCAGGGGCGCGCCCCGGCCCAGGCCGCGATGCCACAGCTCGGGCAGCACGGTGCGATTCATGATGTCCCAGTGCTTGGGTTCGCGAAAGAAATGGGTGGTGTTGGTGGTGACCACGTCGATGAGCTGGGAGCGCTCGGCCTCGCGCCCCTCGGGGGAGAATACGTAGTCGCAGTATTCCTTGTAGCTCTTCATGCCCAGGGCGCGCAGGCGCTTCTGGAAACGGGACTGGAGCAGTACCTTCTTGCTGGGCGGCATCTTGATGCCGAACTCGGAGTGGATCAGTTGGCTGAACCGGGCGAATTCCTTGTCGCCCATGGTGGTCCGGAACAGCTCGACCGGGCCGTCACTGCGTTCGGCGCTGTCGTCGGAATGTGCGGGGTCCCTGTCGATCATGCTGGCTCCGTGGGGGGGGTGCTGATTTCACGCCACCCTAGCAAATGCCGGAGGCCTTGCGCCATGATAAATTGCATGGCCGGGCGGCGGGCGGCAAAAAGCCCCGGCTTCGGGTGAAGCCGGGGCTTTTTGCGTTCATCTGGCTATTTGGCGTAGCCCACGGCGCGCTTTTCGCGGATGACCGTGACCCGGATCTGGCCGGGGTAGGTCATGTTGTTCTCGATCTTTTCGGCGATGTCCTTGCAGAGCACGTAGGTGTTCTCGTCGCCTACCTTGTCGGAATCGACCATGACGCGGATCTCGCGGCCCGCCTGGATGGCGTAGGCCTTCTGCACGCCGTCGAAGCTGGTGGCCAGGTTCTCCAGGTCCTCCAGCCGCTTGACGTAGTTCTCCAGCAGCTCCTTGCGCGCGCCGGGGCGGGCGCCGGAGAGGGAGTCGGCCGCCTGGACCAGGTTGGCCAGGATTGACATGGGCGGCGTGTCCTCGTGGTGGGCGGCGATGGCGTGGATGATCTCCTTGGACTCGCCGTGCTTCTTGGCCAGGTCCGCGCCGATGATGGCGTGGGGGCCTTCGATCTCGTGGTCCACGGCCTTGCCCAGGTCGTGGAGCAGGCCCGCGCGCTTGGCTTCCTTCTCGTTGAGGCCGAGCTCGGCGGCCATGACGCCGCAGAGGAAGGCCACTTCCATGGAGTGCTGGAGCACGTTCTGGGAGAAGGAGGTGCGGTAGTGCAGGCGGCCGAGGAGGTTTATCAGCTCGGGGTGGATGCCGTGCACGCCCACGTCGAAGGTGGCCTGCTCGCCGATCTCCTTGAGCTTGGTGTCCATCTCGGATTCGACTTTCTTGACGATCTCCTCGATGCGGGCCGGATGGATGCGGCCATCGTGGATGAGGCGCTCCAGGGCCTGCTTGGCCACCTCGCGCTTGAGGGGGCTGAAGGCGGAGAGGACCACGGTCTCGGGCGTGTCGTCGATGATGAGGTCCACGCCGGTGGCGGCCTCCAGGGCGCGGATGTTGCGTCCCTCGCGGCCGATGATGCGGCCCTTCATGTCCTCGGAGGGCAGCGTCACGGCGGTGACGGTCTGCTCGCCCGCATAGTCGCCCGCGTAGCGCTGGAGGGCGAGGGAAAGGATTTCCTTGGCCTTCTTGCTGGCGTTCTCCTTGGCCTCCATCTCGATGTTGCGAATCATGCGCGCGGCCTCGTGACGGGTGCGCGACTCGATCTCGGTCATGAGGTGGTCCTTGGCCTCCTCGACGGTCAGGCCGGAGATTTCCTGGAGCTTGCGCTCGTGCTCGTCGGCCTTGAGGGTCAGGTCCTCCTCCAGCTCGGCCAGGCGCTTTTCCTGCTTGATGAGCTGCTTTTCCAGCTCGACGACCTGGGCCTCCTTGTCGGCCACCTTTTCGCGCTTGGCGTCGAGGCGCTCCTCCTTGGAGTGGAGGCGTTTTTCCTCGTTCTTGAGCTGGGATTCACGATCCTTGAAGTCTTTTTCCAGGTCCATTTTCTGGGCGTATATTTCGTCCTGGGCCTGGATGCGGGCCTCTTTCTTGAGGGCTTCGCTCTCCTTGCGGGCTTCTTCCACAATGCGTTCGGCGAGGCCTCGGGAATCGGCTATGTTCTTGTCGGAGATGTATTTGTTGAGAACGAATCCTCCGCCGAGTCCGACGATGATCCCGCCGCCGATCATGGCGATTTCGGTTATCATTGGAATGCTCCTTGGGTGTATGTTGACAGACTTTTGGCGGTCTGTTGACGCCCTTTAGCGCACTTGAGGATCGACGCATGGGAGGTGCGCCTTGGAGGGAATCCATTGCCAGGAGCAATGGGAGGAGGGAGGTTGGAAACGGTTTAATCTATGTCGTCCGGCGCTCGGAGCCGGTTATAGGCCCCGGGAAGCCGTGTTGCCTTTTGGTTTTGAACCTGGTTGTCCAGGTGGGCATGACTCGCGGACCTTCAGGCTTCCCGCGCGGGGCGGGCATGCACACCAATCCACTGGAGTCGTCGCCCTTTTAAAGAGCATTGGCTCAAGAACGCTCCGGGCAATCACGAACGTCCCAGGGTAATTTCTTCACCACTCCCGGACCCTTCCTATTATCGGCCTGGGTCCTGCGAGGTTTTTTCCAAAATCTCTCCGATCTTCCCTTCCAACCGCTCAAGCTTCCCCACGCCGACCAGGTAGTCGTCGGCCAGACTCAGGAGCAGAAACGTCAACGCCTTTTCCTTGCTCAGGTCCCCGGCGGTCTCGGTCAGCTCCCTGTATTTCTTTTCCAGAAACGCCTGCGCGGCTTCGATGCGGTCGCTTTCCGCATCCGTCTTGAAGGATATTTCAAGTCCGAACAGATTCAACGTGTAGCGTGGCATCGTTTATCGCTGTCATTCCAGCTCGCTTTGGATCTTCTCCAAAATCGCGTCGATGCGAGATTCGATGTCGCGCCGCAGGTTGCGTTCGGCCTCGACCTCCTCCCTCAAATGCTGGTTTTCTTCCTTTAAAACCTTGATTTTATCTATCAGCTCACTAAAGCGCTGTTCAAGTTGGGCAACAAGTTCCATTTCCTCTATCTATCCCCTAACGTCACACAAATCAACAGTTATTGGGGGCGGCCCGCTCCATCCCTCAGGACCGCTTGAGCCGCCGCTTGATGATGACCTGCTTGCCGCGCGCGATGCCCGCGCATTCGTCGGGCACGTCCTTGGTGATGGTCGAGCCCGCGCCCACCAATGCGTCGCGCCCCACGGTGACCGGGGCCACCAGGGCGGTATTGGAGCCGATGAACGCGCCCTCGCCGATGACGGTCCTGAACTTGTTCTTGCCGTCGTAGTTGCAGGTGATGGTGCCCGCGCCGATGTTGGCCCCGGCCCCCACCTCGGTGTCGCCCAGGTAGGTCAGGTGGCTCGCCTTGGCCCCCTCGCCCACCACGGACTTCTTGACCTCCACGAAGTTGCCCACCTTGGCCGCGCGCCGGAGCACCGCGCCGGGCCGCAGCCGCGCATAGGGCCCGACCTGGACGCCCTCCTCCACCACCGCGCCTTCCATGTGGTTGAATTCCTTGACCAGGCACCCGGAGGCGAGGGCGCAGTCCGTGATCTGGTTGTAGGACCCGAGCCGGGCCCCGGCGGCCACCGAGGACTCGCCGTAGATTTCGCAGTGGCCGAAGATTTCCGCGCCCGGCTCCACCGTGACGCCCGGCCCGATGATGACCGTGTCCGGGTTGTGGATGAGCACGCCCCGGTCGATGAGGTCCTCCACGATGCGCCGCCGCAGGGCGTTTTCGGCCTGGATAAGCTCGCGCGGGCTGTTGATGCCCATCAGGCTCAGGTCGTCGCCGCACTGCACGCCGGTGACCGTCAGACCGTCGGCCACGGCCAGCTCCACCAGGTCGGTGACGTAGAATTCGCCGCTGGCGTTGCGGTTCTCCAGCCGGTCGAGCAGGGCGCCCATGGTGTCGAGCCTGAGCAGGTAGATGCCTGCGTTGACCTCGCCGGTGGCGTGGCCGTGCACGGCGATGTCGTAGTCCTTGGCCTCGACGATGGCGGCGATGCGCCGGTCCTCGTCGCGGACCACGCGGCCGAACCCGGCCGGGGACTTGGGCGTGATGGTCATGAAGGCGAGGTCGCCGTCGCCCGCCGCGTCGGTCAGGCGCGAGAGGGCCTCGGGCGTGACCAGCGGGGTGTCGCCGTTGATGACCAGGCAGTGGGTGGCCCCGGTGGCCTTGACCGCGTCCCAGGCGGTCTGCACGGCGTGGCCCGTCCCCAACTGCTCGGCCTGGACCACGAAGGACCGGCCGGGAAAGACGGTCTCCACCTCCTCGGCCCCGTGGCCGATGACGGTGAGGATGTCGGAAAACATCGGGTCCAGGGCGCGGTAGACGTAGCGGAGCATGGGCTCGCGCAGCAGGGTCTGCAACACCTTGGGCCGGGGGGAGTGCATTCGCGTTCCCTTTCCGGCGGCCAGCACCAGGGCGGTGATCTTGGTTTCGGGCATATGGTCTCCGTCTTGCGGGTTGAGTCTTCTTGCCGGGGCAAAATACGCCGTCGGCGGGAAAAGGACAACCCGAACCTGCGAACGGCTCAGGCGGCCCGCGCTTCCGCCTGCCGGAGCACGCGGCGCACGAACCAGAAGGATACCAGGGCGGCGGCCCATACGATGGCCGCGATGGAAAGCCACAGGGCCAGGGTGCCGCAGCCCATCCGGCCCACCAGGAGGGTGAAGAGCAGCCAGGGCGCGGCCACCTGGCGGCTTACGCCCATCCAGATGGCGAAGAGCGGGCGCTGCATGCCCTGGAGCGCGGCAGTGGAGACCGAGATGATCACGTAGCCGTAGAGGACGAAGGCGTCCACGCGCAGGTACTCCGCGCCCACCGCCACCACGGCCGGGTCGGCGGTGGTCAGGCGCATCAGCGGCTCGGCGAAGAGCCCGAGCGGCACGCAGAGCGGGATGAGCAGCCACGCGCCGTAGCGCAGGCAGTGGGCCAGGGTCTCGCGGATGCGCTCCGGCCTGCCCGCCCCGAAGTTCTGGGCCGTGACGGTCAGGGCCGCCACGTTCAGGCCGATGGCGGGCATGAGGATGACCTGGTCGATGCGGGTGGCGATGCCGAAGGCGGCCGAGGCCGCCGGGCCGAACCGGGAGACGAAGCGGAAGATGACGAAGAACCCGAGGGCGATGGTCATGAAGTTGAGGGAGGCCGGGAATCCCTGGTGGGCGATCCGGCCGTAGATGCGCGGCCGGGGGATCAGGTTGCGGCCCCGGTCGGTCGCGAGCAGGCCGGTGCGCCGGGCCTTGAAGCCCAGGTAGACCGCCCCGGCGGCCTGGAGCAGGACCGTGGCCCAGGCCACCCCGGCCAGTCCCATGGCGGGCAGGCCAAAGCCGCCGTATATGAACCACGGGTCGAGCCCGAGGTTGAGCAGGGCGGTGGCCACCAGGACGTTGCGGAAGCTCTTCGTGTCGCCCCTGGATTGGAGCACGGCGTTGAAGAGGTAGAGGAACACCGTGGCCGCGTTGCAGGCGAAGATGGGGTTCATGTAGGCCAGGCAGGTGGCCAGGTACGGCCCCTCGGCCCCGAGCCAGGCGAAGATGGGCGGCGAGAAGGCCAGGCCGAACCAGGCCAGGGCGGCCGAGACCAGCACGCCGAACCCGAGCATCTGCACGGCGGTGAGGGATGCGCGTTCGCGCTCGCCCCTGCCCAGGGCCGCGCCCATGAGCGCGGTGGAGCCGGTGGCGATGCCGCCGGCGATGGAGGTGATGACGAAGAAGACCGGCAGGGAGAGCGACAGGGCTGCCACGGCCTGGGTGTCGATGCGCGCGGCCCACATGGTGTCGGCCAGGTTGAACATGGTGTGGGAGAAGAATCCCACCGAGGCGGGCACGGCCACCTGGCGGATGACGTCGGGCACGGGCCGCCGGGTCAGGTCGGTGGTGTCGGTCACGGTCGTTCTCCTGGACGTCGAGTCTGCCGCAGACCGGCCCGCAAGTACAGCGGAGATCGGCCCGTTGGCGCGCGCCGGTGCGGGACAGGCGGGGGCGGAAGAAGCCTCCGGCGGCTCAAGAACCTTTTGGGAAAAAGGTTCTTGAGAATCTCCAAAACCTTCCATCTCCGCTTTGCTGGGGAGGGCTTGGGGGTTGGGCTTTTCCCTGAATCGACGCCCGTTGTCCCTTCTTGCGGATGTTGCGCAAAGAAAACGGGCCGGGAGCGTTTGCTCTCGGCCCGTTTTGCGTCGTTGTCGCGGCTCTGGCTATTTCAGGCCGAGTTCCTTGCGCAGGGTCTGGAAGTCGATGTTGGAGGCCACCAGCTCCGCGCCCTGCTTGATCTTGATGGCGTCGCGCAGCTTGTGGCGGGAGAGGATGTCGTCCATCTTCTTGGCCACGGTGAAGGTGTCCTCGCGGACCATGATGATCGGCGTTTCCAGTACCTCGGAGCGGGTCAGGATGATGTCGTTGGGGTAGAGGTTGCCGGTCAGGACCAGGCAGGGGCAGTCGCCTTCCAGCGCCACCAGTTGCACGTCCGAGCGGTCGCCGCCCACGATGATGGCCGAGTTTTTCTTCTTGCGGAAGTGGGTCATGAAGTTCTCCACCTGCATGGTGCCGATGAGGAACGACTCCACCACACGTTCGCTCTTGTTGTGGGCCGAGATGATCTTGCCGCCCAGCCGGTCGGCCAGGTCGCGCACCTTGATGGCCCCCATGAGCGGGTCGCGCGGGATGACGCCCAGGACGCGCACGCCCTTCTTCTCCAGCGCCGGGCCCAGGAGCTGGCTGATCTCGTCCATGAACTGGGGCGGGACGTCGTTGAGGATGACCCCGGCCAGCAGGTCGCCGAGCTGTTCCTTCATGACCATCAGGTAGTCGTACTTCAGCTCCTTCTGGAACCGGTCGATGACGATGGTCTTGATGCCGAGCTTGCGCACCACGGAGATGGCGTCGGTGTCGCAGTACTTGCCGGAGTACATGGAGCCGGAACCGGCCACCAGGGTGATGTCCTTGTCCTCGGAGATGGTCTTGTAGCTCTCGACGATCTTGTCCAGCAGCCCTTCGACGCTGCCGGTGAAGGCCTTGACCTTGAAGTCCTGGGTGACCACCACGGGGGTGACCAGCTCCGGGTCGGCCTCCAGGCCGAGCACGTCCTGGACAAAGGCCGCGTCCTCGTCGCCGAGCTTGCCGCCGATCTCCATGGGCATGGCTCCGACCGGCTTCATGTAGCCGACGTTGAAGCCTTCCTTCTGAAATTTGAGGCCCAGGCCCATGATGATCATGTTCTTGCCCGAGTAGCCGGTGGTCGAGCCGATATAGAGTCCAGCCATGCCTTGATTCCTCCTCAACTGTGACGGGCCCGCCGGGCGGCGCCCCATCCTGTTTTCGTATCCCAGACCGATGAAAAAGCCAAGGGTCAGCCGATGGTCAGCCGCAGGTCGGCCACCAGGGCCCCTTCGGCGTCCACCAGGACCGGGTCGAGCTCCGCCTCGCGGATCTCCGGAAAATCCGTGGCCATCTGCGACATGGACAGCAGGATGTCCTCGATGGCCGCCAGCTTGACCGCCGCGCCGCCGCGCGCGCCCTGGAGCAGCGGGAACGACTTGATCTCGCGCACGATGTCCTGGGCGTCCTGGAGGGTCAGCGGGGCCAGGCGGTGGCTGACGTCGTGCAGCACCTCGGCCGACGGGCCGGCGATGCAAAAAGAAATGAGCGGCCCGAACTGCGGGTCCTGGGTGAAGCGGACCACCACCTCCATGGCCCTGACCGGGCCCATGGCCTGGACCAGGCAGCCCGCGATGTAGGCGTCGGGCCGCTTGCGCTGGGCGCGGATGGTGATGTCGAGCCACGCCTTGCGCAGTTCGTTCGGGTCGCGCAGGTTCACGGCCACGCCGTCCACGTCGCGGCGGCTCGGGATGTGCGGCGAGACGATCTTGAGGGCCACGGGGTAGCCGATCTTCTTGGCCGCGCGCACGGCCTGCTCGCTGGTGCGCACCAGGCGCGACTCGGGCACGGGCAGTTCGTAGGCCATGGCCACGTCCATGGCGTCGGCAAAGGGCAGCTCCTGGAGCCCGAGCTTGCGCGCCTGGCGCAGGACGTGCTTGGCCCTCCCCACGTCGCGGCGGAAGCAGACCTCCACCGGGTAGGGGCGGTCCAGCCAGCGCCGGTGGGCCAGCATGGCCGAGATGGCGCGCACGGCGGGCTCGGGATAGCCGTAGCAGGGGATGCCCGCCTTGATGAGCAGGTCCCGGCCGGGCCCGATGCGCATGGCGCCCATGAAGCAGGTGAAAATCGGCTTGTCGCACCCCTCGGCCACCTCGATGATGGTCCGGGCCGTCTCCTCGATCCGGGCCGAGGCCGTGGGTGTGAGCAGGGCCAGCACGGCGTGGGTGAACTCGTCCGCCACCACGGCCTCCAGGGCGGCGCGGTAGCGCTCGGCCGGGGCGTCGCCGATGATGTCGATGGGGTTGTAGATGGCGGCGAAGGGCGGCAGGGCGGCGGTCAGGGCCTCCAGGGTCTTCTGGGACGGACGGGGCAGGTTCAGGCCCGCGCCCTCGCAGGCGTCGGCCGCCAGGATGCCGGGGCCGCCGGAATTGGTGACCACGGCCAGGTTCGGCCCGGCGGGCAGCGGCTGCTCGGCGAAGGCCCTGGCCAGGTCGAAGAGCTCCTCCAGGTCGTGGACCTCGATGATGCCCGACTGCCGGAAGGCGGCGGTGGAGGCCGCCAGGTTCCCGGCCATGGAGCCGGTGTGGCTCGACGTGGCGCGCGCGCCGGCCCGGGTGGTGCCCGCCTTGATCATGATGACCGGCTTCTTCTCCGTGACCAGGCGCGCCTTTCGCAGGAATTTTTCGCCGTCGTCCACGCTCTCCAGGTAGCCGATGATGACCTTGGTGTCCGGGTCGTCGCCCAGGGCCTCGATCATGTCCGCCTCGGACACGCCCGCCTTGTTGCCCAGGGAGATGAACTTGGAGAACCCGAGGTTCTCGCCGTCGGCCCAGTCCAGGATGGCCGAGCAGAGCGCGCCCGACTGGGAGAAGAAGGCGATGGACCCCTCGGACGGAAAGGCCTGTGCGATGGTGGCGTTCAGGCCGCATTTGGTGTTGATGAGCCCGAGCGAGTTGGGGCCGAGCAGGGTGATGTCCCGGCGCCGGGCCAGCTCGGCCATGGCCGTCTCCAGCTCGAAACCGTCGCGCCCGGTCTCGCGGAATCCGGCGGTGATGATGCAGATGGCCCCGACCCTGGCGTCGGCCAGCTCAACCATGGCCTCAAGAACCTGCTCGCGCGGCAGGACGATGACGGCCAGGTCCGGGGGCGCGGGCAGGGCCGCAGCGCGCTCGTAGACCCTGAGCCCCTCGATTTCGCCTCCCGCGGGATTGACGGGGTACAATTTACCCTTGTACCCTGCGCGGATGAGGTTCGAAAGGATCAAGTGGCCGAGTTTTGCGGGATTTCTCGACGCGCCGACAACGGCGATGGAGTCGGGATCGAGCAGGGCGCGGAAACGGGTGCCGGAAAGCATGGACCTCGGAGGGGTTGAATGAATGTAATTGGCCTGCAAGAGTGTATTCACCATAGGTTTGACCAAGTCAAGCTCCTGGAGACCGCCCTGACGCACAGTTCCTACGCCAATGAACGGGAGGTCAACGCCGACAACGAGCGGCTTGAGTTCCTGGGCGATGCCGTATTGGAGCTGTGCGTGTCCGAAGAGGGGTTCAAGCGGTTCCCGGAAGCGCCGGAGGGGCAGTTGACGCGCATCCGCTCGCAACTGGTCAAGGAGAAGAGCCTGGCCGCCATCGCGCGCGAGCTGGAGCTGGACCGCCACGTCCTGCTCGGCCGGGGCGAGGAACAGCAGGGAGGACGCGACCGCGACGCCCTGCTGGCCGACGCCTTCGAGGCCGTGCTGGGCGCGGTGTTCCTGGACGCCGGGTTCGAGGCGGCCAAGGGCGTGATCCTGCGCATCTTCGCGGACCGCTGGCCCGAGCCGTCCTCCCTCACCGAGGTCAAGGACTACAAGAGCCGGCTGCAGGAGGTGGCCCAGGAGCGGTTCCGCGACCGCCCGGTCTACGTCCTGTCCGGCACGCGCGGACCCGAGCACGAGAAGATCTTCATCGTGGACGCCACCCTGCCCGCCGGCGAGGTGTTTCGAGGCGAGGGCACCGGCGTCAAGCGCGCCGAGCAGGAAGCGGCCCGGCAGGCCCTGGTCTACCTCGACGACGAATAGCCGTTCCCGAAAAACGGCAAACGACCGGAATCGACCCGGCAGCCGCGCGGGCTGCCGGGATGGATTCCGATCGTCTTCAGTCGATGTGCCTGAGGGGCGTCTGCGACTAGCCGCCGATGAGCTGCATGGCCATCCTGGGCAGGGAGTTGGCCTGGGCGAGCATGGCGACCGCGGACTGGGTGAGGATCTGGTTGCGGACGAACTCCGTCATTTCCTGGGCCACGTCCACGTCGGAGATGCGGGACTCGGCGGCCGAAAGGTTCTCGGCCTGGATTTCCAGGTTGGTGATGGTGTTCTCCAGCCGGTTCTGCATGGAGCCGAGGTTGGCGCGGATCTTGTCCTTGGAGATGATGGCCTGGTTCAGGGCCTCCATGGCGGCCTGGGCCAGCGCCTGGGTGGAGATGGACTTGCCCGCGTTGATCTCCTCGCTGGTGGCGCCGGACTTGGCCGAGGCGTCCATGCCGAGGCCGAAGGCGGAGGCCGTCGCGCCCTGGATGGCGATGTAGTAGTAGTCCTCGGACGAGTCGTTGCCGGTGCCGAAGTGGATCTTCAGCGGACCGGTGGAGTACAGGCCGTGCCCGTTGTGCGGGTTTTGGGCCGCGCCGAGGTCGCCGGAAAGATTGCCGTTGAGCAGGTAAATGCCGTTGAAGTCCGTGGCGTGCGCGATTCGGCTGATTTCCGAGGACATGGCCTGGTATTCCGAATCGATGATGAGCCGCTGGTCGGAGTTGTAGGTGCCGGTGGACGCCTGCATGGCCAGCTCTTTCATCCGGATGAGCTTTTCATCGATGACCTGGAGCGCGCCGTCGGCAGTCTGGATCAGCGAGATGGCGTCGTTGGCGTTGCGGATGCCCTGGTGCAGGGAGTTGATCTCCGAGCGCATGAGCTCCCGGATGGCCAGCCCGGCCGCGTCGTCGGCGGCGGTGTCCACGCGCAGGCCGGACGAAAGCCGCCTGGTCGAAGTGCTGAGGCGGCCATAGTGTTCCGTCAGGTTCCTCTGGGCGTTCATCGCCATGAGGTTGTGGTTGATGACTAAAGACATTTGAACCCTCCTTGTTCAATCGGGAAATCCATTTGCGCTTTGTTAAGCAGCAAACATGCCAACTTAATATTATTAAGTAATATTAAGATATTGAGTTTCTAAATTAAGTCTAGAGGGTGGTTTTTTCCCAGGGTGGAGGGGGAGTGGGTGGGTGGCACGTCAAGGGTTTGTCGGGTGGAAAAGGTAAAAGTTGCCCCCTTGGCGGGGGCGACTTTTTGTTAAGATGAAAGGGGAGAGGAGAGAGGGAAGGGGGAGGAAAGGCAAGCAGTAGCCTGGAAGTCCGGCCAGAGCCGGGGGAAGCGTTCGCTTCCCCCTCCAAGCTTTTTGAATGCCCTGCGCGGGCGGCGCTTTTTTTGCTGGGCCAAAAAAAGAAGCAAAAAAAGGCCCTTGCGGGTAGCTTGGCCGCCGACGTGTTGCGTCGCCAAACATCCGATCCAAGCGGGACGGCTCCATCTCTCGGAAAAGTATAGTGCCGTTCCTCCGCGAAAATTCGTAGACTGCACCTAACCGTCCGGGTGGCCACACAGAGCCGCCTTACCCGCTTGGTCGGCTGCTAAGCGCCGGAACACAGGGCTGGATTTGGCAAATTAACTCAGACGAACTACGGTCCCGGACGATTTTCTTGGGCTCCTGCTTTTGCGAGTGTCCGGGCTCCGGCTTCTGCGAATGATCGGGCTTTTGCTTGCCGCAGCGGCATTCCTGCAAGCGCCTACAATGCAGCCCTGCGGCCAGGCGGCTTAGAAGCTGACCAAACGGCCGGAGCGGCTTTTCGCAGCCTTGGAGCTTTTCTATTTTGGCGACTTGGCTGCGGGAGTGGAGGCCGTTTGGATCAGCTTCTTGCCCCGTGGACGGGGCGGGGGGCGGGGCACACCCAGGAGCGGTTTTTGCTTACTTTTGGGCGCTCTGGTCCAAAAGTAAGTCGCGCCTTCAGGGCGCGAAACCTCCCGATAAAGTCCCGCCGGAGGCGGCTCCTTTTTCGCCTTTCGCCTTTTGCCTTTCGCCTTTCCTCTTCCTGCCTTTCCCGCATTTCCGATTCCCAAAATGCAAACGGCCCGGCAGTTGCTGCCGGGCCGTTTCGCTTTCGTTGCCCCACGCGGGTCAGACGCGGGGCGCTTGGAGAAGGAGTCTATCAGTATGGGTTGGTACTTAAGACCTTTCTTAACAGGTTAACGCTTCATGGCGATGACTTCGCCGAGCATGGAGTCCGTGGTGGTGATGACCTTGGTGTTGGCCTGGAAGCCGCGCTGCGTGGTGATCATGCGCACGAACTCGGTGGCCATGTCCACGTTGGACATCTCAAGGGAGTTGCCGTCCACGGTGCCCTTTCCGGTGGAGCCCGCCTGGCCGGTCAGGGCCGGGCCGGATTCCAGGGTCTCGGAGAAGAGGTTGCCGCCCTCGCGGCGCAGGCCGTGCTGGTTGGTGAAGGTCGCCAGGGTCAGGGCGTAGAGTTCGAGCACCTGGCCGTTGGAATAGTGGCCGCTCAGCACGCCTTCGCGGTTGACCGACACGTTCTGGAGCACGCCCGCCGCGTAGCCGTCCTGGCTTTCGTACAGGGTGGAGGAGCCGCCGGTGTCGTAGCTTTGGGTCGCCAGGGCGCTGACCGCCGGGTCCTTGAAGTTGGGCAGCCAGGAGGTGTTGCTTTTGTAGGACAACTGGGCCGCGTTGGCGTGCACGGGCAGGGTGCCCAGGCCGACGGCCCAGCCCTTGGTGTCGGGGCCGCCGCTGTTGCTCGACAGGTCCTTGTTGGAGATGCCGAAGTCCAGCTGGATGGGCGTGGCCGCCGAGGCTTCCGCCGTGGAGGCGTTGGACTTGCCCAGGAAGTTGGCCGTGAATACCGGGTAGCCGCCGGTGGAGAAGTCCGCCAGGGTCCAGTTGGCCAGGTTCTTGGGACCGCCGTTGTTGCCGCCGTTGGACTTGAGCGTGTAGGCGTTCATGCCGGAGAGCTGGCCGGAGGTGAAGGTCAGGGTGCCGATCATGAGCACGCCCGCAGCCGAGGTCGCGGCCTGGCCGATCATGGTGTTGTTGCCGTCAGCGCCGCCGAGCGTCCGCTTGTCCGCGTTGGGGTCGACGGTGACCATGTATTCCCAGACCGTGTCGCCGCCCGCGTTGCTCAGGGTGACGGGGTCGAAGTACACGGTCAGGTTATGGGCGGTCCCGATGTCGTCGTACACCTTGATGGTGCTTGAGTATGCATAGCGGGTGGAGGCGATGGGCGTGTCCGTCGCGCCGTTCCAGTTGTTGAACATGGCGAAGTACGGGTTGGAGGTGCTGGTCGAGTTGTCCGGCGACGACGGGTCCAGGTTGGTGACCATGGAGACGTTCGTCGTCGGGTTCGGCGCGGACTGGAAGTTCTCCAGCCGGATGTCCGTGGGCGTGCCGATGATGCGGGTCGACTGGGTCCCGCTGTCCGTGGTGGACGCCGTGGTGGACACGGTGGTGGAGGACTGCTCCACCTGCCAGCCCTGCAGGATGTACCCGTGGGGATCGACCAGGTATCCGTCCTGGTCGAAGCGGAAGTTGCCCGCCCGGGTGTAGAATTTGTTTTCCTCGCCCTTCGGGGAGACGATGAAGAAGCCGTCGCCCGAGATGGCCATGTCCGTCGCCTCGGTGGAGGACTCGAAGGAGCCCTGGCCGAAGTCGGAATAGATGGTGGAAACGCGTACGCCGCGGCCGACCTGGCCCACGCCGTTGACCGTCGAGTAGTCCTGGCTGAGCAGGTCCTCGAAGTGCATGCGCGAGCCCTTGAAGCCGATGGTGTTGACGTTGGCGAGGTTGTTGCCGATGACCGTCATGCGTTCGGAATGGGCCGACAAGCCCGTGATTCCCGAATACAGTGATGCTCCTAAACCCATGGTGACCTCCTATATCTTCTCCAAGTATGTCCGGCTATCGAACCGGATATTCTTCAATCCTTACTCTTCTTCGGCGGTCGTCTCGGAGTCCACGGCGCTGGCGGTGCCGGGGTCGACGATTTCCGTGACGTTCAGGAAGTTCAGGTACCGTCCGTCCTTGAGACGCAGGTACTGGGTGCCGTCCTCGTTGACCACGGCGTCGACAACGCCCGAGACTTCGGTCTGCACCAGGACCCCGCCGCCGTCCTTGTCCTTGCCCAGGATGCCTACGCCGTAGATGCCGTCGGGCAGGACCGTCCCGGCCTCGTTCTTGCCGTCCCACACGTACTGGTAGGAGCCGGATTCCTTGCTGCCGAGCTCGACGGTGCGGACGATGGCGCCGTCGGAGTCGTAAATGTTCATGGTGATGCCGCTCACGGGCTCGCCGAAGCCGTAGTAGATGGTCGATGCGTTGCCGCTTTCCAGGCTGATGTTGTAGCCGTCCGCCTTGACTTCCTTGCCGATGAAGCTGACCGCGTTGAGCAGGTCGCTGTGCTCCATGGAATCACTCAGGGCCTTGATGTTCGTGTTGATGTTGGTGAGCTGCTCCAGGCTGGAGAACTGGGCCAACTGGGCCGTCATGTCCGTGTCCTCCATGGGGCTCAGCGGGTCCTGATGGGTGAGCTGCGCCACCAGGATGGTCAGGAAGTCTTCCTGTTCCAGGGAGTCCTTGTGCTCGGGGGTGTTGGAGGCGGCCATATAGGCCTCCTGCTGCCCCAGCAGATATCCGGTGGAATCGACGTAACCCATGATCGACCTCGCTTAGGCGACGATGTGCAATCCGTCGGTTTGGACCGTGGGAACCACGGCCTGGGCGGCGTCCGTCGCCGTCCCGGTCTCGCCGCGCATGGCGCGCATGTGGTTGCGCATGGCGGTCATGACTTCCCGCTCGCGGGCCAGGTTGTGCTGCTCCTGGCCGAACCAGTTGGAGTCGCTGTAATTCCCGGTCAGGCCGGACTGGACGTCCAGCTTGTCCACCTTCAGCCCCTGGTCTTGCAGGGCCTGCTTGATGACGTCGAGATTCTCGTGGATGAGCTTGGCGGCCTCGCTCGACTCGGCCCGGATCACGGCGCTGACTTCCTTGCCGTGGACCTGGAGGGCCACGCTCAGCTTGCCCAGGTTTTCCGGGGCGAGCTGGAGGGTGAGCTGCTTGGCGCCGTTCGACAGGGTCTTGATGACCGCGTTTTCCACCTGGCGCATGACCTTTGGCGCGGTGACCTTTTCCCAGGCCTGGGTCTTGGCCTTGGCCGAGGTGTCGGTCAGGGCGGCGTTCAGGGCCTGCTCCGCGTTTTCGGCCTTGGCCTGCGTCTGGCGGACGGAGGCGGAGGCGTCGTCGCGCAGCTTGCCGAAGAAATCGCGCCAGTTCTTGTCGGACTCGTCCTCGGTCTTCTGCTCCCGGGGCTCGGCCTGGCCCTCTGCCTGCTTGGGCAGCGTCTTGGTCGCGGCGGCCTTCTTGGCGTTGGACTCGGGCATGGTGTCGCGGCGTTCTTCCAGGGCTTCCTTGAGGTCTTCCTTGACCATGGTGTCCGCGCCGTTGTCGTCGGCTGTGCGAGGCTTCAGGTCCACGGCCTCCTGGATGTCCTTGGCCACCGAGGTCTCCTTGACCTCCTTGCCGGTGGCTTCGGCGAAGGCCTTGCCCACGGCCTTGACCAGCTTCTCGTCCTTGGCGTCCAGGGCGGCCATTTCCTTGCCGAGCATGGCAAAGGCCTGCTTCATGCCCTTGCCCGTGCCGCCCTGGCCGAGCAGCTCTTCGAGCTTGCCGGTCAGTTCCTTGGAAAATTGCATGGCCGAGGCGAAGGCGTCGACCTCGTCCTTGGTCAGCAGGAGCTGCTTGCCGTCGGACATGGATTCCAGCTTGGCCTTGAGGGCGGTCATGACCTTGTCGGTCTCGCCGTTCTCGACCTGGGAGAGGAGGCGGGCGGACTGCTTTTCGGAGAAGCCCAGCTTGGAGAAGAAAGAGGTGAGGTCGGCCTTCTGGGCGTCGCTCAGGGCGACCTTGCGCAGCTCGGCCATCTTTTCGGCCAGGGCGGAGACGAACTGGTTCCAGGTCAGTCCCTCGTCGCTGTTCACCTTCTTCTCCAGTTCGGCGATCTCCTTGTCCGACAGGCCGTATTCCTTGAGGTCTTCCTTGACCTTGTTGAAGTCGTCCTGGGTCATGCGCTGGTCGCGCTTGTCCTGGGCGGGCTCCTTGTCTTCCTTGGCCGTGGTCTTGGACGCGGTGGACTTGGTTTCCTTGGCCTGGCCGCTCTGGGCCACGCTGGTCTGGGCCGTGCCGTCCTGGGCCACGCTTTCGGCGGCCTCGGGAGCGCTCGCTACCATCTTGTCCGTGGTCGCAATCGGAGAAAGAGCCAGGTCGTGCTCCACCTTGCTGGAATGCATCTGGAACAGCTCCTCGAACATCGACTGCTTGTCGGTGCTCGTGGTGGTGGTGACCGTCAATTTCAGGGCCTTGTACTGGTCCGCCGTGCTGTCGGAGGTGATGCCGGGAATATTTTGCATGGTTTTCTCCTTCGGCACTCCATTCATCAAAAGGCGTGCCAAATTTGAAAATGTGATATTTCGGAAACTTAAGGAATCTTAAGGTAGGAAGAAACAGCCGGAAGGACTATGCGCAGACTCGAATCAGGGCTTCCAGGTGACCCATGACGGCAGCCCATGCCGGTCGGCCGTAGTCGCCGTTCTGGAGCCGCATCTGGGCCAGGCCGGTCAGCGGCCGGGCAGGGACGGGGCTTTCGGCCCAGAATGCGGCGTCGATCCGCTCGCCGGCCCCGAGCCCGTGCCGGAGCTGGCGGCTCATGGCCGGGATATGGGCCAGCAGGACCTGCGCCGTTTTCGGCGCGTCCTCGGTCAGGCCGCGCCAGGCGGCCGCCGCCGCGTCCTCGCCGCCGATGCCGAAGCGCGCGGCAAAAAAGGCCTGCCAGAACCGGGAGGCCAGCCGCTCCCCGTCCGGGGGGGCGCTGTCGAGCCTTCTTATATGATAAAGGCCGAGGGGCCCCTTGCCGGTCAGGAACAGGGCCAGGCCGGGCAGGGACATCTTCGAAAGCTTGTCCGGCCCGTCGCCCGCGGCCAGGCGCGCGGCCAGCACGGCCACCCGGTTGGGGGCGAATGGCTCGTGGCAGAACAATTTTTCCCGGCCGCAACGCCAGCACCCCTTGGCGCAGTCCATGTCCGCCCGCAGCACGTAGTGACCCGGCGAGTGCGGGCCGGTCTCCCAGGGGTTGACCGGGCCCATGGACAGGTTGAGGCACTTGAGGCCGGTCCAGGCGGCCAGGTGCATGGGTCCGGTGTCCGGGGTGACGAACAGGGCCAGGGTCTGGCCCACGGCCCCGAATTCGTCCAGGCCCAGCCTGCCGCACAGGTCGAGGACCGGGACTCCGGCCAACCGCTTGACCTCAGCGCCCAGCGGCTTTTCCGCCGGGCCGCCGAAGAGGACTGGGCGCAGCCCGCGCGCCAGCAGCTCGCGCACCAGCCCGGCCCAGAACTCGGCCGAGGGGCGCTTGGCCGTTTCGCTGGCCCCCAGGAACAGCCCCACCTTGGTGACGTCGGCGGGCTGGGTGCGCGGCTCGGCGAAGCTCGTGGCCGCGATCTCGGCCGCCGGGATGACGTCCAGGCCGTTCAGTTCGGCCCAGTGAAAGCGGTTGTAGCGGTTGTTGCCCACCAGCGAGGTCCGGTAGAGCTGCCAGTCGCCGTGCACGACCCGTCCGCCGTCCGCCGCCTGCACCGGGCCGAAGACCGCCTCGGATCGGAGCTGGCCCGCCAGCACCGCCGCCTTTTCCTGGATGGAGAGGTTGATGACGAGCTCGAACTCGTGCCGCCTCAGCACGTCCGCGCCCGCCCAGGGAAAATAGGTCACCGGAGGCGAGAGCTTCATCAGCGGCCTGTAGAACAGCTCCTCGGCCGCCACGTAGAGCGGGTGGCCCGGATACTTGCGCGCCAGCCAGAGCATCAGCGGGAAGGAGAGGATCAGGTCCCCCATCCGCTGCATCTGCATTATCAGGATCGGCCGCTTGGACATTCGTCAGGCGAAGGTCTGGCGCATGGCCTCCATGAGCGTGGTCATGCGGTGATCGTAGGTGTGTTCGGCCAGGACGCGGCGGCGGGCGGCATCGGCCACGGCGCGGCGCTTTTCCGGGTTTTCCAGGTACAGCTCCACCAGGCCCGGGATCTCGTCCGGGTGGCTGTAGTAGGCCACCTCGGAGCCGGGCTCGAAGAGGTCCTCCAGGCCGCGCCGGTAGTCGGTGAGCAGGAAGGCCCCGCAGCACGGCACGTCGAAGACGCGCTGGTTCACGGCCCCGAGCATCTGGCGGCTGGTGCAGTTGAAGTTGATGTCCGAGAGCGGGTAGAAGTCCGGCAGCTCGTCGTAGTAGGACAGCTCCGGCCGATAACGCCAGCCCGGCCGCCCCTTGAGCAGCTCCTTCCACCCCTCGTCGCCCACGATGAGCGGGCCGAAATCCAGGATGCGCAGCACGCAGTCCAGCCGGTACATGAGCGTGGCCTGCCAGGTCAGGAAGGTCTCGAAGGCCTGCCGCCGCGCCGGGGGCTCCAAGGCCTCGAAGTCCCGCCGCAGCTCCGGGAACCGCCGGGTCAGGAACCGGCCGGAGCAGGGTTCGCCCGAGTCGGCGAAGGCCTTGGCCACCATCAGCCCGGACTCCACCAGCCGCGGGCTCGGCCGGGCCGCCTCCAGCCGCTTGACCGTCTTGGTCAGCATGGAGTTGCCCACAAAGGAGATGGGCGCGCGCCAGGACGCGTCGCCGCCGTCCCGGTGGGGCGCGAATCGCGTCGGGTCGGCCCCGAGGGGCAGGTGGAAGACGTTGCGGAAGCCCATGGTCCGCAGGGATTCGAGGTTGTCCACGTCCCAGGTGAACAGGGCGGTGCGGCCTGCGTCCAGGTTGTGGTAGGTGCCCAGGATCAGGTGCGGGTTGTCCACGAACCAGGAGGCCAGCGGCACGTCGAACTGCTCCAGCAGCGCGGCCAGGACCCCCTCGTGGTCCACACCCAGGTGGTTCACGGTCAGCACGAAGTCCGGCCGGAACGAGGTCAGGGCGCTCATCACCCATGAGACGAAGGCGTCCAGGTCCATTTCCCTGGTCCCGAAATCCAGCAGCCGGTGCTCCACGCCGAGGCGTTCGCACGCCGCCTTGAGCTCGCCGATCAGGAAATACTGGCTGGTGAGCAGGAGGATGCGCGGTTTCGCGGACCGGAACTTCGGCCATTTGGCGCCGGGACTCTGCATCGTCCCTACCTAGCGGCCGGGCGGGGTTTTGTCCATAGGCGGCGGGCCGCATGTGGGTCAACGCCTACAATATTCCGCCTGCCCCCGCTCCGGCGGCCCCAGGCCAGCCTGCACCGCTTTTCCCCCGAGGGGGCGCATGGGGCGCCCGCCCGGCTTGGTTGATTCCCGTCCTTAATCCTTGGAAAAGGCGAAAGGCGATAAGGAGCCGTTTTCGGCGGGACGTTCTTCACAGGCCTGTGTCCTGGATGCGCAACGCGCTTTTGGCCGGAGCGCCCAGAAGCAAGCCAAAACCGCTTCCAATGTGCTCCGTCCGACGCCCCGGCCACGGGGCAAGACGCTGCCCGCAAAACGGCTACAGGTTCTCCCCGCAAGCCGCGCCGGAGGCGAAAGCCCAATGCAGATTGTACCCTCCCAGGTCCCCGGTGACGTCCAGCGCCTCCCCGATGACGTGCAGGCCGGGCACGTCCTTGGCCTCGAAGGTCTTGGACGAGATCCCGTCCGTGTCCACCCCGCCCACGGTGACCTCGGCCCGGGCCGGCCCCTCGGTGCCCGACGGCGTAACCGCGAACCCGTGGACGGCCTCGGCGGCCTCGGCGATTTGCTCGGCCGAGAGCTGGCTGACCGGGGTCTGGAGCACGCCCTCCGGGAGCAGGTGGCCGGGCAGCCGCTTGGGCAGGACGCGGCCGAGCAGGTTGCGGAACAGGATGTTGGAGGACCGGTTGGCCTCCACCAGCTCCGCGAGCGGTGCGGAGGGCAGGAAATCGATGACCACGGGCCGCCCCTCGCGCCAGCGGGAGGAGATCTGGAGCACGGCCGGGCCGGACAGGCCGGTGTGGGTGAAGAGCAGGGCGTCGGTGAACCGGGCGTTGCCGCAGGAGACCGTGGCGGGCAGCGAGTTTCCGGCCAGATCCCGGCACATGGCGAGCCGCTTTTTCGGCAGGGCCAGCCCGACCAGGCCGGGGCGGGTGGGGGTGACGGCCAGGCCGAACCGTCGGGCCAGGGAATAGGCGAGGTCCGTGCCGCCGGCCTGGGGCCATGACGGGCCGCCCAGGGCGATGACCAGCCTGGCGGATTCGAGGGCGACGCCGCCCGCGCGGACGCGGAACGGGCCGGGCCCCTCCACGGCCTCGATGGGCCGGCCGAGGTGGAAGGCGGCGCCGAGCCGCCCGCACTGCTCGGCCAGGATGCCCGCCAGCCGGGGCGCGCCCTCCATGGAGAAGAGGCGGCCGTGGTCGCGCTCCTCGTAGGTGACGCCGTGGGCGGTGAAGAAGTCGATGACGTCCCAGGGGGTGAGCCGGGCCAGGGCGGACTTGACGAAATGCGGGTTGGCGCAGAGATAGTTGCCCGGCTCCACGGAAAGGTTGGTGAAGTTGCCCTTGCCGCCGCCGGAGATGCGCAGCTTGCGCGCGGGGCGGGGGGAATTGTCCACCAGGGCCACGGCCAGGCCGCGCCGGGCGGCGGTCAGGGCGCAGAACAGGCCCGAGGCCCCCGCGCCGAGGATGATGGCGTCGCACGTTTGCATGGCCGGAAGATAGCAGGGAGCCGGGCCGCGCGCCAGGGGGCGGAATCGGCTTTCCATCGCCGCCGGATTCTGGTATAGGCATCTGACCGAACACGAGAATTGATGGAGGTAGCGATCATGCTGGGTTATTTCTGGTTTTTCCTGGGACTGTCCATGACCATCGCCGCGCTGGTGATGATCAAGGTCAGCTCTCCCAACGAGAAGTAGTTTTCGCCGCTCGCGCGGCATGACGGGGGGAATCGGCGCGGCCGGTTCCCCCTTTGTTTTATCCGTCCCGCATCCGGAGGTGGCGATGATCATCTATTCCTGGAACGTCAACGGCTACCGGGCCGTGCTCAAGAAGAACTTCCGCGACTGGCTGGACGGCTGCGGCGGCGACGTGGTCATGCTCCAGGAGACCAAGGCCGAGCCGGACCAGCTCGACCCCGAGGACCGGGCCCCGGACTCGTTTTCCAACCACTATTGGAACTGGTCCAAGGGCAAGAAGGGGTATTCCGGCGTGGCCTGCTTCGCCAATCCCGAGCCCCTGGCCGTGTCCACCGGGCTGCCGGACCCGCGCTACACGGGCGAGGGCCGCGTCCTGCACCTGGAGTACCCGGACTTCCACCTCTTCAACATCTACTTTCCCAACGGCCAGATGGGCGACGATCGGCTCGCCTTCAAGATGGGCTTCTACGACTGCTTCCTGGACCACGCCCAGGAGCTGCGCAAGGCCAAGCCCATCGTGGTGGGCGGCGACTTCAACACCGCGCACCGCGAGATCGACCTCAAGAACCCCAAGGCCAACAGCGAGCGCTCCGGCTTCCTGCCCGAGGAGCGGGCCTGGATCGACAAGTTCATCGAGCACGGCTACGTGGACACCTTCCGCCTGTTCGAGGACGGCCCCGGCCAGTATTCCTGGTGGTCCTACCGCTTCAACGCCCGCCAGAACAACGCGGGGTGGCGCATCGACTACTTCTTCGTTTCGGAAGAGCTGAGGGACAGGGTGGCCCGCGCCTGGATCGAGCCGGACGTCCTCGGGTCCGACCACTGCCCCATCGGCGTGGAAATCGACGTTTAGCCGGGACCACCGGCCTTTCCGACGCCCCGAGCGGGGCTACGCCTTCACGCCCTCGGCTTGGAGGAGCGCGGCCTTGCGCCCGACGCCCCAGCGGAAGCCGCCCAGGCCGCCGTCCTTGCGCACCACCCGGTGGCACGGCACGATCACGGCCAGCCGGTTGGCCCCCACGGCCGACGCCACGGCCCGCACCGCCGACGGGCGTCCCACGGCCTCGGCCACCTGCGAATAGGTGCGCGTCTGCCCGGCCGGGATGGCCGTCAGCGCCCGCCAGACCTCCCGCTGGAACGGCGTCCCCTGCGGGTCCAGCGCAATGCCAAGCGGCCGCGCCGGGTCGTCGATGAACGCGGCGATGGCCGCCAGGGGCTCCCGGAGGCCTGGCGCGTCGTCCGACAGCGTCGCGCCGGGGAAGCGCTCGGCCAGGGACCGGAGCAGGGCGGCCGCGTCGTCGCCCGGCTCCAGGGAGACGAGCCCGCGGTCGGAAAAGGCGGCGAGCAGCAAGCCGAAACGGGTGGTGACGGCGGCATGGCGCAGGGTCGGGCGATGGACGGGCATGGCGGCTCCCGGGTTGAGGGCAAGAGTCTTCAGCATGCCCGAAGCGGGGCGCGGTGTAAACGTGCCGGCAGGTCCGGGCAGCACCATCAGCCGCAAAAAAAAGGGACGCCTAGCGGCGTCCCCGGAACAGGTGAAGTTCGTGCGGCGCTACTGGCGCAGGGTGGTGCGGCCGTCGGCGGAGCGGATGAGGTCGGGCGAGGAGGCCATGGCGGTCTGGCGCAGGGAGAGTTCGCCGTCGCCGCGGGCGCTGCGGAAGGCCATGCGCCGCAGCTCCAGCCGTTCGAACTGAAGGTCGCGGTGGGCGAGCAGGTATTCGATGCGCTGCTTGCGCGCCCCGGCGGAAATGGCGGCCTCCACGGTCTCGGCCTTGGTCGCTGGCGCGGCTTCGGCGACCACGACCGGTTCCCGGCCGTCGCCGTCAAAGTCGGGCATCTCGAAGGCGCTGCCGTCGAGCACGGCCATGATCTTGCCCTCGATGACCTCGGAGGGGTCCTTGTCGTTGGCGGCGTACTCATAGGTGAACTCGCCCAGGGTTATGGCCGTGGACGCGTACTGGAGCGGAGCGAGACCGGCCATGCCGCCCACGCTGAGCAACGGTGCGACGACCGCGCAACCGGGCAGCGACGCCAGGAAAAAAATCACCGCCAAGGTGGTTGTCGCCGCTTTCCTCAAAGCGGCTTTCGTCGTCCGATGCATGGTCACCCCACTGGTAGAATCGTTGACCATCCTCATCCCACTGAGCCGGATAACGATGCGACACGATACACTGTTCTTCTTCATCGGACAATGTTTTCGAAACATTTAGGGCGGTTGCGCCGCCGGTGTTGGGGTTGAGCTTGAAAGCCAAGTTATTTCAATGGAATAGAGTATAAATTGGACGTGCTAAAATGGTCAATGAAAGCGGTCGCTTAAAAAAAGTTGCCTTGGAATTCCTGAAAAAATGCAAAACGGGGGCGGAGCGGGCGCGCTTTACCTGGACTGCGCAAACGGGTAAGTGAGCCCATGCGCAGCGCAACCGAAATCTCGCGGCCGGGCCGGTGGCCGGGCGTGGTCCCGTTGGTCCTGGCCTATGCGGTCCTGCCTCTGTGGAGCCTGGCCGGGCGGCTCGGCGAAGCGCCCGAAATCCCGCCCGACGCGGTCTGGACCGCCCTGGCCGGGGCCGGGCTGCTCCTGGCCCTGCGCCGCCCCTGTCCGGGCGCGCCCGCGCGGCGCGGCTTCGCCTTTTCGCTGCTTGTGGTCGCGCTGCTTGTGGGCGGGCTGGTCCGCTACCTGCCGGACTGGCGCGCCGCCCTCTCTCCGGTCCTGCCCTACCTGGGCGAAGGCGCGCCCGTGGTCTACCTGCTCTTCGCCGCCCTCTGGGCGTCCACCTGCGGCCTGCCCGACCGGGCGGACTTCCAGCGCTTCGGCGCGCTGCTCGGCTCCCTGTGCGTCGCGGAGCTGGCCGTGCAGACGATCCTCTTCCGGGCCGCGCCTTCGGTGCGGCTCATCGGCAATGCCGACGTGCTGGCCGGGCTGCTGCTCGTCGCCCTGTGCGCCGGGCTTCGTCCCGGCCCCAACCAGGGCGGCCCGGACGAGCCGGACCAGGGGCGGCCGTGGTGGCGCGCCCTGACCATGCTCGGGCTCATCGCCTGCCTGTCGCGCACCGGCCTGTTCGGCGCGGCCTGGGTCGTGCTCTGCTTCGGACGCGGGTCCATGGCCCGCCGGGCCCTGTTCGCCGCCCTCTGCCTGATCGTCCTGGCCGGGACCTTCTTCCTGCCGCCCACGGCCTCGGACGCCGTCCGCTACACCGACTACTGGCTGTGGATGGAAGGGGTCCGCCTCTTCACCGACAACCCCTCGCTGCTGCTCACCGGCTTCCCGGTCAACCAGCCGCTGCCCCTCAACTTTCCCATGGGCATGGGCGCCATCTGGGAGGCCGCCACCGGCGCGTCCGCCATCTTCGGAGCCTACGTGGACCAGGTGCCGTCCTTCTGGTTGCGTCTCTCCCTGGCCTGGGGCGCCGCCGTGCCCGCCGCGCTGCTCTGCCTGGCCTTAGCCCTGCTCCTGCGCCGCCTGACCCGGCTCGGGGCCGGACTTGTCACCGCCCTCTTCGCCCAGGGCATGATAACCCCGCTGCTTTACGACCCGGCCACCGGCGTCTGCGTCGGCCTGGCCATGACCCTGGCCCTGGCCCGGCCCCCCGCCGCGCCCGCCAATACCCGGCACGCCGAACCCGCCCCCGCTTCCGCCCCCGACCCGGCCACGGAATGGGACCTGCGCTGAGCCCCCGGAGAACCATGAACGTCTTCGACACCACTTCCACCATCCTGGTCACCTGCCCCAAGGGTATGCCGGACATCCTGGCCGACGAACTGTCCGGCCTCGGCTTCGCCGACATCCACCCCCTGGAGGCGGGCGTGGAAACGCGCGGCACCCTGGCCGACTGCATGCGCCTCAACCTCTGGGTGCGCACCGGACACCGCGTGCTCCTCGAACTCGCCCGACTGGACGCGCCCGGCCCGGACGAGCTCCACCGCGCCGTGCGCAAGCTCGACTGGCAACGCTACCTGGGCGTGGACGGCTACTTCCGCGTGGACGCCGTGATCCGCGACACCGCCGTCAACGACTCCCGCTTCGCCGCCCTGCGCGTCAAGGACGCCGTGGCCGACCACTTCAACGACCGCTTCGGCAAACGCCCGGACTCCGGCCCGGAAACCAAGGGCGTCTGCCTCTTCCTCCACTGGCAGGGCCGCCGCGCCACCCTCTACCTCGACACCACCGGCGAACCCCTGCCGCGCCGGGGCTACCGCAAGCGCCCCCACAAGGCCCCCATGCAGGAAACCCTCGCCGCCGCCTGCGTCCTCGCCTCGGGCTGGCCCGCCCTGGCCAGACGGAACGCCCACTTCGTCGCCCCCATGTGCGGCTCCGGCACCCTCGCCATCGAGGCCGCCCTCATCGCCCTGAACGGCGCGCCCGGCCTTCTGCGCGACCACTTCGCCTTCATGGCCGTCCCCGGCTACGATCCCGGCTGCTGGGACGCCCTGGTCGCCGACGCGGAGGACGCCGAAAACCCCGGCTTCCACGGCCGCATCATCGCCACCGACCACGACCCCGAAGCCGTCGAGGCCGCGCGCCACAACGCCCGCGCCGCAGGCGTCGGCGACTTCATCGAGTTCGGCGCCTGCGACTTCCGCCGGACCGACGTCCCCGCCGGGCCCGGCATCGTCATGCTCAACCCCGAATACGGCGAACGGCTCGGCGACGCCGCCCAGCTCGGCGCGGTCTACAAGGCCATCGGCGACTTCTTCAAGCAGTCCTGCCCCGGCAAGACCGGCTTCATCTTCACCGGCAACCTCAAGCTCGCCAAACAGGTCGGGCTGCGCACCAAAAGCCGGCGCACCCTGTTCAACGCCAAGATCGAATGCCGGCTGCTCGAATACGAGCTGTACGACGGGACGCGAAAGGGCGAGTAGCGAGGCTGCCCGCGCCGGGCGTGCAAAAAGACTGGAGGGGGAAGCGCACGCTTCCCCCGGCTTTCGGCTTACTCCCAATCTGCGGCTGGCCTTTCCCCCCAGAAAAACGGACCTCGAAACTCCAGCCCGCCGCAGGCGAATGCCTATGAGATCAGCGGGCTTTCGACCGTGCCGAGCTTGCGGCGCAGGTCCGCGTCGAGCAGTTCCTGCTCGCGCCGCGCGGCTTCGATGATGGCCCCGCGCTCGTGCATGGTCTGCATCTTGTACTTGTTGCCCAGGGCGTTGCCCAGCTCCGGCCCGGCCACGCGCGTGGCCGCGCCGGTGCGCTTCTTGTGCCGCACGGCCAGATGCCCCTGGTAGACCGCGAAGCTCCCGGCCTCGCACAGCCGCAGGTCGTGCTCCATGTCGTCGTACTGGGTGGGCGAGAGATGCAGGGCGAAGTCGCCCGAGGCGAGCAGGCCGGCGGTGCGGAAGAGGTGGCAGCAGCCGGTGACCGAGGCGCAGGGGCGCAGGATGTCGAACAGGCCGGTGTCGAAGGTCTGGATGTGCAGGTTGGAGAGGCGGAAGGGATTGGGCTCGGCCCGGGTCAGGTCCGGGGCCGGGCCGTCCGGGTCGGCCAGCAGGTGGGCGTCGGCGCTCTGGATCATGGCCGGGTTGGCGTGGTCCGCCACCTTGCAGCCCCAGACCCCGGCATCGGGGTAGCGGCGCACGGCAGCGCCCAGGCGGAGCAGCCAGTCCGCGGGCAGGTCCACGTCGTCGTCCAGGTAGCAGGCGAAGTCGTGGCGGCCCACGGCCTCCAGGTGCATCAGCCAGTTGCGGGCGGCGGGCGCGCCGATGTTGACGGGCAGGGAGATGGTCGTGAACCGGTCGCGGCCCAGGCGGGACTCGAACCGGCCGCGCCAGGAGTCGAGGACCTCGGCGGTGGGGTCCGTGGACCCGTTGTCCAGCACGAAGAGCGAAGCCCCGGAGAGCTCGGATTCGTAGAGGGCGCGCAGGGTTGCGTCCAGCTCCACGGCCTTGTTCCAGGAGTAGAGCAGCACGGCCACGGACCCGTTGAGCGGGCTGCGCAGGTCGTCCCACCCGGCCAGCAGGTCGTGGGCGCGCAGGAGCAGGCTGGTGTTCCACGGGGCGTTGGCCAGGGCCCGGAGCAGGAGCAGGTGGGCCGAGGCCGCGTCGCCCGCCGCGAGCATGGCCAGGCCGGACCTGAGGGCGGCGAAGGACGGGCCGAAGGCGTCGCCCGTGGCCGCGAAGAGCCGGGCCGCCTCGTGGTGCTCCCCGCGATGCAGGGCCAGGCAGGCGGCGACGTTGTCGCGCACCGGGGCCAGGCCGGGTCGGTCGGGGAGGGCGGCCAGCCGCTCGGTCCAGTCCGGGTCGTTGTCGATCAGGCCGATGGAAAGGGCCTGCTCGCGCCAGAAGAGGTTGTCCGGGTCCCCGGCCGCGCCCAGCTCGATGCGGCGGCGGATGGCCGGGAAATCCCGCGTGGGGAGCAGGGCGAAATAGTCGGGAGCCTCGGGCCTGCGCCAGGCCTCGGCTACGGCGGCCATGGCCGGGCGGGCGGCGGCCGGGACCAGGGCGCGGGTGTCGTCGCGCGCCAGGAGCTCGCGGGCCATGGCTCCGTCCAGGGGGTTTTCGGCAAAGGCGGCGCACAGGGCGTCGCCGCCCAGGGAGGCGAGCACGGGGTCGTCGGTGCCGAGGACGCGGCCCGCCAGGTCGAGCAGGTGGAGCTTGCCGGTGAACCCGAGGCGCAGGCGCTCCCGGACGGGCTCCGGCAGGGAGTCCCAGAGGGCGGTCAGCGGACGGGCGGCGGCGTCAGTCATGGTCGGGGTCCGGCGGGGGCTGGAGTTCGGGGGCGGGGCGGACGTCCAGGGGGTCGTCCACGCGCTCGCCCATGTAGACGCGCATGAGCCGCCGTCCCTTGGCCTCGGGCGTGAACTGGGAGCGGACCACGGCCCGGCCCGAGAGGCCCATGCGGTGGCGGCCCAGGGGGTCGTCGGCCAGGGTGCGCATCTTTTGCGCCAGGCATTCGGCGTCCTCGCTCGGGCAGAGCAGGCCGTTCACGCCCTCGCGCACCAGCTCGGGCACGCCGCCCACCGAGGTGCACACGGCGGCCAGGCCGAGGTCGTAGGCCTCGATGAGGGCGTTGGGCAGGCTCTCCTTGCGCGATGTCATGCACAGGACGTCGCTGAAGCGCAGGGCGTCGATGACCTCGTCGTGGGGCAGCTCGCCCGCAAAGGTCAGCCGCTGGCGCAGCTCCGGGGTGAGCAGGGCGTCGTAGAGCGGGGCGTCGTCGCCGCGCAGGCCGACCACCAGGAATTCGGTGTCCCGCGCGCCCTGAGCGCAGTAGAGGGCCGCCGCGCGCAGGAAGACGTCGAGCCCCTTCACCTCCGCGCCGTTGCCCACGTAGGCGAAGCGGGTCCCGCGCTTCTTGCGCAGGGGCGGGTCGCCGAAGTCCGGGCCGTCATAGGCGTTGTAGACCACGTTCAGCCGTTTTTTCGCCACCCGGTATCGGGCCAGCACGTCGGCGCAGCGGCGGGAGTTGCAGACGACGCCGCGCGCGAAGGCGGTCCACAGGAAAAAGATGTCGTTGGGCCGGGAGATGACGCCCCGGTTGATGAACAGGTCGAACCGCGCGCCCATGAGCCGGGCGATGACGCCCATCTTGTAGGCCCGGTTGTGGAAGGTGTGGACCACGTCGATTTTGTGCTCGCGCACCAGCCGGGCCAGGAACGAGCCCGCGCGCAGGTAGCTGGAGAACCCGTCGAAGGTCGCCACCTCGGCCCCGAGCCCGGCGGCGGCCGCCGCCAGGGGGGAGTCCGGATGGAGCACGGCGTGCACTTCGGCCCCCATGTCGCGCATGGCCTTGATGTTGTTGAGCAACTGGCGGCTGCCCCCGGACAGGCGCAGGGAGTCCGTGGCGTAGAGGATTCGCCGGACCTCTGGCTTGAGGCGCTGGAGCTTGAAGAAGACGCGGGCCGCCGGGTCCGAGCCGTACATGCGCAGCCGGGACTGAATCCACTTGCCGGTCTTGGGCCGTCCCACGCCGATGCGGTTCAGGCGGAAGGGGTCGGCGCCGCGCGCGTTGACCCAGCGCTCCAGGGTGAAGGCCCCCGCGAAACCGGCGGCGCGCAGTTCGGCCTGGGCGTCGTCGCGAAACTGGCCCCAGGGCCAGCAGAAAAGTTGTACGGGAAGGCCGTTGAGCTCGCGGATGCGGCGCAGGGAGCGGCCGAAGTCCTCGCGGCAGAGGGCGAGGCGCTCCTCGCGGCTGCGCATGACGAAGCGCGGCGTGGCTCCCGGCCGGTCGAACAGGGGCTTGAATCCGTCGTAGACGTAGGCGCTGGCGTCGTCGAAGGTGGGCCACTCGGGATCGTAGCCGGGGTAGATGGACCAGGCGGGCCAGCGGGCGTGGGCCTCGCCCATGCGGGCCAGGGGCCGGAGGGACCGGAACACGCCCTGGTGGCGGCAGCCGTGGGCGAAGACCTCCATGCCCATGCCGAGCATGGCTCGGATCTCGCCTTCGTTGATGAACTGGGAAAAGTCGTTGCCCTGGAGGGCGTGCTTGAAGGCCTCGGGCATGGTGCGCATGGCCGGGGCGGAGTCCCTGGTGCGGGGCCCGCCGGGCCGGATGAAGTCGGTCAGGGCGAAGAAGGTCCCGGTCATGCCCCGCCGGGTCAGCTCGGGGACCACGGTCAGCCAGTTGGAGAGGTGGCCGTCGTCAAAGGTCAGGACCAGGGACTTGGGCGGGGCCTTGCGCTCGCCCCGGACCACGGCCAGGAGGTCGAGGGCGGAGAGGGTGCGCCAGCCCGCGTCGGCCATGGCGTCCAGGTGCTCGGCGAAGAGCTCGGGCGTGTGGCCGTCGATTTCGCTGACGTTGTGGTAGCAGAAAACGGGTATGGATGCTCGGATCATTTCCTTCTCGTTGGCTCGGAACCTGGGAGTATCAGAAGGCGGCAACCAGGGCAAGACGGGGGGGCGGAAGAGGACCCGGTTCCGCCCCGCCCGGCGGCCGTGCCCCACGCGTCGGGCTGGCGCCGGGAAAAGCGTTGCCGGGCGGGGATTGTGGGCCGATCGCCCTGAAAAAATGGGAAAATGTCCCCCCGTCGGTTGCTTGTCTGGAGTTTTTCTAGTATCTTCCATCGGCAAACGAGCCCTGATTTCGAGGTGGCAGCAGATGAAGAGCATATCCCTGGTCGACGAGTGCATTTCCAAGTTCATCAAGGGCGGCATGGAGCGGTTTTCCCCGCGCACCTACGGGCCCGGCGCGATCAAGGAAATGGAGGCCTCCGGGCTGTTTCTGCTCAAGCCGGTCATCACCCTTTCCGAGGACGGCATCGAGCGCGCCTTCCACCTCGGCCTGATCTCCGAGCTGAAGAAGCGGAGCATGCGCGCCGCCCTGGAGCACAGCGGCGTCGAGCTCAAACGGGGCGAGAAGGGCGGGGGCGCCGCCTCCCAGGTCGCCTAGCCGAACGGTTTTCGCGAACGCAAAGCGCCGCCATCGACCGATGGCGGCGTTTTTTTCATGGTGCGGGCCTCGTCCCGGGAGAGCCGGTGAATCCGGCGCGGGGCGGGCGGGAGCGGCCGTCGGCGTCGTGGCCCGCGACCTGCGCCTTGTTCGCCGGAACTACTTGTAAACCGTGCGACTTGCCGTTAATAGGGTGAAACATGACGGCCAGAACTGTCCTCTTCATCGCCGAGCCGCAGTCGGTCACCGCGATCTTCCCCACCCTCAAGGAGGCCGGGTTGCAGGCCGGGCTGGCCGACAATCTGGCCGGGGCCCTCGGGTTCATCCGGAAATCCCGCCCCTGCCTGGTCTTCTGCCGCCCCAGGCTCCAGGGGTTCGACGCCGCCGCGCTGCTGGAGCAGGCGCGCGCCGTGCCCGGCTTCCCGCCCGTGGTCGTTTTCGCGGCCCACGGCAGCGCCGAGGAGGCCACCCGGTTCCTGGAGCAGGGCGCGCGCGATTTCTGGCTGGAGCCCCTGGTCTGGGAGAAAATCCGGGTCATCCTGCCCGCCGAGGACGAGCTGGACGAGGAGGAGGACGCCCCGGCCGCATCGGCCCAGCACCACGCCCCCCGGCCCGCCGCGCCCGTGGCCCACAGCAAGTTCCAGATCATCGGCCGCCACGAGGCCGTGCTGCGCGTCCTGGCCCTGGCCAAGCGCGTGGCCCGCTCCAAGGCCACGGTGCTCATCTCCGGCGAGTCCGGCACCGGCAAGGAGATGTTCGCCCGCTACCTGCACTACAATTCCGACCGGGGGGGCGGCCCGTTCATCGCCATCAACTGCGCGGCCCTGCCCGAGCACCTGCTGGAGAGCGAGCTCTTCGGCCACGAGAAGGGCGCGTTCACCGGGGCCATCAACCGCAAGCTCGGCAAGTTCGAGCTGGCCCAGGGCGGGACCATCCTGCTCGACGAAATTTCCGAGATGGACCTCGGGCTCCAGGCCAAGCTGCTGCGCGTGCTCCAGGAGTCCGAGTTCGACCGCGTGGGCGGCGTGGAGACGGTCAAGGTGGACGTGCGCGTCCTGGCCACCACCAACCGGGACATCGAGGCCTCGGTGGCCGATGGCGAGTTTCGGCAGGACCTCTTCTACCGGCTCAACGTCATCCCCCTCAAGCTGCCGCCCCTGCACGAGCGGGGCGGGGACGTCCTCCTGTTGGCCGAGTTTTTTGTGGCCAAGTTCTGCGCGGCCTACGGTCTGCCGCGGCTGCCCTTCGCCGAGGAGGCCCGGCAGTGGCTCCTGGACTACGACTGGCCCGGCAACGTGCGCGAACTCCAGAACCTGATGGAGCGCGCCGTGCTCCTGGCCGGGGACGGCCCCGTCTCCCCGCGCCACTTCCTCATGGGCGACGAGGACTGGGACCCCGACGACATCGGCGAGGTGGACGCGGGCCAGCGGGCCGTGGCCGAGGCCGCGCCGCCCGCCACGCCCGAGGAGGCGGTGTCCGTCATGCCCATCCACGAGATGGAGAAGCGGCTCATCCTTCAGAGCCTGGCCGAGACCACCGGCAACCGCACCCGCGCCGCCGAACTCCTCGGCATTTCCGTGCGCACCCTGCGCAACAAGCTCAACGAGTACAAGAAACAGGGCCTGGACGTTTAGGCCCGATCGGCTGCGGCTCCCCGCCTTCGGCCCGCCCGTCGGGTTCGGCCGGGCGTGCGGGGCGACCTTCCCGCTTTTATTTGCGGCGCAACTCTGGTAGAGTGCCCGCACCATTATCGAGAGGTGACAGTATGAATCGAATGCGGCTTACGGGCGTCGCCCTGCTGCTTGCCCTGCTGCTCATGGCCTGTTCCGACGGCCGGGAATCCACCGCCGGCAACCCCCAGGCGACGCCGAAGGCGGCCTCCGGCGTCCCGACCCTGGACTCGGCGGGCCTGGACGCCTACCTCAAGGCGCACGCGGGCAAGCCCACGCTCCTGATCTTCTGGGCCACCTGGTGCCCGTCCTGCAAGCAGGCCCTTCCCGAGATGGAAGGCCTGGCCGGTTCGCGCGGGGACAAGGCCAACATCATGGCCGTGTCCCTGGACGAGGACCTGGGTCAGCTCAAGGCCTATCTGGACCAGCATCCCATGAAGATGGCGGTGTTCTCCGGCGGCCGGGCCATGGCCGAGCGGTTCGGCGTCGAGGCCATTCCCACGCTGGTCATCTTCGACAAGCTGGGCAATCAGATCTTCGGCAAGCCCGGGGCCTTCCCCCAGGCCATGCTGGAAAAAGTGGTCGACGACCTGAACAGCAAGTAGCCATGATCCGAAAAGCCAAAATGGACGACGTCCGCATCATCCACGGCCTGCTCATGAACCGCCAGGAGCATGACGGCCTGGTCCTGCCCCGGTCGTTCAGCCAACTCTACTCCCACCTGCGCGACTTCTTCGTGGTCGTGGAGGACGACAAGGTCGTGGGCTGCTGCGCCCTGAACATCATCTGGGACGACCTGGCGGAAATCCGCTCCCTGGTGGTCCTGCCGGAATACCGGGGCCGCAAGTTCGGGCGCAAGCTGCTGGAGGCAGCCCTGAGCGAGGCGGTCACGCTGGGCATCTACACCGTGTACACCCTGACGGAGCAGACCGGGTTCTTCGCCCACCTCGGGTTCGAGCAGACCGCCATGGACGGCCTCAACCAGAAGGTCTGGGCCGACTGCCTGAACTGCACCCGATTCCCGGACCTGTGCAACGAAGTCGCCATGGTCTTGCACCTCTAACCTTCGGATTTCACAAGCGACATGGCTCATAAACTGACAACATACCTCTCCGCCGAACAGATCGCCGAACGCGTGGCCGAACTGGGCCGGGAGATCACGGCCAGCTATTCCGGGGGCGAGCCCCTGGTCTGCATCTGCGTGCTCAAGGGCGCGTTCCTCTTCTATGCCGACGTCATCCGGCGCATCGACCGCGAAATCGAGGTCGACTTCGTCCGCCTGGCCAGCTACGGCTCCGGCACCACGCGCGGGGAGGACCTCGTCTTCTCCAAGGACCTGGAGATCGCCATCGAAGGCAAGGACGTCCTGGTGGTGGAGGACATCGTGGATTCCGGCCACTCCATGGACTTCCTGCTGCACGTCCTCAGACGGCGCGGTCCGAAGAGTTTGAAAATATGCGCGCTTATTGATAAGCATGAGCGACGGGAAAGAGACATCACCGTCGATTTCGCCGGATTCAAGCTGAGCGACGACGCCCTCGTCGGTTTTCTCGTGGGCTACGGCATGGACTATGCCGAACGCTACAGGGAGTTGGATGGACTCTACGAATTGTCCAGTGAATAAGGATAATCGGAGATAAGTTATGATCGTCACCTGTCCCAATTGCCAGACCCGGTACAACCTGCCCGACGCCAAGGTCCCGCCCGGAGGGGCCAAGGTCAAATGCTCCAAGTGCGCGCACGTATTCAAGGCCGAGCCGCCCGCCACGCCCGAGGAGGAGGTGGAGACCCTCCTGGAGGAGGAGACTCCCTCCACCCCGGACACCAGCGCGGGCGACGCCTTTGACGAGACCTTCGACGAGGTGTCGTCGGGCGGCTCGGCCGCGCCCGCCGGGAAGCCGGACGATGTGGACGCGGCGGACGAAGCCGAGTCCGGCGGCACGGACATGGACGACCTCTTCGGCGACGACGAGGGGGAGGTCGCCGCGCCAGGCGGCGATGCGGACGTGGACTCCCTGTTCGGCGACGCGGACGATCTCTTCGCCGACGACGGGACCCCGGACGAGGACCCCCCGGCCAAGGGCGAGGGCCCGGTGGACGATATTTTCGCGGATGACGCTGACGACGCTGACGACCTTTTCGCCGGAGACGACGAGGACGAGGACGAGGCGGAAGAGGAAGAGGGCGGAGACGACGAAGGCGGAAGCGACGGCCTGGACCTGGACGAGGACGAGCCGGTCCGCAGCCGCAAGCCTCTGGGCTGCCTGATCGTCCTGCTCGTGCTGGCGCTGCTCATCGGCGGGGCCGTGTGGCTCAAGGCCTGGCGCTGGTTCGGATTCGACCCGTGCTCCTACATCCAGAACGTGCCCTACGTGGGCAAGCTCTGCCTGGAGGAGACCGGCGGCGACAAGGAGGCCGCCCCGGGTGAATCCCCGGCCGACCGCGTGCGCAACATCGTGCTCAAGAACGTCAAGCAATATTACGTGGCCAACGAAAAGACCGGCAACCTCTTCGTTGTCGAGGGCAAGGCGGTGAACCAGTTCACCGCGCCCAAGGAGCGGATCAAGGTCGAGGTGGTGCTCTACGACGGCACGGGCAACGTGCTGACGTCGCAGGCATTCCTGTGCGGCAACCTGCTCTCCCAGTTCCAGCTCCAGGTCCAGACCCGGCCCGAGATCGAGGATGGCCTCAAGAGCGAGGTCGGCGTCCTCTCGAACAACACCTTCATCCGGCCTGGCTCGTCCACGCCGTTCATGGCCGTGTTCTTCGATCCGCCCGCCGGGGTGAAGGAATTCCTGGTCAAGGTCGTGGACGTGGGCGACCCGAAATAGGGCGTCCGCAAGAGCGATTGGACAATGACGCGCCGGAGCGCCGGGAGCCTCCGGCCGCCGGTCCGCTTTTACCCGCCCCGCGCGGGGCCGGAACCGGCGGGAAGGCCCGCCGCCCGGCGAAAGCCGCAGGGGCGCGGCTTTGTGAAAAAAAGATCGTTTTTGCCTCAAAGGGCATTGACGGCAAAAGGCTCGATATGCTACTCCTCCACAACTTGTGAAGGATTGCACTAATTGCTGATTTGGCGGTAACCGCCCAAGGGAATGTGCGAAAACCTTCGCGGGGGCAAACAGTGTTCTTTTCAAAAAACGACAGGTGGGTGACCATCGTCCAGGTGGGGGGAACCGCCGGGACAATCGGACTGCATTTCGTGTCCGCCACCGTCGTGGGCCTGTTCTTCGGCTACTGGCTCGACGATTTCTTCGGGACCAAGCCCTGGCTCATCATGATCTTCTTCCTTTTGGGGGTCGTGGCCGGGTTCAAGATGGTCTGGGAGGACTTTCATCGGCTGCAGCGGCGCGAAGAGGCCCGCAGGATGGAACAGCAACGTTCTTTGAAACAAGATGACGAGAAAAGCGGTGGAAACGATTAACCGGCCGGTGGAGCGGCTGCTTGCAAAAAGCGGCTTCGTCCATCCCGAGGTGCGGCTGATCATCCGCAATCAGATTTACGTGTCGCTGGGGGCCTCTCTAGCGATCGTGCTGGTGACACTTTTTTCGCAGTGGTCGCTCGCTTTCGCGGCAGGGGCGTTGCTCGCCCTGATCAACTTCTGGGCCATGGCCCGCATAGTCCAGTCCTTGATTTACGTCCGCAAGGGAGCACCCTTCCTCTTGTTTGCTATCTTCATGGGAAAGATGACCCTGAGCGGGTTGGCCTTGTACTGGCTGATCGGGGTTCACCGCGTTCCCATATGGGGTTTGGTTGCAGGGCTCGGCACGGTGGTGGCGAACATCGCGGTCACCGGCCTGGTCCAAATGGGGCACAAGAAAGCCTAGGTTGATTTCAAGGAGGCTTGGTATGGGTTTTTCCGGCGGTTTGCCGCATCCTCTTCTGTACATGGACATGCTCAAGGCTGCCACGGGCATCCACATCGCCAACCATGTGCTTTACATGTGGATGGCCATGATCATCCTGTTCACCTGCGGCCTGCTGGTCCGCAGCAAGTTGAAACTCGTCCCCGGCGGGATGCAGAACCTCTTTGAGGTCATCGTCGGCGGTCTCGAGGATTTCGTCGTCGCCAACCTGGGTCAGGAAGGCCGCCAGTTCGTTCCGCTGCTGGTGACCATCTTCCTGTTCATCCTGACCATGAACTACACCGGCCTGGTGCCGGGTTGCGACGCGCCCACCGCGAACATCAACACGAACGCCGCCATGGCCATCATCGTGTTCGTGTTCTACCAGGGCGTGGGCATCAAGAAGTGGGGCTTCAAGTACATCAAGCACTTCATGGGCCCGGTCGGTTTCCTGGCTCCGCTGATGCTGATCCTGGAGCCCATCTCCCACATCGCGCGGCCGCTCAGCCTCACCCTCCGTCTCTTCGGAAACATTCGCGGTGAGGAAATCGTGCTCGTGCTGCTGTTCATGCTGGCTCCGATCCTGGGCACGCTGCCCATGTACTTCCTGTTCATCCTTGCCAAGACCATCCAGGCATTCATCTTCTTCATGCTGACGATGATCTACCTGCAGGGATCCATCGAGCACGCCCACTAGGCGGCGGGCTCGCAACATTGGGGAAATGGTCCTTGGACCACAACAATAAAGAATTCCATTGGAGGAATTACAGATGAAAATCGCGAAGATCCTGTTCACGACCCTGGCTATGGTCCTGGTTGCTTCCATCGCTTTCGCTTCCGAAGGCGCCGGTGATCCCGTCATGGCCGCCAAGGCCTACGCCACCGCCATCGGCATGGGCATCGCCGCCGGTCTGTGCGGCATCGGCCAGGGCATGGGCCTCAAGGGCGCCTGCGAAGGCATCGCCCGCAACCCCGAAGCCGGCGGCCAGTTGACCACCACCCTGATCCTGGGCCTCGCCTTCATCGAGTCCCTGGCCATTTACGGCCTGGTCGTCTGCCTCATCCTGCTCTTCGTCGTCTAGTTCCTATTCGACCGATCAAGACTCAAAGGGAGGCTTCGGCCTCCCTTTTTCTGCTAACGTCTTGTTCGAAATTTCACATAGCGGACGCTACTTATCAATGAGAGACGAGCGGATGAACATCAAGAGCGAACATATCCCCAAGGCCACCATCGGCCGCCTGGCGGTGTACATCCAGGTCCTGGAAAACCTGCTCCGGGACGGGAACGACGTCATCTCCTCGGAGAAGCTGGCGCGGGCGTGCTCGGTGAACTCCTCACAGATTCGGAAGGATCTTGCCTATTTTGGCGAGTTCGGCGTGCGCGGCGTTGGGTACTATGTTCAGGAACTCATCACTTCCATCAAACAATCCCTGGGCATCGACCGCGTCTGGAAGTGTGCGCTGATCGGGGTGGGGAACATGGGCACGGCCCTGTTGCGCCATCACGATTTCGAGAAGCGCGGCTTCAAGATCTGCGCGGCTTTCGACTGCGACCCGGACAAGATCGGGCTGGAGTTCGAGGGCATGGAGATCGTCTGCCCGACGCACCTCAAGGAGCAGGCCCCGGAGCTCAACCTGGAGATCGGCATCATCGCCACCCCGCCAGACCGCGCCCAGCGCGCGGCCAACCACCTGGTGGACGCCAACATCCGCGGCATCATCAATTTCGCGCCCTCGCGCATCAACGTGCCCAAACACATCCCCGTGGAGTACGTCGACTTCTTCGACCACCTCTATTCCATCGCCTTCCAGATCACCCTCGGCAACGACTAACCGGCCGCCTTCGGGCAACGCACGGCAACAGGACGAATCCGGCCACCCCGCCCAGGGGAGGCCGGGCGACGCCTTGTCGTCAGCCGTATCCGCTGCGGCCGCGCAACGCCTTGTCGTCAGCCGTATCCGCTGCGGCCGCGCAACGCCTTGCCGACTGCGGCCAGGATGGCGGTGTCTTCTGACTGTAGTAGGCGGGACGGGGGCGGATTGGGCGGGATGCGGAACGTGTATGGTCGCTAGTTGTGAAGTTCTGGGCGGTTGTTCACTCGGCCCTAATCGGTCAACTTGTGTTTACGAAGACGCAATTCCCGAAAGGAGGACCGAGGGAACATTCATGCTGATGCCGGATTGACGCTTGTCCGTCGAGTGGAGCTTGTAGGCCGGATGGAAAGCGGATCACGGCCACAAAATGTGGTGGCGGCGTTTGGGGTATCCCGGCGTACCGTTTACAAGTGGTTGGCGCGCCGCAGGAAAGAGGAGGAACTTTTCGACAAGTCCTCACGGCCCCATCATTCGCCGACAGCCCTGCAGCCTCGGACCATAGGGTGAATCGCCGCCTTGCGCCGCCAGCACCTCGCCGCTTGCCGCATCGCCGCTATGCTCGGGCTCTCCGCAGCGCGGGTGCACCGCGCGTTGCGTCGATTGCGCATGAACCGGCTTAAATCATAGGGGTCACCCCTTCCTCGGCGGCGCTATCAGTTGAAAAATCCGGGCGGTTCACTGCACATCGGAATCAAGAAATCGGGGTGCTTCGCCCAGCCTGGCCACCGCGTGCATGGCGACCGACGGAGGGAGAGGTGCGGTGCGGTCTGGGAGTGCGTCGCTGCGTTCCTTTCATCGGCTCTTCGTTTTTACAAGTCGTTGGGAATTACCGTGCGGCGGGTAATGACGGACAATGGAATGGGCCATGTTTCCAAGCTGTTCCGCGAGCGTGTTTACAATCCAGGCTCCGGCATATCCGCATCCGACCCTATACGCCGCGCACCAATGGCAAGGCGGAGCGATTCATCCAGACCGCGCTCCGCGAGGGGGCCTGCCAGCTATGCGAATTCACGCGAAAGAGCCTGCGAGTTGCCCCGCTGGCTCCATGAATACAATAATTACCGGAATCATTCGGCGTTACAGAATAAAACGCCCATCAGCCGATTAGGAAAATCTGTGAACAACGTCTTGCAACTCCACAGCTAAGTCCCGTAGAGGTCGCGTATGCGGCGGGTGGCGGCTTGGTTCGTCATCCCCGTCGGTTGTCGGCTCCCGTCAAGTGCGCCCGGCAAGAGCCTCCACCCATCGCAGTCAATCCGACCCGGCCACGAATCGGTCAGTGATCGATGCTTCCGCCACCCCCGCCAAATCAAATCCCTCCCCTCCTTTCCGGACGTTGGACCGGACTGAGCGCAGGCCGATCGCCGACCTACCCCGCGCAGCGGAGCCAAAAAGTTTGGGAGGGGAGATGGGGATGGGGTCCGGGGGAAGGGGAAGAGGGGGACCTTTTCCCAAAAAGACCCACCGCGTATTCGAGGAACTAGTCCCCGCCGTGTTTTCCTAACATGGCGGGGACTTACTTCTGGTGATTCTCGGAGATTG
>NZ_JAQUWN010000102.1 GCF_028692895.1 Pseudodesulfovibrio sp.
CGGGGTTCGGCGCTGCCGTTTGGCAGGAGGGGCAAGCTAAGCTTTCGCCCCGTCGCCGTCAACCCTTTTTTTCAACTTTTTCAAATTGTTGCCGGGGTTCGGCGCTGCCGTTTGGCAGGAGGGGCAACCTAGGCTTTCGCGCCGTGGCCGTCAACACCTTTCTTCAACTTTTTTTCGTCGATTCCGGGGTCGAACTCCTGCCCTTGGGCAGGTCGGCAACCTAGTTGTTTCGCTTGCTCTCGTCAACCTCTTTTCCGATCTTTTTCCCGATCGGAGGAGAGAGGCTAACCGGCCTATATATTTGAGAAAGAACAAGCCGTCCGGGTCTTGCTGAAGGGCAGTCCCTCGCGGCGACGTGGAGTTCTAGGTGAATCGCCCCTGGAGGTCAAGGGCTTTTTTCAAGGCTTCTGTCTTTTTGTTTCAACATACTAAAATTACATGAAATAAATTTCGCTTTCCCCGCTTCCGCCGCTGTTTCGGCGGGCCTGCGGCACATATATAATGATATCGCCCTTTGCCCACTCCCATGGTAGGGTCTTCAAAGACACCGACTTCCAAGGAGCCACCCCCGCATGCGGATGCCCGCCAAATACGGACTGACCTTCGCCTTCACCGGCCTCATCCTCGTTTTCGCCAGCCTGCTCATCCTCTCCTCCTCCCTGACCTCGCGCTCGGTGCTCATGCGTCACGCCCGCATCATCATGGAGAACATCGCCTCCTACACCATCGACAAGTCCCAGAGCTACCTGGAACCAGCCCGCAAGGCCGCCAGCCTGACCCGCAGCCTCTCACAGAGCGGCATCGTCAACAGCACCAAGGCCGCGTCCATGGCCGCCTACTTCACCCAGCAACTCGCCCTCAACTCCCAGTTCTCAGGTATCTACTTCGGCTCCGCCGACGGCGGCTTCACCATGGTCTCCCGCTACAACGCCCTGGCCAAGGACGGGCTGTTCACCAAGTTCATCCGCTTCCCCGGCGGCCGGCGCAAGGTCGAGAAGATCTACACCTCGCCCGAGGGCTTCCTCCAGCGCCGCGATATCGACCCCACCGACGAATACGACCCGCGCACCCGCCCCTGGTTTACCCAGGCGCGCGACGCCAACGGCCTGATCTGGACCAAGCCCTACATCTTCTTCACCTCCCGGAAACCTGGCGTCACAACGGCCAGCCCCGTCTTCCTGGGCAGCAAGTTCATGGGCGTGGTGGGCGTGGACATAGAGATCGACGAACTCTCCAACTTCATCTCCCGGCTCCACGTCAGCGAACATGGCCGGGCCTTCATCCTCTCCCGCCACGGCTCGCTCATCGCCTACCCTGACATCGACAAGCTCCGCCACGCCAAGGAGGGCGAAAAGGTCCGGTTGACGCGAATCACCGAGCTGGACGACCCGGTGGCCCGCGAAGCTTTCCACTCCCTGGGCCTGCCCGAGGGGCAGCTCGCCCTGAAAGGCCCGGTCTTCACCAGCTTCGCGCTGGACGGCGAACAGTACAACGCCATGTTCGCACCCTTCTCCGACCCCCAGTGGCCCTGGGTCATCGGCATCTACATGCCCGAGGACGACTACCTCGGCGCCATCAAGACCAACCGGACCAACAACATCCTCATCGCCATGGTCGCCGTGGCCATCGCCCTCTTCATCGGGCTGGTCGTGGCCCGCAAGCTGAACTCCGCCCGCGAGATGGCCGAGGCCGCCGCACAGGCCAAAAGCAGCTTCCTGGCCCGCATGAGCCACGAGATCCGCACCCCCATGAACGCCATCCTCGGCGCGGGCGAACTCCTGACCGAAACCCGGCTCAACGCCGAACAGCAACAGCTCATCACCATCCTGCGCAACGCGGGCGAACACCTGCGCGAACTGGTGCGCGACGTCCTCGACCTCTCCCGGTTCGAAGCCGGGAAATTCCGCCTCTTCGAGATCGGCTTCAACCTGCCCGCCACCATCGACAAGACCTGCGAGGTCTTCTCCCTCGAAGCGCGCGAAAAAGACCTCGCCCTCTCCTGGAACGTGGACGACGCAACCCCGGCCTGGCTCATCGGAGACCCCACGGCCCTCAACCAGATACTGGTCAACCTGCTGAGCAACGCCCTGAAATTCACCCGCAGCGGGTCCATCTCCCTGACCGTCACGCCCGCCAAACGCTCCCACGAGGCCGGAACCGAACGCATCGTCCTGAAGTTCGCCGTGGCCGATACCGGCATCGGCATCCCCGTAGGCCAGCAGGAGGCCATCTTCGGCAACTTCACCCAGGCCGACGACTCCACCTCGCGCCAATACGGCGGCACCGGCCTGGGCCTGGCCATCAGCCGCAACCTGGCCATGGCCATGGGCGGCGAAATCCACGTCCACAGCCAGCCCGGCCACGGCTCCACCTTCACCTTCACCGCCCGCTTCACCGTCAACCCGGACCCCGAGTCCTGTCGGGACCTCCCGGAACTCGCCGCGGGCAAACCCGGCGACAACGCCGCCCCCGGCCGCATCCTCCTGGTCGAGGACGACGAACGCAACCGCCTCCTCTTCGCCCTCTTCCTCAAGGACATCCCCCACCGGCTCGACACCGCCGAAAACGGCGAACAAGCCTTGGCCATGCACGCCGCCGATCCCTATGACCTCATCCTCATGGATATCGAAATGCCCGGCATGGACGGCTACCAGGCAACCGAAGCCATCCGCGCCCGCGAACGCGAGGACGGGCTGCCCCCCGCCCCCATCCTGGCCGTCACCGCCCACGCACTGGCCGAATCCGAACGACGCTGCCGCGAAAGCGGCTGCAACGGCTACCTGCCCAAGCCCCTGACCAAGGCCATGCTCCGCCGCGCCGTGACCGAATACCTCGGCCCCGACCACGGCCCGGACCTTGACCCCGGCCAATCCGTGAAATAGCCTGCGCTCATCACCGCAACCCGGAGAACGCCATGCGACATCTGCCCGCCGCCCTGCTCTGCCTCACCCTCCTTCTCACCACCCTGCCCGCCCGCGCCGCGGCACCGGACAACGAGTCCTGGCAGACCGACACCCCGCGCTCCCACGCCGAATCCGTCATGACCGCCCTCCTCGCGGGCGACGCCAAAAAAGGCTTCGCCGTCCTCTTCTCCAAAGGCCGATACCCCCAGAACACCCTGGAAAAAATCCAGTTCGACTACTTCCAGCAGGTCAACCAGCAAGGCCCCCCCATCGCCTACGAACTCATCCTCGACCGCAAGGCGGGCGAATCCCTCGTCCGACTCAAATACATCCTCCTCTTCAAAACCATGCCCTACCTCTTCGACCTCTACTACTACCACACCACGGGCGGCTGGACCCTCAAGACCTTCACCATGAGCCGCGACGTCAAACAAATGTTCGGCGACTAGCGGACAGCAAGCACCCGACAATCTTCAATGGGGAATGCCTCCGGCGGCCCCTCCGGGGAGGCCAGGGCGCTGCCCTGGACCCGCCAAAGGCAACGCCTTTGGAATCCACTCTCCGCTTTCGCGGGGGCATAGCCTGACAAGGCGACTCACGCCCGCGGAGACGGACTGCCCGCTCGCCCCGCCCTGCCGGTTAACGGCTGGGGCCGAGAAAAACGGACGGGGATACGTGCCGCCTACCACAACACTCCCCGCCGTTTTTCTCGGCCCCAGCCGGATGTTTTTTGGTAGACAAGGAAAAGACCAATCCTCAAATCAAGAACCCTGCCTCTCTCAATGTTCCAAACGCCGTAACGACATGGTCTGCAAGTCTGCGCCAAGCGGTTCACACGGCGAGGCGGCCGCCGGAGGCATTCATCCCCCGCATCGCGCCGCGTCATGCGGGCCGAAAAAAAGGCCGCCTGGTGGGGCGGCCTTTAGGGTGGCGTGACTTAGTCGAAGAGCTTGTCCACTTCTTCGTAAATGTGGCGCATGTACATCATGCGAGGCGAGCCGCCCATGGCGACGGCGAGGAGTCCGGCGTCGATGATTTCGTCACGGGTGGCGCCGTGCATGGCGGCGTTCTGGACGTGGAGGGAGATGCACATGTCGCACTGGGACATGATGGAGCAGGCGATGAGGATCAGGGACTGGTATTTGTCCTCGATGGCGCTGCCTTTTTTGATGGCTGCGGTGAACCCCTGGTACGCCTTGAAGACATCCCGGCGGTTCTTGTTCATCTGACGAAAGAGTTCAGTGGCCTTCTCGGAAGGTTCTGCCATGTCGGCTCCTTGGTCTGGACGGTGGGTGCTTCAGCCCCCGGCCCGGATCGGGGAGATCCGGGCCGGGGCCCTATGAGAGAGAGTCCCCGATTGGGTGACTATGGACTACCCGCAAAAAAACCGTGTGTAAAGCGGAAATTCCACTACGTTTGCGGCGTATTCGTGAATATTATTATGCATTTTCGCAATTAAACGCTATATTCCACGGAAAACAGGGCAAAACGCCGATGCCGGTTTCCATTCGGAAAGGGAGCGGCGTCCGGCTGCGTTGCCGGTGACGCGACGGCCGGGTTGCGGCCGAAGTCGGGATGCGGCGTCGGAGGCCGCCCGAGGGGCGGGGCCGGGCCTAGGGCCGGACGCCGTGGAGCAGGATTTCGAAGACCTGTTCCGGGGTGAGCCGGGTGGTGTCGACAAGCCGGGCGTCGTCGGCCGGGCGCAGGGGGGCCACGGCGCGGTTGCGGTCCTGGTCGTCGCGGCGGGCGATCTGTTCGCGCAGTTCGGCCTCGTCGGCGGGTTTGCCGAGCTCCCGCAGTTGGAGGAAGCGGCGGCGGGCGCGCTCCTCCACCGAGGCGTCGAGGAAGAACTTGCGGGGCGCCGCCGGAAAGATGACGGTGCCCATGTCGCGGCCCTCGGCCACCAGGGAGAAGCGCGCGCCCACGTCCCGCTGGGCCTGCTTGAGGAAGGCGCGCACCACCGGGAGGGTGGCCACGTTGGAGGCCCACATGCCGACCTGTTCGGTGCGGATCTCGTTGCCGATGGGCGTGCCGTTCAGGGAGAGGACGGAGTCCTCCCCGGTGCCGGACAGGGCGAAGGTGAAGGCGCCGAGGGCGGCCTCAAGGCGCGCCTCGTCCCATTCCCAGGACCCTTCGCCCAGTTTCCAGGCCACGGCCCGGAACATGGCCCCGGTGTCCAGGTAGGGGATGCCGAGCTCGCGGGCGAGCCGCTTGGCCATGGTGGACTTGCCCACCCCGGCCGGGCCATCGATGGTGACGATGAGCGGCTCAGCCATGGAGGATATCGGCCAGGGTCTGGATGAACCGGCGGTTTTCGTCGTCGGTGCCCACGTTGACGCGGATGCAGTCGCCCAGGCCGAAGCTGCCCAGGTGGCGGACGATGATGCCGCGCTCAAGCAGGGTCTCGAAGACCTGGCGGGCGTCCATAGGGGGCCGGAACATGACGAAGTTGGACTGGCTGGGCCAGACCTTGCAGTCCAGTCGGGTCAGCTCGTTGGTGAAGTATTCGCGGCCGCGCATGACCACGGACAGGGTCTCGTTGTAGAAGGTCTCGTCCTCCAGGGCGGCGATGGCGGCCTCCTCGGCCAGGAGGTTGACCGTGAAGGGAATGCGCGCGTTGCGCAGCAGCCCGGCCAGGGGCGGGGGCAGGATGCCGTAGCCCACGCGCAGCCCGGCCAGTCCGTAGGCCTTGGAGAAGGTGCGCAGGGCGACCAGGTTCTCGAACCGGTCGAAGGCCTGGACCGGGGTGTAGGACTCCGGGGGCCAGACGAAGTCGATGTAGGCCTCGTCCACCACCAGGAGGCAGTCCGGAGGCAGCACGCCAGCCAGCACGGAGAGGTCCTCCACCGTGGCCGCCAGGCCCGTGGGGTTGTCCGGGCTGGTGACGATGACCATGGCGGTGCGTTCGTCGGCGGCCTCGGCCATCTTGTCGAGCGGGAGCTCGTAGTCGTCGCCGCGCGGAACCTCGCGGTATTCAACCCCTGCCAGCTTCGCGCACATGCGGTACATGGAGAAGCAGTGTTCGTAGCAGACGATGTTGTCGCCGGGGCAGGCCTTCATGCGCACCAGCATGTCGATGATCTCGTCCGAGCCGTTGCCCACCAGGACGCACTCCTCGGGGACGCCCACGGACTCGCTGATGGCGGCGGCCAGGCGCGGGGTGTGGTTTTGCGGATAGCGGAAGATGCGGTCCGCGTTGCGGGCCACGACCTTCTGGACCACGGGCGACGCGCCCAGGGGATTTTCGTTGCTGGCCAGCTTGATGACCGAGGTCAGGCCGTAGCGTTCCTGAATCTGTTCGATGGTCAGGCCCGGGACGTAGGGCTTGAAGTCCAGCACTTCCGGACGGACGGAGAATTCTTTCATGTCTGCGCTCCCTCATGCATGTCGGCCGAAAAAAAGGAACGGCCGAAGCCGTCCCTCTGTATATGCTTTCCGTCCCCTCGTAAAGGGCGGCCCGGCCTAGCTGGGCCGGATCGTGAGCACGGGCACCTTGGACGACTTGACCACCTTTTCGGCCACGGAGCCGAAGAGGATGCGGTCGATGCCCTTGCGGCCGTGGGTGCCCATGATGATCATGTCGCAGCCCTCGGCCTCGGCGATGGCCAGGATCTCCTCGGCGGGATACCCCGCCACGACCTTTCCGGCCACGGTCATGCCCTTGAAGTTGTCCTTGACGAACTCGTTCATGGTGTCCTCGGCGCCGGTGACGATCTCGCCCACGAAGCTCTCGATGGAGCTGGGCGGAACGTGGAAGCCGACATACTGGCTCAGCGACGGGGCCACGTAGAGCACCAGCATCTGGGCGCCGGTCCCCTTGGCCATCAGCGTGGCGTACTCCGCCACCTTGGGGCTGTGATCCGAGAAATCAACCGCGCAAAGAATCTTCTTGATTTCGGCCATTTGCTACCTCCTTGGCCTGTGCGACCGCGTATCGGACGCCGTCCACTCTTCCCCCGGGGGAGACGGTCCGGAACCCGGACCATCCTTTCTGTTTACTGCCAGAGCCTCCCGCCATAGACAACCATTTTCTTCTCACGTACCTTCCACCCTGTATGCGGCCGGAGCCGGACCGGGCCGAGCGGCACTTTTTGCCGGGGTCTTTCGATAAAATGATAATACTTTCCGACAAGTTGTCAAATAAAACCGCTTGGCATGGTCCGTGCACGATTCAGGCAAAACACAGGATAGGAGTGTGAACCATGAAAATCCGTCCTGATCAGATCGAGGGCGTCTCGCCGGAGCAGGTGCGACGGCAGGACAGGGCGCAACAGTCCGGGCAGGGCTTCGACGACATCCTGAGCCAGGAAGTGTCGAAGGGCGGGACCCAGACGGCGAACATCGCGTCGCCGCCGGTGATCAACCCGATGCTGAGCCTCCACGCCATGCAGTCCGTCCAGCCGACGGACGACGGGGGCGCGGCCGGACAGGTGGAATCCATCCTCGACCAATGGGACGACTACGCCGCGGCCCTGGCCGACCCCGAAGGCGGGCTCAAGAACGCCTACGGGACCCTCGACCGGATAGCCGACGGAGTGGCCGCCCTCAAGGAGGGACAGGCCAGCCTCGACCCCGGCCTGAAGTCCATTGTCGACGACCTGGAGACCCTGACCGCCACCGAGCGGTTCAAGTTCAACCGGGGCGACTACCTCTAGACGACCCTTTCCGGCCCGGCTCCATCCGGAGCCGGGCCGCCCCTCGATCCCCGAACATGCGAGCGCCCCGGACCGTGACACGGTCCGGGGCGCTTCGTTTGTCGCTTTGTCGGGGGGGGCAGGCCTAGGGCTGCTGGCCGTCGGCGAAGGGGACCTGCAAGCGGGTCAGGCGCTCGGAGAGGTCGGCGGCCTTCTTGGCCTCCACAAAGGTGAGGATCTCGCCCGCCTGGCGGCCGCGCATGCCCGAGAGGACCTTCACGGCCAGCTCGATGTCCATGGTCTGGAGAATCTCCGCCGCCTTCTTGGCCTTGGTGTTGGAGAGCATCTCCACCAGTTGCTTGACGCGCTGGTCCTTGATCTGCTTGGCTTCGTCCAGCATGGCCTTGATCTCGTCGTGAAGCTTCCGCACCTGGACGGCCTCTGCCCGGATGGATGCCTCCAGGTCCTTGAGGTTGCGCTCCTTGATGGCCAGTTCCTCCTGCTTGCGCTTGAGGGCCTTCCATTCCTCGGGCAGGTCCTGCTCGGTGCGCGCCTTGTCGGCGCTCGCGTCGGCGGCCGCCTCGCGCGCCCGGTCCTGGTTGGCCCGGGAGTCCGCCGTGTCGGCCACGGGCGTGTTGGACTGAGGCTGATCCTGGGCCTGAGGCTGCGCCTGGGCGGCCACGGCCAGTGAGTCGGGCATCACGGCCCTCAGCAGGGCGGGCGTCAGGGAATCGACACCGGCCAGGCCCAGGATCGCGAGTTTCATCAGGGCCAGGAAAACCAGGCTGACGAGGACCCTAGATATCTTGAGATTCGTGGCGAAGGGCCGCCATTTCATCGTTTTCCTTTTCTTCTCTGGCGCTTGCTTCTTCATGGTGTTTTCGGGCTTGGGTTTCCTTGAGCTTTTCCAGGAGCTTCCTGTCCTTGGACCGTTCCACGGCCTCCAGGCGGCGCTGATGCAATTTGAGTTCCAACGTCTGCAATACCGCCCTTTCGCGGGCCAGGTCCTGTTGCAGGGCATCCTTGTACTGCCGCCACAGCCACATTTCATTGACGCTCCGGCGGGCATCCTCCCCGGCGGCCAGGTGCTCCCGGAGCTTGACCCCGAGGTCGTCCACGGCGGCCAGTTGGGCGTCGTAGGCCCGCCGGGCCTTGGCCAGCTCGCCCTTGGCCTGCTCCTCCAACTGGCCGCGATAATCGAGGACTTTCTCCAGCTTGAACGCGAACGGCTTGGCCATACGGCCCCTCCCCGCCGGTCCTACCGGCCGCGCACGGTCCCGGCCAGGCCGCAGTAGCCCGCTTCCTTCAGATCATCGGCCCAACGCCACATCATGCACATGGACCCCTGGCACATTTTCATCTTGTCGTCCGAGGTCTTGAGCAGGGGACAGTACTTGTACTTGGCTTCACTTTCGCTGGTCTGCACGGCAGTCTCCTTGTCCGAAAAAAGAAAAACGGCACGCCGCCCACGCGACGTGCCGTCAATGTATCCCGCAACGGGCCCTTTGGCTAGCTCTCCGGCTTGGCCTCGACCGTGGCCGCATCC